>JBGPIT010000199.1:0-9216 GCA_041485125.1 Binatia bacterium | reverse complement strand
GCCGAGGTTGGTGTTCGGGCCGTAGAGCATGAAGAAGTTCGGGAAGCCGGCGACCGTGATGCCGAGGTACGCCTCCGCGCCGTTCTTCCATACCTCGTCGAGCGCGCGGCCGCCGCGCCCCTCCTGGCGGTAGGCGGCCAGATCGGGCCGGCGGGTCCGCCACCAGTACTCGATCGTGGTCCCGGACCAGTTGTTGGTGATGCGGCCGTCGGCACGTTTGTACCAACTGTGATCGGTCTTCGCCCACACGGTCGCGTTGAGGACGGCCTGCAGGCGCTCGTTGTAGGCGCGCATCACGTCGGGGCGGAGATCGAGCGACTTCAAGTTCCGCTCCTCGAACGCCCGGATGCACTGGAGCACGTAGCCGACCTGGCACTCGAGCATGAAGATGATCGAGTTGTGGCCGAGGTTGGTGTTCGGGCCGTAGAGCATGAAGAAGTTCGGGAAGCGTGGGACGCTGATGCCGAGATAGGCCTCGGCGCCGTTTTTCCACACCTCGTGGAGCAGCTGGCCGTCGAGACCCTCGATGCCCATCGGCGCGAGAAACGTCGTCGACTGAAAGCCGGTCGCGAGGATGATCACGTCGGCCGGCACGGTGCGACCGTCGCGTGTCACGATCCCATCGGCGGCGACGTGGTCGATCGGGCTGGTCACCACGTCGACGTTCGTACGCGTGAGCGTCCGGTAGTAGTCGTCCGAGATCAGGATGCGCTTGCCGCCGATCGGGTAGTCGGGGACGAGCGCCGTCCGCAGCTCGGGATCGCTCACCTGCTCGCGCATGTTCTTCTCGGCCATGTCGGTGACGTACTTGCTGAGGAAGGGGCGGCCGCGGAAGAGCGGGAAGCGCATCTCGTACTGCGTCCAGAGCCACCAGCGGTAGAGCTTGGCGAGGATCGGCAAGCGCGCGAACCAGCGCTGCTCGCGCTCGCTGTAGACGTGGTCGTTCTTCGGGAGCATCCAGTTCGCGCTGCGCTGGAAGATCGTGAGGCGCTTCGCGAGCGGCGCGATCTCCGGAATGAACTGGATCGCGCTTGCGGCGTTGCCGATCACCGCGACGTTCTTCCCGCGCAGGTCGACGTCGTGGTTCCAGCGCGCCGAGTGGAAGCTGACGCCCGCGAAGCCGTCGAGGCCGGGGACGTGCGGGAGCGCCGGCCGATTGAGCTGGCCCGTGCCGCTCACCAGGATCTCGGCCTCGATCTGCTCGCCGCTCTCGGTCCGGATGCGCCAGACGCCCGCGGCGGTATCGAAGCGCGCGCCTTCCACCTCGGTGTCGAAGCGGACGTGCGGCAGCACGTCGTACTTGCGCGCGCAGTGCTCGATGTAGGCGAGGATCTCGGGCTGCGGCGACCACTTCCGCGACCAGTCGGTCTTCTGCTCGAACGAGAAGCAGTACAGGAAAGACGGCGAGTCGCAGGCCGCGCCGGGATAGGTGTTGTCGCGCCAGGTGCCGCCGAGGCGGTCCGCTTTCTCCAGGATCGTGAACGCGTCGATACCCGCGCGCTTCAGCTGGATGGCCATCGCGATGCCGCCGAAGCCCGCTCCGATGATCGCGACGCGCAGACGCGCGCCGGTGCCGTTCGTCATGGCGTCTAGAGGTACGACGGGACGGACGCGGGAGCAAGGTTGACTACGGCACGATCACTCTGCGACCGTCCGTGGCCGAGGAGAACGTCGCATGGTCGCCGCCGATCGCTGGCCCGCATTGCCCTTGGCCGACTGGAAGGACACCTACGCGACCCTCCACATGTGGACGCAGATCGTCGGCAAGATCCGGCTCGCGTGGACGCCGTGGGTCAATCACTCGTGGCACGTCACGCTCTACGTGACGGCGCGTGGGCTCACGACGTCGCCGATCCCCGACGGCGACCGCACGTTTCAGCTCGACTTCGATTTCATCGATCATCGGCTGGTCATCCAGACCAGCACCGGCGAGACGCGCGTCGTGCCGCTGCAGCCGCGGTCGGTCGCGGAGTTCTACGCGCTCGTCCTCGACACCCTCGGCGAGCTCGGCATTCGGGTGAAGATCCACCCCACGCCGAACGAGGTGCCAGGCGCGATTCCGTTTCCGGAGGACCGTCAACACGCGTCGTACGACGCCGCGTCGGTGCAACGGTTCTGGCGCGCGCTCACGCAGGCCGACCGCGTCTGCAAGACCTTCCGGGCGCGCTTCCGCGGCAAGTGCAGCCCGGTGCATTTCTTCTGGGGCAGCTTCGATCTCGCCGTCACGCGCTTCTCCGGCCGTCCCGCGCCCGAGCATCCGGGCGGCGTGCCGAACCTTCCCGATTGGGTGGCGCGCGACGCCTACTCGCACGAGGTGAGCAGCTGCGGCTTCTGGCCCGGGAACGACGCCGTGCCGTATGCCGCGTTCTACGCCTACGCGTATCCCGAGCCGCCCGGCTTCGCCGCGGCTCCCGTGCGGCCCGCGGCGGCCTCGTACAACAACGACCTGCACGAGTTCGTCCTGCCCTACGACGAGGTGCGGAACGCGTCGAAACCGGACGAGGTCCTGCTCGAGTTTCTGCAGAGCACCTACGAGGCGGCGGCGAACGCGGCCAAGTGGGATCGCGCCGCGCTCGAGTACTGACGCGCGGTCCCCGGCGATTGTTGACGTAGCGTCCGCTCACGCATAGTGCCGACGCATGGCCGCACCGGCTCGCATCATCGGCAGCTATCTCTCGCCGTACGTCCGCAAAGTCTTGGTGGCTCTCGACGTGAAAGGCCTCGCGTACGAGATCGATCCGATCATCCCGTTCATGGGTGACGATCGCTTCGGCACGCTGAGCCCGCTCCGCCGCATCCCGGTGCTGATCGACGACCAGGTGACGCTCTCGGACTCCTCGGTCATCTGCCAGTACCTCGAGGACCGCTATCCGGAGCCCGCCCTCTACCCGCGCGACGTCGCCGCGCGCGCGCGGGCGCGCTGGCTCGAGGAGTTCGCCGACACCCGCATGGGCGAGGTCTTCATCTGGCGGCTCTTCAATCAGGTCGCGATCCGGCCGTTCGTGTGGGGCGAGCCGACCGACAAGGATGTCGTCGCGAAGACGCTCGCGAAAGACGTGCCGCAGGTCCTCGACTACCTCGAGGCGACGCTCCCCGCCGACGGCTATGCCTGCGGCGCGTTCTCGATCGCCGACGTCGCGATCGCGTGCTTCTTTCGGAACGCCGCCTTCGCGCGCTTCAGCGTCGACGCCACGCGCTGGCCGAAGACCGCCGCATACGTCGCGCGCGTGCTCGGTCACGCCGCGTTCCAGCGGCTGAAGCCATTCGAGGACCGCATGATTCGCACCCCGATCCCCGAGCAGCGTGCCGTGCTGGCGAGCATGGACGCGCCCCTCATGGCGGAAACCTACGGCACGACCACGCCCCGGCGCGGCATGATGCAGATCTGATGGAGCTCACGCCGATCGCGGTCGTCGCCTCGCCGGTGCGCGAGGGCGTCGACGAGAACTGGGGCGCCGTCGTGAGCGAGATCCGCCTGCGACCCGAGTACGCCGGCGGCCTGCGCGGCCTCGACGGCTTCTCGCACGCGCTCATCATCTTCTACATGCACGAGTCGAGCTTCGATCCCGCGACCGATCTGCTGCGCCGTCCGCGCGGGCGCGCCGACATGCCGGAGGTCGGCAGCTTCAGCCAGCGCGCCAAGCACCGTCCGAACCCGATCGGCATCACCGCCGCCGAGATCGTCGCGATCGACGGCGGCGTTTTGCGCGTACGCGGTCTCGACGCGATCGACGGCACCCCCGTGCTCGACATCAAGCCCTACGTCCCTGCGTTCGACGATCGTCCCGACGCGACCGTCCCCGAGTGGATGCGGCGTTTGATGGTCGGGTACTTCTGAGCGAGCCACAGCGGTTTCGACCACACGAAGCGGATAGAAGCCCACGCGCATCGGGCGCAGATTGCATCGAAACACCAGGAGGTGAATCGATGCTACAGAGCTCCGAGACCATGACGACGGAAGCACCCACGGCCGATCGGCGCTGGCGGGCCGTCGTCAACCGCGACGGTGGCGCCGACGGTCGGTTCGTCTACGCCGTCACCACGACCGGCATCTATTGTCGGCCGACGTGTCCGAGCCGCCGGCCGCGGCCCGAGCACGTCGCCTTCTTCGCGTCGGCGGCCGAGGCGCACGCCGCGGGGTTCCGGCCGTGCCGGCGCTGCCGGCCCGAGGGGGCGCGGGCACCCGATCCGGCGCGCGAGAAGGTGCTGGCGGCGTGCCGCTACATCGAATCGCGCGGCGAGGAAGTGCCGAAGCTCGACGAGGTCGCGCGTCACGTCGGGGCGAGCGCGCCCTACTTGCAGCGGACGTTCACCCGCGTCGTCGGCGTCTCGCCGCGCGCCTACGCCGACGCGCTCCGGCTGCGCCGATTCAAGAGCGAGGTGCGCGGCGGTGGCGAGATCGCGGGCGCCCTCTACGGCGCCGGGTACGGGTCGAGCAGCCGCCTCTACGAAGCCGCGCCGCGACAGCTCGGGATGACGCCGAAGACCTATCGCGATCACGGCCGCGGCACTCAGATCCGGACGGCACGGGTCCGCTGCGCGCTCGGCGTTCTGCTCGTCGGTGCGACCGAGCGTGGCATCTGCGCGGTGCGTTTCGGCGACTCGGCGAAGGATCTCGACGCCGAGCTGCGGGCGGAGTTCTCGCAGGCGCGCTTCGTCGCTGCCGACGCCGAGCTCACCGCCTGGCTCGAGGCGATCGTCGCCTATCTGGACGGCTCGTCGACGCGTCTCGATCTGCCGCTCGACGTCCGTGGCACCGCGTTCGAGCGGCGCGTGTGGGACGCCATCCGGCGGATCGGCCACGGCGCGACGTCGACCTACGGCGCGATCGCGAAAGGCATCCGCCAGCCGCGCGCCGTCCGCGCGGTCGCCAATGCCTGCGCGCGGAACCCGGTCGCGCTGCTCGTGCCCTGTCATCGCGTCGTGCCGAAGAGCGGTCGCGCCGCCGGCGGCTATCGCTGGGGCGCGCGCCGGAAGGAGCGCCTGCTCGAGCTCGAGCGCGCCGCGAAGGGAGCACGCTCATGAGCACCTACGTCTTGATTCACGGCTCGTGGCACGGCGCCTGGTGCTGGCACAAGATCACGCCGCGCCTCGAGGCGGCGGGGCATCGCGTGATCGTGCCCGACATGCCCGGGCATGGCCGGGACTGGCGGCCGCCGGGGACGATCGGGATGGCCGACTACGTCGCGACGATCACCGCTGCCCTCGACGCCGCCGACGAGCCGGTCGTCCTGGTCGCGCACAGCCGCGGCGGGATCGCGATCACCCAGGCCGCTGAGGCGCGGCCGGAGAAGATCCGTCGCCTCGTCTATCTCGCCGCGTATCTCGTCCCGAGCGGCGAGACGTTGATCCCGCTCGCCTTTGCCGACACCGACTCGCTGGTGATTCCGAACCTCGAGATCAACCAGAGCGAAGGCTGGGACATGCTGCGGCGCGAGATGTTCCGCGCGGCGCTCGTACGCCGACTGCTCGGACGATGATGTTGCGCTGGCAGAGGCCCTCCTCACGCCGGAGCCGATCGGGCCGACGAACACGCCGATCGCGACGACCGAGGAGCGGTTCGGCGCGATCCCGCGTGCCTACATCGAGCTGACGGAGGATCGTGCGGTGTCGCTGGCGCTGCAGCGGCGGATGCACGGCGCGCTGCCGTGCGAGGACGTGATCGCGATCGACGCGAGCCACTCGGCGTACTTCTCGAAGCCGGATGAGCTCGCGTCGGCGATCGTCCGTCTAGGCGGCGACGGGTGACGCGCGCCCGTCAGCTCTCGGCGCAGCCCATCACGGCTTTGACCTCGAGGAACTCCTCGAAGCCGTACTCGCCCCACTCGCGGCCGTTGCCGGACTGCTTGTAGCCGCCGAAGGGCGCGCCGAAGTCGGGACCGGCGCCGTTCAAGTGGACGTTGCCGGTGCGAAGGCGCGAGGCGACGCGGAGCGCGTGGTCGGGATCCTTCGACGCGACGTAGCCGGAAAGCCCGTACGGCGTGTCGTTCGCGATCGCGATCGCCTGCTCCTCGTTGTCGTAGGGGATGATGGCGAGGACGGGGCCGAAGATCTCCTCGCGGGCGATCGTCATGTCGTTGCGGACGTTGGCGAAGACCGTCGGCCGGACGTAGTAGCCGTGCTCCAATCCCGCGGGGCGGCCGGGGCCGCCGGTCACGAGCTCGGCACCTTCTTTGATGCCGGTCTCGATGAGGCGCTGGATCTTCTCGAACTGCGTCTTGCTGACGACCGGTCCGATCGTCATGCCCTCGGTGCGGGGATCACCGACGGTGACCGCCTCGGCCGCGGCCTTGGCGGCGGCCACTACTTCGGCGAGGCGGTTCCGCGGTACCAGCATGCGGGTCGGCGCGTTGCAGGACTGGCCGCTGTTGGTGACGAGGCTGCGGATGCCGTTTTTCACCGAGCGCTCGATGTCGGCGTCGTCGAGGATGATGTTCGCCGACTTGCCGCCGAGCTCCTGCGCGACGCGCTTCACCGTGTCGGCGGCGGCCTTCGCGACCTGGATGCCGGCGCGGGTCGAGCCGGTGAAGGACATCATGTCGATGCCGGGATGCGCCGACATCGCGGCGCCGACGGTCGGGCCGTCGCCGTTCACCAAGTTGAAGACGCCCGCCGGCACACCGGCGTCGTGGAGGATGTTCGCGACGACGATCGCGGAGAGCGGCGCGATCTCACTCGGCTTCAGCACCATCGTGCAGCCCGCCGCGAGCGCGGGCGCGACCTTGCACATGATCTGGTTGACCGGCCAGTTCCACGGCGTGATGAAGCCGCAGACCCCCACCGGCTCTTTCAAGATGCGCGTCGTGCCCTTGTTCTCGACGAACGGATACGTCTTGAGGATCTCGAGCGCCTGCATGAGGTGCGCGAGGCCCGAGGGTGCCTGCGCGGCCTTCGCGAGCCACATCGGCGCGCCCATCTCGAGCGAGATCGTCTCGGCGAGCTCCTGGAGCCGGCCTTGGTACGCGCCGGCGATCCTCTCGAGGAGCGCGACGCGCTCCTCGCGCGAGGTACGCGAGTACGTCTCGAAGGCGCGGCGTGCGGCGGCGACGGCTTTGTCCACGTCGGCTGCGCCGCCGAGGCTGATCCGTCCGACCGGCTGCTCCGTCGAGGGATCGATCACGTCGAGGGTCTTCGGCTGTGCCGGTGCGACCCATTTCCCGTCGATGTAGAAATTCAGGCACTCTTTCATGGGCTCTCCTCTCACTGATCAGTACTCTACCCGAATCGGCGACGAAAGACGCCGGCGGATTCAGGCACCGCGGCAGGTTCGAATGCAACCGGGGCGGCTTCTCTGGTAGGAAGCGCGCGGGCGACGATCGTGTGCGGGATAGCGGGCATACTCCGGCGGCGCGGCATTGACGCCGCCGACCCGTTCCGCCTGCAGGCGATGACCGATGCGCTCGTCCACCGCGGTCCCGACGATCACGGCTACCTGCTCCTCGACAGCCGGGACGGCCGCTGCGCCCTCGGGCAGGACGTCGGTTTCGAGGGCCGGTGCGACGTGCTGCTCGGAAACCGGCGGCTCTCGATCGTCGATCTCTCTCCCGCCGCGCGCCAGCCGATGGCGAACGAGCGGCGCGACCTCTTCCTCGTCTTCAACGGCGAGATCTACAACCACGTCGAGCTCCGGCGCGAGCTCATGGCGGCCGGTCATCGCTTCGCGTCGAGCTCGGATACCGAGGTCGTGCTGCACGCCTACGACGCCTGGGGGCCGAGCTGCGTGCGGCGCTTCAACGGCATGTGGGCGCTCGCGATCTGGGATCAACGCCGGCGGCGGCTCTTCTGCTCGCGCGACCGCTTCGGGGTGAAGCCGTTCTACTATTTTCTCGACGACGACGTGTTCGTGTTCGCCTCCGAGATCAAGGCAATTCTTCGCGCCGTTGACGGCCTCGCGGTGCCGAATCACGGCGTCGTCCGCGCGTTTCTCGCACCGGGCGCGCTCTGTCACGGCGAGGAGACGTTCTTCGCGCGCGTGCAGCGTCTGCCCGCCGCGCAGAATCTCCTGGTCTCGGCCGGCGGCGTCGAGCGGGCGCGTTACTGGGACTACACCGACGCGTCGCATGCCTACGACTACGCGCGCCCCGAGGAGACCTTCGCCGAGCTGCTCGACGATGCGGTACGGCTCCGGCTGCGGAGCGACGTGCCGGTCGGGATCGCGCTCAGCGGCGGCGTCGACTCGACGGCGGTGACGGCGCTGGCGCGGCGCCACGTCGGCGACGCCACGCTGAAGGTCTTCACCGCCGAGTTTCCCGGCACGCCCTTCGACGAGCGGCGCTATGCCGAGCTGGTGGCGCGGCGCTTCGGGGCGGAGTTCCACCCGAGCGAGTACCGCCCGATCCGCCTCGTCGACGATCTGGAGCGCGTGGTGTGGCACATGGACTATCCCGCGCTGACCTCGCAGGTGATGGCGCGCTGGCAGCTCATGGCGCTCGCCGCGCGCCACGTGAAGGTCGTCCTCGAAGGGCAGGGCAGTGACGAGATGCTCGCCGGCTACACCTACAAGTATTTCGCGCCCTGGGTCCGCGACGAGATCGAGAGCGTCACGCCGCGCGGTCTCGCGCCGACGATCCGGCGGCTCGCGCGCGGATCGCTCCAGACCTACCGGCGGCACGGTCACGGTCCGTTCCGCAACCTGGCTGCGAAGGCGTTTCCGTTCATCGACCGGTCGCCGCGACGGGCCAAGATCAAGTATGGCGTCATCGCGGCCGACTTCGCAGCGCACGTCACGCGCTCGGACGGGACGCCGCTCGAGCGGCCCTTTCCCGACCGGCTGACGAACATCCTCTACCGCGACCACGCGCGCGACGTCCTGCCGCATCTGCTCAAGTTCGGTGACGCGATCAGCATGGGGCACTCGCTCGAGTCGCGCTTGCCGTTCATGGACTACCGCCTCGTCGAGTTCGTGTTCGGGCTGCCGCCGCGCCAGAAGTTCGACGGCTGCGAGTCGAAGGTCGTCCTCAAGCGGGCGTTGCGGGGCGTGCTGCCGCCCGAGATCGTCGCCCGCACCCAGAAGGTCGGATTCGCGACGCCGGTCGGCGAATGGCTGCGGGCGTGCATGGACGACCAGGTCCGCCCGCTGCTGCTGTCGCAGGCGGCACGGAGCCGCGGCATCTTCGACGTCGCGCACCTCGATGCCGCGCTGACGCGGCTCGCGCGCGGCGACGACGGGATCGGCGAAATGGTCTTTCGCTGGCTCTCGCTCGAGGTGTGGTTCCG
>JBGPIT010000198.1:0-9222 GCA_041485125.1 Binatia bacterium | reverse complement strand
GGGGGGTGCGTGCGGGGGGGGGGGGGTTGCGGGGCGTCCACCGGCCCCCCGATCTCACCCGCGCGGCGGGGGGCGACATTGTGTTCGACCCCCGCCGCATCCGTCCTCAAATCACTGACAGCCGCACGGCGGCTGGATCGCGAGCAGGGGGCTGCTCCCGAACGGGATGTACTCGCAGTGACGTGCAGTCCCGACGTCCTTCGCGGTAGCCCCCGACGTGGGAGCGTCGTATTCGCATTCGTCGCCGGCGGGACCGCTGTCGCCGCCGTCCATGCACTGGTGCCCGAAGCCCAGTCCTTGAAGTATGTCGTCGCCGGGGCCGCCGCAGAGATTGACCGAGTATGTCGACGACGCGCCCGCGAAGTTGTTCGCGGACTGCAGCGCGTCGTTGCCGTTCCCGCCGACCAGCGTGTCATTCCCCCGACCGCCGAAGAGCACGTCGTCGCCGTCTCCGCCGTAGATCTCATCATCGCCCGAGCCGCCGGTCAGGATGTCGTTACCGGCGCCCCCGTCGATGATGTCGTTTCCGCCGGTCGCGCTGGTCGCTGGTCGGCCGATGATGCGGTCGTTGCCGTCGAAGCCGCAGATCACGTCGTTGCCGTTCGTCCCACGGAGGAAGTTGTCGGCGCTGTCGCCGCAGATGACGCAGAGGCCGTCACCATTGAGGTCGCAGCCGCTGGCGGGAGCCTGGCAAAGTGCGGTGCCAGTACAGTTGTACTCGCAGGTGTACGTGAAGCCTCCGACGGTGCAGGTGGTGGCGTAGCTGGACGCTGCCACCAGGAAGAGTGATGCGGCTGTCGCCGCGGCGGTCAGGTATCGCATGGCGGTCCTCCTTGATTGCCTGGGTTGAGAATTTCAGACGTGTTGCTCGGACAGGACGAGCGATCTCGGCGCTACGTCATCAACGCACCTCCTTTCGGACCGGACGCGCGATCATGACGCGCGCGTCAGGATCCGCTGCGGTGGGTGTCTGCGTGCGTCAGCAACCGCTGTGCCGTCGCCCGGCGCATCGCGCCTCGACGGAAGCGGCTGAAAACGCCGGTGATCGGCCGGCCAAGACAGTCGCGGCTATGAAATCGCGATCACAGAATGTATCCGCCGATCGATAGTCGGGTTCCGGTTGGCGCCGACGCCGTCGGCTCGGTGAGTCGTGCCTTGACGCTTCGACGAGCGCGTTTGCATAATGACGAGCGCTCATGACCGTCACGTTCCCTTCCGAAGCGTTCTTCCAGGCGCTCGCCGCGCTGATGCAGGCGGCGCACGAGCGCTTTCGCCGTCTCGGGTTCTTCGACGTGACGATCGGTATCCGCGTCATGCCGGACGTCGACGACGGCGCCGAGCAGCTCTACGTGCTCGCGTTCGAGGTCTTCGAGTGCACGCTCGCCGAGCGGGTGCCGAACTTCACGCCGTTCCGGGTCGATTTCGTGCTGGAAGGGAAGAGGGCGGCGTGGCGCGAGATGTTCGAGAACATCCGCGCGCACGACGGGGCCGACGTCGCGCACACCATCAATACGCTTACGCACTTCGGGGAAACGCTGACGCTTCGCTACGACGACCCGGACGGCCACGACAAGCTCTACCGCTTCGCCGAGAGCGTGCAGGAGTTCTTCAACCTCGCCGCGAAGCTCGACGGCATCATCGCCGAGGAAGCCCGCGCATGAGCTACCTCAGCACCAACGATTTTCACGACGACCAGGACTTCGACGACCGCTGGCAGTACACGCTGCGGACGGGTGAGCTCGATCTCTCCTGGATGGACGCGGCGACCGAGCAGGTGGAATGCAAGCCGCAGAACGTGCGCCGCGGGCTCACCTTCCGCGATCTCGACGTGCCCGGCTACGGCTACAGCACCATGCCGGAGCTGACCCGCGCCAACCGCAGCTTCGCGCCGCGCGGCGCGGAGATTCCCGACGGCTGTCCCGATCTGCAAGCGGAGGTGAACCGCAAGAGCGAGGTCTGGGCCTACAACGTCGAGGGCTACTACGAGGAGGCGATGTCGCGGCAGTGGAACGCGACGACCGACGTGCCGTGGGCGGAGCTCGCCGCGCACGAGCTCCCCGACGACATCGCCAGGGCCTACGCGCAGCTGCTCACGTTTCTCACCGAGGTCGAGATGATCGCGACCGACGTACCCGCGAAGTGGATGGGTCGTCTCAACGCGGACTTCTTCGAGGTGAAGAACTTCATCGCGACGCAGGCGATGGACGAGGCGCGGCACGCCGAGGTCTTCCGCAAGCGCGCGCTCACGACCGGCTACGGTCTCATGAAGGCGAGCCCGCAGAACGAGGTGAACCTCAAGTTCCTGCGCGACGCCGACAGCTTCGCGGAGTCGTCGACGACCCTGCACCTGCAGGCCGAGGGCATGGTGCTGACGCTCTTCCGCTTCAGCGAGTACATCGCACCGACCGACGGCGACAAGAAGCTCTTCCGCCTGGTGATGCAGGACGAGGCCCGTCACGTCGGCTACGGCATGCAGCATCTCAAGTGGGTCCTCGACCACTTTCCCGAGAAGCGCGAGATCATCCACAAACACCTCGACGAGGCCGAGAACTTCGTCTTCGGCGGCGGCTACGCCGTCGAGGTCATGGAGCCCTTCATCATTCTGTCCGGCAAAGGCATGAAGAAGGAGAACATCGAGCAGGGCTGCCGCATCACGATCCAATTCCAGGTGAAGCAGGTCGAGGAGTATTTCGAGCGTCTCGACAAGTGCGGCCTCCCCGAGCGCCGCACGCGCTCGAAGCTCCACCAAGCGCTCGAGCTCGGCCAGGCGCAGCTCGCGTCGATGGGTCTGCGGACGCGCTGAGCGCCCGCCCCTCGGTCGCGCCGCACACGCCATGGCGTACTTCGCCGATCGCGACTACTTCGAGGACCAGGAGCTGATGGCGCTCACCCAGCGCATCATGTCGGGTGATCTCACGCTCTCGTGGTGGGACGCCAAGACGGAGCGGGTGCGGGCGCAGGTCGGCGATCCGCGGCGCGGCCTCACCTATCGCGACTGCAATCTCGGCTCGTATGGGTGGGATCAGATTCCGGAGTTCGTGCGCGACAAGTACAGCATGGTCGCGCGCGGCGCGGAGATCTGGGGGAAGCTGCCCGACATGGGCTACACGCTCAATCGCAAGAGCGACGTGTGGGCGGAGAACGTCGCCGAGCTCTACGAGGAGTCGAAGACGCGGCGCTGGGTGCCGGCGATCGACCTCGACTGGAGCACGCTGCCGAGCGCGACCATGCCGCACCCGCTCGAGGCCGCGATGGCGCAGCTCTGCACCGTCCTCGACGAGATCGCGCTGGTCACGATGGAGATGCCGTCGCGCTGGATCTTCGCCATCAACCAGCAGTTCCTCGAGCTGAAGAGCTACCTCTGCGCGCAGATGATCGACGAGGCGCGCCACGTCGAGGTGTTCCGCAAGCGCGCCCTTGCGGGCGGGCAGGGCTTGAAGCGCGCCAGCGCGACGGCAGAGCAGGCGCTCAAGGAGATCCTCTTCGCGGAGACCTTCCCGGAAGCGTCGTTCGCCATGAACGTCATGTTGGCGTCGCTGGTCGCGAGCGTGCTCGAGTTCGCGTCGGCGCACGCGCGACTCCCGCTCGACGCCAAGCTCTTCCGCCTCTGCTTGCAAGACACCGGTCGCGAGCTCGCCTTCGGGATGGGCCAGGCGCGCTACGTCCTCGCCCACCAGCCACACCGAGCGGCGCAGCTCGAGGATTACCTCGACCGCACCGAGCACACGCTGTTCGGCATCGCGGCCAGCACCGAGCTGGTCGAGCCACTGATCTTGCTGGCAGGCGGCGGCACGGCGCGCGATCAGATCGCCGCCGGCTGCCGCGCCGTCGGCCGCCTCACCGCCGACGCGGTCGAGCGCTACCTCCAGCGCTGTGACGCGCTCGGCCTGCGCGAGCGCCGCGAACGCAGTCGCCTGCCCGTCCGCGTCCGCGCCCTCATCGGCCGCTGAGCGCGCGGTCACCTGCGACGATCGTTCCACTTCACCCGTACTTGCGGACCTCCGTCCGCGCTTGACACCTTCAAATGAAAATGATTCTCACTTTCATTCTCAAACGCCCTGGAGGTCGATCATGCTCCCGTCGCAACAATCGTCACCGGCGATCGCGGTTCGGATGTTCAGGTGCGGTGACGCTTCATCTCGCCGAGGACGAGTTCCTCGCGGTCGCGACCGTGGTCACCCGGGCCGCAGAATTCGTGACGGCGCGCGCGGCGGGCATGCCCGCGACACCGCATACCCACTGAAGTGAAGCTCGACGTCGCGCTCCGGCGCGCACTAATCGCGCTGGCACTGATCGCGACGGCCGGATGCAGCGGGGACGGAGGCGTCGGCCCGCGTCCCGCCGAGGTGCCCGATCCCGCCGAGGTCGCGGTCGGTGAGCGGCTCTTCTTGGAGACCCGCTTCGCCGAGTTCTTCGCGACCCGGATGGTCGGCGACGACGTGAACGCGCCGCTCGAGCTCGGCGATCCGACCGTCGGGAAGACCGAGACCCTCGAGCTGCCGTTGCCCGGACCGTTCGCGGGGACGTCGATGAACTGCCGCGTCTGTCATCTCGTCGACGAGCAAAATGGCGTGCGCGGCGGCGGCGTGCGGACCTACGCGGACTTCACGCGGCGGAGCCCGGTCTCCCCGCGCGCGGACGGGCGGACGACGACGGAGCGCAACAGCCCGGCATTGGTGAACGCGACGCTGCCGCGCAGCGGCGCGTTCCTCCTCCATCTCGACGGCGAGTTCGCGAGCACCGAGGACCTGGTGCACGACACGCTGACCGGACGGAACCTGGGCTGGCTCGCCGACGAGCGCGCCATCGCCGTCAGCCACGTCGCGCGCGTCATTCGCGAGGACGACGGCAAGGGCGACCTCGCGGGGGAGTTCGGCGGTCTGCCCTACGGTGTCTTGCTCGCGGGCACGAGCGCGACGATCCCGGAGGAGTTTCGCCTGCCGGAGAGCTTTCGCATCGACGTGACGGCGGCGAGCGACGGGGAGGTCCTCGCCGCCGTGGCGCGCATCATCGGCGCCTACGTCGAGTCGTTGGTCTTCGCGCAGGACGCGTCGGGCGAATTCGACGGCAGCCCCTACGATCTCTTCTTGCGGAAGAACGGCTTGCCGCGAACGCCGGCGGAGGGTGAGTCGGCGCGGGACTACAGCTGGCGCCTGCACGGCCTCGTCGCCGGCAACCCGTCTCTTCAGACGGTGACGGCGGACGAGAGCCACTTCGTCCACCACGACCAGATCTTTGTCTTCGGCGCGCGCGAGCTCGCGGGCCTCGAGACGTTCCTCGCCGAGCCGCCGGCGTCCGGCGACGTCGACGTCGCGCGCGGCGGCATCGGGAACTGCATCGCCTGCCACGCGGCACCGACCTTCACCGATTTCCGCTTCCACAACACCGGCGTGTCGCAAGCCGACTACGACGCGATCCACGGTGCCGGCGCCTTCGCCGCCCTCGCCGTGCCGACGCTCGCCGAGCGCGACGCCGCGCCCGCGGCGTTTCTGCCGCCATCGGAGAGCTTCCCGCGCGCCGCAGGCCGCTTCCGAGCCCCGCCGACGAAGGACGATCCGCTGCGCGCCGACCTCGGCCTGTGGAACGTCTACGCGAACGCGGCGCTGCCGCGGCCGCAAGCCGCGATCACCAGCGTCCTCTGCCGCGCCGACGATCCGTCCGATCCGACCTGCGCACGCGAGACGCTGCTCGCGGCGTCGCTCGCGCGTTTCAAGACGCCCGGGCTGCGCTCGCTCGGCCAGTCGGCGCCGTACTCCCACTCGGGAGAAAAGGACACGATCGAGGAGGTGCTACGCGCCTACGCGACCACGTCCGACTCGGCGCGTGCCGGTCAGATCCGCAACGCCGATCCCGAGCTCGCGCGCATCGCGCTCACGCCGGGCGACGTCGACGACGTCGCCGCGTTCCTGCGGGCGCTCAACGAAGACTACGAGTAGGAGGAAGCCCATGAAAGCATCGAGAGTCCTGGCCGGCGCGCTGGCGGCGGCGGTCATGAGCACGACGCTCACCCCGGTCGTTCACGCCGCGCAGAGTGATCCGCGCATCGAGGCGTACGAGAAGCAACTCCAGTCGATGCAGCGTCAGATGGACGAGCTGCGTGCGCGCTTGAAAGCGCTGGAGGAGGAACGCGCCGCCGCGCCCGCCGCCGCGACGGCAACGCCGCCGGCGCAGGCGCCGGCCGTCGCCGAGCAGGATCGCAAGATCGGCGTGATCGCGACCGAGGTCGAGCGCTTGAAGAGCAGCCTCACGCTGCCCGAGGCGAAAGAGTACAAGAGCGCCTACGGCCTCGGACCCGCGGCGTCGAAGGTCTACCAGCTCGATCGCGGCCTCTCGATCGGCGGCTACGGCGAGTTCCACTACAGCAAGCCGGTGAGCGACCAGCGCGGCGAGCACGATCAGTTCGATCTCGAGCGCTTCGTCCTCTACGCCGGCTACAAGTTCAACGATTGGATCCTGCTCAACTCCGAGATCGAGTTCGAGAACGCGCTGATCGGCGAGGACACCGTCGCCGCCGAGAGCGGCGCCGTCGAGGTCGAGTTCGCCTACCTCGACTTTCTCTTGTGGCAGCAGTTGAACGTCCGCGCCGGTTTGGTGCTCGTTCCGATGGGCTTCCTCAACGAGATGCACGAGCCGCCCTTTTATTTCGGCAACGCGCGCCCCGAGGTGGAGTCGCGGCTGCTGCCGACGACGTGGCGTGAGGGCGGCATCGGCATCTTCGGCGAGCTCGCGCCCGGCCTCACCTACCGCGGCTACGTCCTGAACGGCCTGAACGCGCGCGGTTTCAGCGCCGAGGAGAGCATTCGCGAGGGACGCGGGCAGGGCAACCGGGCGTTCGCCGACGATCTCGCCGGCACCCTCCGGATCGACTACGCCAACGGCGGCGCGCTCGTCGGCGTCTCCGGATGGGCGGGAGCGTCCGGCCAGAATCAAGACTTCGATGGGAGCAAGCCGAACGCGTTCACGCTCGTCGGCGACGCGCACGCGCAATTCCAGTACCACGGCCTCTGGCTGCGGGCCCTCGGCGTCCTCACGCACATCGACGACGCCGCGGTGATCAGTCGCGCCCTCGGTGAGACGATCGGCTCGAACCAGTTCGGCGCCTACGGCGAGATCGCCTACGACGTCCTGCCTCTGGTGATGCCGGAGACCACGCAGTATCTCGCGCCGTTCTTCCGATACGAGATCTTCGACACCCAGGACGACGTCCCGCGCGGGTTCGTGCGCGATCCGGGGCACGACGTCAAACTCTACACCGTCGGCTTCTCGTACAAGCCGCATCCGCAGGTCGTCCTGAAACTCGACTACCGGAACTTCAACAACGGCAAGACCAATCCGCTCGCGGACGAGTTCAGCATCGGCGCGGGATTCATCTTCTAGCGCGTGTGAATTGACAGGCGCGAGGCGACGCGCGACACAGGCCGCGGATCGCCATGGCAATCGGCGTCGGCGTCATAGGCACCGGCAAGCACGGGGCCCGGTATCTTCGTCATCTGGTGGAGACGCCGGGTGTTCGTCTGGGCGCGATCTCGCGTCGCGATCCGGAGCGCGGCGCGCGCCAGGCGGCGCAGCTCGGCTGTCGCTTCCACGCCGATCCGCTCGCGTTGATCCGCGATCCCGAGGTCGAGGCGGTCGTCCTCGTCGTACCGCCGACCTTGAACGCGCGCCTCGCCGTCGCCACGGCCGAGGCGGGCAAGGCGATGCTCATCGAGAAGCCGCTCGCCGTCACGCTCGCCGAGTGCCGGACGATCGCGGCGGCGGTCGCGCGTCGCGGCACGACGGCGATGGTCGCGCACACGCTGCGCTTCAACGCGGTCGTGCAGAAGCTCCGCGCGATGCTGCCGGCGGCGGGCGCGCTCCACGCCGCGCTGTTCTCGCAGCGCTTCGAGCCGTCGGAGCTGCCGTGGATCGATCGCCCGCTCGAGGCGGGCGGCGGGATCATCCTCCACACCGGCGTCCACAGCTTCGATCTGCTCCGCTACCTGAGCGGCCGCGAAGCGGTGCGCGTGCAGGCGTCGGCGAGCAGCATCGTGACCCGCGCGACCGAGGACAACTTCGCCGTCGTCGTCGAGATGGACGACGCGATGATCGCGGCCGTCGCCGGCTCGCGCGCGACCGCCGGCCGCTCCGGCCACATCGAGCTCGCGGCGCGCGGCGCGCAGCTCGTCGGCGATCACGTGCACGGCCTCGCCGCGCGCCTCGTCGGCACGACGCGCGAGAGCCTCGACGTCGGTCCGCCGGTGCACACGGTGGCGGCGACGATCGCCGAGTTCGTCGCCGCGCTCACCGAGCACCGCGCGCCGGCGATCACGATCGCCGACGGTGCCGCGTCGATCGCGCTGGTGGAAGCCTGCTACCGCGCGATCTCGACGGACGGAGCCACGCGGGTCGAGCGGCTCTGATCGCGGCGCACGCCGGACCTCAGCCGCGCTCGACGATCCGCACCCACCCGGTCATCGCGTCGAGGTCGACGCGGTCGCCGCTCCGGATCGCGTCGAGCGCGCCCGCGACGTTCACCAACGCGGGGATGCCGAGCTCGCGCGCGACGATCGCGCCGTGCGAGAGCTGGCCGCCCGACTCGAGGACGAGGCCCGCGGCGAGCTCGAGGATCGGCGTCCAGCCGGGATCGGTGTAGCGCGCGACCAACACACAGCCCTGCTCGACGGCGGCGAAGTCGGCCGAGGTTCGCACCACCCGCGCGGTCGCGACGCAGCGGCCCGGCGCGGCGATCTCGCCGCTGAGGGTGTCCCTCGGGGCGCGATCGGGAATGGCAGCGCCGTCGCGCAGCAGGTCGGGCGGTGGCGAGACCGCGTCGCGTGTGTGTGCCGCGCGGCGCTCGGCGACGAGCGGTGCCAGCGACGTCCCGTCGTCGAGCGCGGTCGCGATCTCCTCGAGCGAGAGGAAGCACAGGTCGATCGGAGTCTCGACCGTGCCGCGCGCCGCGAAGTGGACGCCGAGGGCGAGGACGAGCGCGCGGAGCCGGGCGAGGAAGTAGTCGGCGTGGTAACGCATGTTCTCGCGCACGACGTAGTAGCGCTGGCTCGCGGCGAGCGCGGCGCGGAAGCCGACGACGCGCAGCGAGCCGCCGAGGCCGCGACCGACGGCGCGCTCGATAGCCGCGGTCGCCCGCTCGCGCCGTGCGGCCGCCGACGCGGCATTGCTCTCACCCCCGCCGATCCGCAACGCGAGCTGCAACGCCACGTGCGGCTCCTCGCGGACGGTCGG
>JBGPIT010000197.1:0-9227 GCA_041485125.1 Binatia bacterium | reverse complement strand
TCCGGTGTGGCGCATGAGATCAACAACCCGGTGAGCTTCATCGTCGGCAACACCGAGCCGCTCCGGGCGAGCCTCGCGAAGCTGCAGAGTTTCGCAGAACGGCACCAGGATGCGGCGCTCGACGCGGCGATTCGCCGGACCTCGCGCATCTTCGACACGATGGCGCGCGGGGCAGAGCGGACCGCCGCGATCGTTCGCGATTTGCGCACGTTCGCCCATGTGGGCGATCGTGAGCTCGCGCCCCTCGACCTGCACGAGGGCATCGATCTCACGCTACGCCTGCTGCGCCCGCGCTGGGTCGACCGCGTCGCGATCCACCGCGACTACGGCACGATCCCGCTGATCGAGGCCGCTCCGGGCCGGCTCAATCAGGTGTTCATGAACATCCTCGCGAATGCCTGCGACGCGATCCCTGCAGAAGGGAACGTCTGGATCACCACCCGTCTCATCGGCACCGACGTGACCGTCACGATCGCCGACGATGGACCCGGCATCGCGGCCGATGACCTGCCGCGGATCTTCGACCCGTTCTTCACGACGAAGCCGATCGGGACCGGTACGGGGCTGGGTTTGGCGATCTCACGGAGCATCGTCGACGATCACGGCGGGCACATTGCCGTCGAGACCACTCCCGGTCGAGGAACCGCCTTCACGGTGACGTTGCCGATCGCCGGGCATCGCGCCCGACCAGGCGACGGCGACGAGACCCGGAGCGGACCGTATGACGCCGGGTTACGAGGTCGACGACCGTGGCGGCGGTCGGCGCGTGCCCGACAACGGCTTCACGGTCTCGCGACTGTCGCGCGGGGCGTCGGCGCTCACACGCCTTCGCCGGACGTCGCGACGCCGTAGCGCTCGAGCTTCTTCAACAGCCAGCGGTAGCTGATCTTCAAGCTCCGCGCCGCCTGCGCCCGGTTGCCGCGCGCCGCCGCGAGCGCCCGCTCGATGCACTGCCGTTCGAAACGCGCCACCACGTCGAGCAACCCGTCGTCGCCGTTCGGACCGTTCGTCGGGCACGGCGCCAGCGGTGGCGCCGTGTCGGGCGGCACGGCACCGGTCTCAGCGTCGGTCGCAGCGGCGACGGTCTCGCCGATGACGTCGAAGAAATCCGCGACCCGCAGCGGCTTGCCGGGATCGGCCATGACCAGCGCGCGGATCAGCATGTTCTCGAGATCGCGGACGTTGCCGGGGTAGTCGCAGGCGAGCAACGCCGCGCGGGCTTCCGGTGTGAGACCCGGCATTGCCATCCCGAGCTTCCGGGCATGCAGCGTCAAGAAATGGTCCGCCAGCGCCGCAACGTCCCCGCGCCGGTCACGCAGCGGTGGCGTCCTGATCGGCACCACGTTCAGGCGGGACAGCAAGTCAGCGCGAAACCGGCCGGACCTCACCTCGTCGTCGAGACTGCGGTTCGACGCGGCGATGATGCGGACGTCGATCCGGCGCGGCTTGTTGTCGCCGAAGCGGACGATCTCGCCTTCCTGCAGCGCGCGCAGCAGCTTCGACTGGATCTGCGGCGAGAGCTCGCCGATCTCGTCGAGAAAGAGCGAGCCGCGGTCGGCGACCTCGAAGAAGCCTTTGTGATCGTCGATCGCGCCGGTGAACGAGCCTTTGCGGTGGCCGAAGAGGCGGCTCTCGGCAGCATCCTGTGTGAGCTCGGCGCAGTTGACGGCGACGAACAGACGATCGCGACGATGGCTGCCGGCATGCAAGGCGCGAGCGACGAGCTCTTTCCCGGTGCCGGTCTCGCCCTGGATCAGAACCGTCACGTCCTTCGGCGCGACGCGCCGGATCTCGTCGAGAAGGCGGCGCATCGGCACCGAATCGCCGACGAGCATCCGCGGCACGTCGGTCGCCTTGAGGTAGGCGTTCTCGGCGCTGAGATGCTCGTTCGCCTCGCGCAACTCGTCGCTCAGTCGGCGGTTCTCGCGCATCAGACGGTACTTCTCGAGCGCGCCCGCGATGCTGTGGCGGAGCTCGTCGCGATTCCACGGCTTGGCGATGTACCGGTACACCGCACGGAGATTGATCGCGTCGATCAAATCCTGGTCGGTCGTGAACCCCGTGAGGATGATCGGCACGAGGTCCGGTCGAATCCCGACGCCTTGGCGGATCACCTCGAGGCCGTGCATGCCCGGCATACGCTGATCGATCACCATCACCGCAACATCGCGCTCGCGCAGGATCTCGAGCGCCTGCGGACCGCTCATCGCGGTGAGGATGGGAAACTCTTCTTCGAAGTTGTTGACGAAGGTATCGATCAGATCGGGCTCATCGTCGACGAAAAGCACGGGCCCAACGGAAGAGGTCGGCATGTCGCGCGCGAGCTTGCCCGATTCCAGTGTGACGCGGCAAGGAAACCTTGCGGGCGGGCGCACCCTTCGACGCACCGCCACAGGAGAGTGAGCCGAAACGGCGCAGAAAATGGGAAGACGCCGGGACCGCTACCGCTACAGCCGGACGGCCGCGGCCTCGCCGCGCGCGCCTTCTCGGTCGATTCGCTCCGCAGGGACCGACGCGCCGCTTTCGCGGCGCAGGGCGTGGCGCTCGATCACGGCGAGAAGATCGTCGGGGTCGAACGCCTTCGGCAGACACGCGACCGCCGCGAGATGGCTGGTATCCGCCACACCGGCCAGCACCGAGACGATGACGACGGGGATCGCGGCGACGCGCGGGTCGGCGAGCTGGCGCTCGCGAAACGAGGCGCCGTCCATCTCGGGCATCATGAGATCCAGAATGATCACCGCCGGCAACACGGCGAGCTGCGCCAGGAGCTCCAGCGCCGCCGCGCCGTTCTCGACCGCGACCGGCTGGTACCCGGCGCAGCGGATAAACGCGGCGAGGGCGAGGCGGACCGCCTCGTCGTCGTCGATGATGAGGACGGGCCCGGCAAGCGGGCGCGGCGTACGTCGGGAGATGCGGCGATCGATTGACGCAGATGGAGTCGGGGTCGGCATGTGAGGAGCATGAGCACGGACCATGCCGTCGCGTCGCGCGCGCGACGAGCGCCGCTTCCGTGGCATCATCACTCGCACGTGGACGATCTCGTAAAGCATCCGAGCGACGCCGCTGTAGCACCGGTCGTACAGATGTGTCCGAGGCTACGGCTCGGTCTCGGCGTTGAAGTCGAAGTGACGAAGGAGATCACCGAGCGCGACCCGTTCGGGCGGCAGGATCGCCGGATGGTGCGCCCGCAGGTGCTCGCTCAAGGACACGGATGCCTCGTCGTCGAGAACCCCAACGCTGGCGAGAACGATCGCATGACAATGTCCGCAGCACACCCGGAACGTGCTCACCACGCGCGACGCTCCATATGCGCGCGGCAAAGCCCGCCCTCGCTCGAGCACGGTACGCGATTCGACTTGGCGGGGCGCATGCCGCGCCCAACCTAGACGAATCGGGTCCGCGTGGCATCGCGTGTGGACGTGAGCCCCTTCTCCCCGCTTCGCGGAGAAAGACGCGGGTGTTCACCGATCGCGTTCTCAGGTGATTGCCGACGCCGCCCGCCGCAACGACTACGGCGCCGCACAGGTCAAACGGAGCTCGTCGATGTCGCGCTTGCGATCGATCGTCGTCACCTTGCTGCGAATCGTTCGCGCCCCACGCGGGACGGTGATCGACACGAATCTCGTGCACGCGTCCGCCGGGGCGGCGCCGGGCGCGAACGTGACGGTGTTGCCCGCAACGCCGCCCGGCAGCGCGGCGAGCGCGGCGACCGCGTCGAGGATCGCGGTCGCGTTCGCGAGGTCGACGGCATTTCTCGGGCGCAAGCGACGCGGTCGCTTCAGCTCGTAGCTCGCGACCGTCGTCGCGCTGCAGCCGGCGAGGGCCGCACGCGGGTCGCTGTTGTCGAGGCAGAGCGCGAGGTGGAAGGTGCAGCGGCCGTTGGCGCCGACGGCACCGTCGAAGTCGCAGCGCGCGTCGCCGTCGACGCAGGTCACGCGGTAGTCGGGAACCTGCACCGCTGCCGACCTCGCGGGGACGAGCGCTGGCGTCGGCTCGACCAGCCACTCCGCGATGCAATCGGTACGCGGATAGCCGCGGCCCGGAATGCACGTCCCGGGCGCCGCCGCATTGCACCGCGCGCTCGCGGCCCGGTCGAGCGCGACCTGGAGGGCGAGCGTGCCACCGGGGCCCGTGCCGTACGCCGTCACCTCGATGAGGTAGGGCGTTCCCGACGAGACCGGAAACGCGAGCTGGGACTGCAGGCCCGCGCCGTCGTCGCCGCACGCGACGGCGGCGAGCGCACCGCAGCTGCCGGTGTGGACCGAGACGACCGTGTCGTAGCTGCTTCCCGCCGTCGAGACCGTGAGGACGCCGTCGCCGGGCGCGATCAGTCGATACCAGACGCTGTGCCCGTTCCGGCCCGAGGTGGTGCACGCCTGGACTGGATCGCCGCCGGCGCTCGTGGCGTTGGTCGTGTCGACGCTCGCGGTGAAGGGCAGCGCGCCGATCGCGACCGCGCCTTCGCAGGCGTCGTACGCAAGCGACGGCATCCAGTTCAAGATCACGTCGACACCAGGCACGACGCTGCCGGCCTCGATCGCGATCGGGACACCCGGCGCATCGGGATCGTCGGGCGGTGACGTCGCCGCCTCGTCCGTGCCGCTCCAGAACTCGGACGGTCCCGGCAGCGTCACCGGCGTATCGAACGGCCCCACACTCGAGCCGGCGGTGAAGCGCGCGTTCACCGGCTCGATCTCGACGGTATAGCTCGCGCCCGGGGTCAAACCGCAGAGCTCGTAGGCGCCGGTGAGCTCGGCGGGCGCCGGCCCGCCGGGGTTGTTCGGATAGTAGCGCGCGCCGGACCCGAACCCGATCGCGTCGTGACGCGGGTCGGCGACGTTCCGCGCGATCACGTACGCGCCTTGAAACGGCGTCGCGCCGTCGCTCCACAGCACCTGGCCGGTGATCGCACCGGTGGTCGCCGCGAAGTCGGACGCCGGATAAAGCATCGCGAGCGAGACCTCGTCGTCGCGCGCGAGCGTCAGCGCGGCCCTCCCGTTCACCAGGATCGGGAACATCGTCGCGATCGTGTCGTCGTCGGCGTGGGTCGAGTCGAATGCCTCGAGCACGTTGATCTGCGAGTGGTCGAGATTGAGATAGTGACCGAGCTCGTGGACGACGACCCCGGCGAAGTCGTCGAGGTCGATCTCGGGATTGCCGGCGCTCGCGATACCGTCGATGAACTTGCCGTTGAGGACGGCCGATGCCTCGGTGATCCGTGGCGGCAGGTAGCTCCCGCACTCCGGACCGGCAAAGCCGAGGATCGAGCTCGAGGCGCCGCTACCGAAAAGCGCGTCGGTGATGCTGCCGTCGGTGTCGAAGACGACCGGGCTGATGCCGTCACCGCAGACGCCGACGTAGCCGCTGACGTTCGCGGCCGTGACGTCGGCGGCGAGCGGCGCGCCGGCGACGAAGCTGACGTCCGCCGTCGCGACTGCTTCCCACGCCGCCAGCGTCGAGTCGACGAGCTCGACGGCGGCGGCGTTGTCGAGCACGCCGAGCGTGCCGCGGTCGGGGTTCCACGGCACCGGCCCCGACCACACCAGCGGCGCGCCGCCACCGTTCACGATCAGCGCGCCGACGGCATGGGCGGTCGACGCGCTCAGCCCCACCACGAGCGCGAGCGCCGGCACGACGCTCCGAGCCGCGGCGGCGCGCGCCCGCATCAGCGCGCGCCGTGCGCTGCGTGCACGTGTGCGACGAGGTCACTGAGCCTCAACGTCCGCACCGCGCGCTGTGCGCGGCGCGGCGCGGCCGCCGAGGCCGGCGCGACTCCGGGCGCGACGTTCGCGTTCCCGACGTCGTTCTCGACCAGCGCGTCGTCGCCGTTGCCGCGAACGCGGAAGGCGCCCTGCCCGAGCCCGACCGGACTCGTGAAGCCGAGGACGCTGTCTTGATGAAGAAAGAGCAGGACCTTCTCCCCGCGGGTGTATGCCGGCATGGCCGGCACCCGGAAGAGCGCACCCGGCTGCGTCGCCTGCCCCGAGCGGAGCTGCTTGATCGTCACGCGCGCGCCGGTGACGCCCTTCAAGGATTGCTCGATCGCGAACGTCGTCCACGCGACCGGCATGCCCTGCTCGTCGAAGCCGAGCTGCACGTCCGCGACACGACCGACGAAGATTCGCTCGGCGCACCGCTCGAGCTCGGGGACGTCCAACGCGAGGATCGTCGTCGCCGCGGCGGGACGCGGCACGGCCCACGCCAACGCGATCGCGAAAAAACTCGAGACGAGCACATCGCGACGGCAACAGTCACGCATTACAAAAGACGATAAAGCGTATAATACGGTGGAACCGCCATCCGTATGAACGCGTACGTATGGTGCCGAGCTGGTGGTGCCCGCAACGGGCGACATACCACCGTCGTATCGTAAACGATCGCGTCCGCGCCGACTCACGCCGTCAGACCGACGGTAGACGTCGAGCCACGGCGCGGTGGCGTGATCGTGCCGGCGCCCGAGAGAGCGTCCGGGTCGCGCGGCCCAGCGCCAGGTGGTGCGACTCGAAGAGCGCGGTGAGGGCGCGCCTCACCGTTCTGGTCGTCCGCATCGCGGGTTTCAGCCCGGCGGGCGAGCACCGCAGCGTTGGCTCGATTCACCACGCCGCGAGACGGGGTAGTACGGTCGCGTCTGGACGCGGTTACGATGCCGTCGGGTCGGGGACCGATGGACGATCCTTCTCACCCCACAGAAGCTGTCGATCTGCGCCAAAACGGCGCAGACCCTATAGCATACGGAATTTCTTATTGTTTCTATGCGTTTTTCATTGACGTTTGCGTTGTATTCGGTTACCCACGAGCGTCCGAATTGGCCTCGACCTGTGCGTGTCACCTGGAGGACCCACCTCATGCGGAAGCTGCTATTCGCCGTTGTCGCCCTCGCGCTCTTCACCCCCGTTCTCGCCGCTCCGAATGCTGCTCACGCCTGGCCGCTCTATCCGCACGTCGATTGCGTCCAGAATCTCGGTAGCGGCCACTACAAAGCGTGCTGGAGCTACGACAACCAGCATCCGTCGTCTCTGGATATCCCCGTCGGCGAAAAGAACTTTTTCTCCCCTTCGCCCTACGACCAGGGCCAACCGACGCATTTCATATCGGGTCAGAGCGCCGCGAACCTCTTTTGCACCGACTTCGACGGTAACAATTTGAAGTGGATCGTGAAGGGCGCGGACGGCAATTACCACTCCGCGACCGCGAACATGTACTCGACCGCGTGCATAAACCCCACGAAGACGCCGACCAAGACCCCAACGCCGTACAAGACGGCAACCAAGACCGCGACTCCGTACCCCACCGCGACTTGTACGAAGACGCCAACCAAGACCTCGACGCCGTACAAGACGGCGACCAAGACCGCGACGCCGTACAGCACCACGACCCCTACTCCCACGAAGACCGCCACCAAGACGCCGACGCCGACCACGACGTCGACCCCGCTCTCGAGCACGGTTACGCCGAACCCGACTTCAACCCCGACGCCGACCGCGACCCGCACCGCGACGCTCACCGCAACCGCGACGCCGACCCCGACGGCCACGGCGACTCCCAAGGCGCTGGGCCACTTCCAGTGCTACGAGTTCAGCCGCGAGCCGTACCCGAAGCTCACCGTGACGCTCGACGACCGGTTCGGCCCCGGCACCACCGTCGCCCTGAAGCGTGCCAAGCGGCTCTGCAACCCGGCCGACAAGAACGGCGAGGATCCGACGGCGGTCGATGACACCGAGCACCTCGTCGGCTACGACCTCACCCAGACCGATCCGAAGTTCGACACCGTCAAAGAGGTCGAGATCATCAACCAGTTCGGGACGATGTTCGCGGACGTCAGCAAGCCCGAGCTGATGCTGGTACCGAGCCACAAGAGCCTGATCGGCGTACCCGATCCGATCGACAATCCGACGATCGATCACTTCAAGTGCCATCGCTTGAAGCGCGCCCGCTTCCGCTTGGACGGCCTCGAGGTCAGTGATCAGTTCGGCACCTTGACGACCGATCTCAAGAAGCCGACCTGGCTCTGTGCCGCGGCCGACAAGAACGACGAGGGCATCATCGATCCCGAGAGCAACCTCGTGTGCTACACCTCGACGACGTTCCCACCCCGCCCGTCGATCGATTCCGACGTGCCGGTGTTCATCAACAATCAGTTCGGACACGATCATTTCACGGTGACGAGGCCGACGGAGTTCTGCGTGCCGTCGACCGTCGTCGCGCCGTAACGCTCGTCCCCGCGACGTTCGGTGTGAGGAGCTGATCTCCTCACGCCGGACGTCTGCCGCGGAGTCAATTCCGCCCGGCGCTCGCCGCCGCGATCAGTCGGGTCGGGTGCCGTGAGCGTCCGACGTCGTGGTGATGTCCACCGCCGCCGCGCCACCGGCGCGGGCGCCTCCGGTCGATGCCGGCACGCTCGTCGGGGGCGCCGGCGGCACCGTCGCCGTCTCGAGCGGCGCGACCGCGAAGCGAGCGGTGAACCAGAACGTGCTGCCGATCCCCGCGATGCTCTCGACGCCGATCTCGCCACCCATCAGCTCGACGAGCTGCTTCGAGATCGCCAGGCCGAGACCGGTGCCGCCGTGCCGGCGCGTCATCGAGCCGTCGACCTGCGAGAAGCTCTTGAAGAGCCGGTGCATGGCGTCGGGCGGGATGCCGATCCCGGTGTCGGTGACGGTCACGCGCAAGAGCACGTCGGGGCCGGGCGGCGCGGCGAGCTCGACGTGCAGCACGATCGCGCCCTGTTCGGTGAACTTGATCGCATTGCCGAGCAGGTTGAGCAGCACCTGGCGCAGGCGGCCGGGATCACCCACGAGCGCCCGCGGCACGTCGCGGGCGATCGTCGTCGCGAGCTCGATCTGCTTCGCCGCCGCCCGCGGCGCGAAGCTCGCGCTCGAGTCCTCGACGACGTTCCCCAAGTCGAAGCGCACGCTCGCGAGCTCGAGCTTGCCGGCCTCGATCTTCGAGAAGTCGAGAATGTCATTGATGATCTCGAGCAGCCCTTCGGCGCTGCGGCGGACGGTGGAGGCGAACTCGCGCTGCTCGTCGTCGAGCGGCGTGTCGAGCAGGATCTCGGTCATGCCGAAGATGACGTTCATCGGCGTGCGGATCTCGTGGCTCATGTTGGCGAGGAACTCCGACTTGTGCCGGCTCGCCTCGACCGCGTGATCGCGGGCGCGGACCAGCTCACCTTCGGCGCGCTTGAGCGGCGTCACGTCGAGACACGAGCCGATGTAGCCGGC
>JBGPIT010000196.1:0-9257 GCA_041485125.1 Binatia bacterium | reverse complement strand
GCCGCAGTTCCTCGTCGTGCACGGGCTCTGGTTCGCGCTGTGGGTGACGATCAACACCGGCCTGATCGCGATGCTCCACGCCTTCGATGCGTACCCGTTCGGGCTCCTCGGCATCATCCTCTCGATCGAGGCGATCTTCATCACCGGCTTCTTGCTCATCAGTCAGAACCGACAGAGCGCCCACGCCGACGAGCGCGCCGAGCTCGACTACGAGGTAAACGTCCGCACCTATCGGCGCCTGAACGAGATCGATGCGATGCTCCGCGACGTGGCCGCACGCCTCGACCGCCTCGACGCGGCACCCTGAACACACATAGTCGGGCGGGGTGCGAAGATGCGTATACGCACCACTTCAGCCGCTGATATGCTTTCCTCCATGCTGCCCGGTCGGAGTCACCATCCAATTCTCATCGTCGACGACGACGAGGCCACACGCGACGCGATGGCGGCGCTCCTCGAGCGCAACGGTTTCACCGTGCGTTGCGCCGCCGACGGCATCGACGCCCTCGGGCAGCTGCGCGCGGGCCTGCAACCCTGTCTCATCCTGCTCGACATGTTCATGCCCCGGAAAGACGGGTGGGAGTTTCGCGCCGAGCAGGTCGCCGATCCTCAGCTATCGGGGATACCGACGATCGCCTACTCGGCAGACGACAGCATCGAGGACCGCGCCACGGCGTTGGGGTTGCCGTTCTTCAAGAAGCCCGCCGTCCTCGACCGGGTCGTCAACATCGTGAAGCGCTACTGCTGACGCGCGATACTGCCGCAACATCATCGAGCATGCACTACATTCTGGGACGGCACAGAGTCGCGGACGCCGAAGCGTGGAAGCGCACGATGGAGTCGCACCGCGCGGATCACCTGAAAGCCGGCCTGCATTTCGAGCGCGTCTGGCGGAACGCGGACGACCCGCGGGAGATTCTCTTTCTCTATCGCGTCGATGACCTGATGACGGCGAAGTCGTATCTCGAGCAAGCGGGCGCACTGGACCAAGCGAAGCAGCAGCTGGGCGAGATACCGGAGCTGCTGTTCCTCGTGTCGGTGTGACGCGGCGAGCGTCGGTTCATCGACTACGTGCGCTCACCCGCGGGCAGCGCATCGTCGCCGATCACGGCTTCCGGTCGCCCTGATCGCGGCGCCGCTCGTCCTCCACCACCGCGAGAGGCGAAAGCGTGCTGCTCCAGCCCGGCGGGCGGTAGTCGCGGCCGATCGTGACGCGGACACCGCGCGACGAGAGCCACTCGAAGTTCTCGCGCACGTAGGCGATCTCGGAGTCCGAGCTCTCGGTCGGGAGCGCGATCTCGAGCGCCGAGCCTCGGCCGGCACGAATCGCGTCGTCGACGATCGCCTCGGTCGAGTAAGGCGTCAGGACGCCGGTGCGAAAGAGCGTCGTCGCGTCGGGCTCGCCGCCGCGCAGGGTGGCACGGTAGGGAAGCTCGCGCGGCTCGCGGCTGAGCTCGAGGCCGCTATGACGACCGCGACGGACCGCATCCGTCGATCGCGGCGGGTTGCGCAGGTCGCTGCCCGCGGCCGTGAGCGCGCGCGCGCTCGCGATCAGGTCGCCGACGGTGCGGACGGCCGCGAGCCGCCGCTCGTCGATGTCGACGGCGAGCTCCTCTTCGAGCGCGATCACGATTTGCATCAGATCGAGTGAGTCGGCGGCGAGATCGTCGGTGAGCGAGATCTCGTCCGCGAGGTCTTCGGCGTTCACGCCGAGCGTGTCGCTCAGCACCCGGCGCACCCGCGCGTTCCACACGAACGTCTGGAACGCCTCGGTGTCGTCGTCCATCTTGTGAGTCTTCGCAAGCATCCGTTCCCTCTCCTCCCAGTATGAAGCGTAATCCGGATCACCGCTCGCTGCGTGCACGGAGCATGCCGGCGAAAAATCCGTGATTTGTCGCGGTTGCATCGAGCCCCTTTGCGGTCCGGAGCCGCACCGCTCGCACGCGATTCCGAGATTCCCGCGTGAATCCGGCGGGATCGGGAGGTGAGGCGTCGAGCGACGCGGACGAGGCAAATGGTCCTACCGCGGACGTTACGATTTCGCCGCCCAATTCTTGGTCACTGCTGCCGCGCTACGGCGCATCACTACGCGAATCCACATACGATACGAATTGTATCGGTTCGCTACGTCGTGGCGGCGTTTTCGCGCGCTGCGACACCCGTCGTTTCGTGAATCGACCGATACGCCTAGCGACGGTGCTCGTGGCGCCGCAGGCGGTAGGTGTCGATCACGTCGCCGCGCGTCGACGCGAAGCGAAAGTCGATGGCGCGCGCGGTCGCGGTGACGAGGAGCGCGCCGTGGTCGTCGTTGTAGCGCTTGCGGCTGTCGCGTCCGTGCGACTCGTGGAAGTCGTAGATCGGCGCGCCGCCGAGGCCGTCGACGAGATAGAGCGTGTCATGCACGAGGCGCTCGTATTGATGATCGTGGCCGGTGAGGACGGCGTCGACGCCCCAGGCGCCGAACGGCCAGCGCATCCACTCCGCGGGTGGGTGCCTCGATCCCGATGTGAAGGGCGGGTGGTGGAAGAAGACGATCCGCCACGGCTCCCGCGACGTCGCCAGGCGGGTGCGCAACCACTCGGCCTGCGGCCCCGTCGGCTCGACGCCGTCGGGCTCGCGGCGGTCGCTGTTGAGCGCGAAGAAATGCACCGGACCCGCGACGAAGTCGTAGTAGCGCTCGTTCCCCGGCAAGGTGAAGTAGTCGTAGTACGGCTGCCCGTAGTCGGTGTGGAGGTCGTGGTTGCCGAGCGCGGGGAAGAACCGGTTGCGGAGCGCGCCACGGCCGTACGCGCCGTGATAGGGCGCGATGAAGCGGTGGTAGAAGTGCCCGACGTGGTCGTCCATCGTCGCCGCGGCGCCGTCCGGATAGTTGTTGTCGCCGGTCGTGATCACCAGATCGGGACGCCAGCTCTTCACCAGGCGCGCGACTCGCGCCTCCGGCGCCGTCCCGACGCCGAAGTCGCCGATCACGGCGAAGCGGAGCTGCGGCCGCTTGCGCTGGAACACGTCTCCGGGCGCGTCCGCCGCGCTCACCTGGCGTGACCCGTGGGTGGAGTCGCAGGCGACCAGGCTCGTCGCGACGATCGCGAGGAGAAGGAGTCGTCGCGCGCGCACCGGCGCTACGTCCGACAGAGTGCGTCGCTCTCGTTCGACATGTCCGCCGCCATACCAGGCGTTGGCTGACGCGGGAATCCGTTCCAAGCGTGGCGGTCCTATGGTACGAGCGCCGCCGCGGAGGTGCACCATGCGAGTCTCACGTGATCTCCCCCTGGCTCTTCTCGTCGCGACGCTGGCGGCGTGTGCCGCGCATCGATCCGGTGCTCCCGAGCCGGCGCCGCAGGCGCGCCCGCAGCTCTTCGAAGATCTCGGCACACATCATCATCCGGTGACGACGCGCGTCGCGGACGCGCAGCGCTACTTCGATCAGGGCCTACGCCTCATCTGGGCGTTCAATCACGACGAGGCGACGCGCGCGTTCGAGGAGGCCGTGCGGCTCGATCCCGACTGCGCGATGGCGTGGTGGGGCATCGCGCTCGCGGCGGGTCCGAACTACAACGATCTCGGCGACGGCACCCGCGACAAGCGCGCGTACGGCGCGATCCAGAAAGCGCTCGGGCTGCGGAAGAAGATCACCGAGCCTGAGCGTGCCTACGTCGACGCCGTCGCCAAGCGCTACACCGAGGAGCGGCCGCCCGATCGGAAGGCGCTCGACCGCGCCTACGCCGACGCCATGCACGAGGTGGTGCGCCGCTACCCGGACGACCTCGACGCCGCGACGCTCTACGCCGAGTCGCTGATGGACCTGCGGCCGTGGGATCTCTGGACCGCCGACGGCAAGCCGCAGCCCGGTACCGAGGAAATCGTCGCGACGCTCGAGTCGGTGCTCGCGCGCGACCCGAACCATCCCGGCGCGAACCACTACTACATCCACGCCGTCGAGGCGTCGCAGGCGCCGGAGCGCGGCCTCGCGTCGGCGGAGCGGCTGCACACGCTCGTGCCGGGCGCGGGTCACCTCGTCCACATGCCGTCGCACATCTACATGCGCGTCGGCCGCTACGAGGACGCGGTCGAGGCGAACCGTCGCGCGGTCGAGGTCGATCGTGCGTACATCGCCGCGGCGAAGCCGGTCGGCGTGTACCCGATGATGTACTACCCCCACAACCTCGACTTCCTCTGGTCGGCCGCGAGCATGGCGGGACGGAGCGCCGAGGCGATCGCGACCGCGCGCCAGCTCCGCGCCCAGGCGTCCCCCGAGATGGCGCGCACGATGGCCGACGCCGAGCCCGCGCTGGTCGCGCCGTCGCTCGCGCTCGCCCGCTTCGGGAAATGGAAAGAGGTGCTCGCCGAGCCGCCGCCGCCGGACGACCTGACCTACGCGAGCGGCCTCTCGCACTATGCGTGCGGCGTGGCGTACGCGCGCACGCGCCGGACCGACGAGGCGGCGCAGGAGCTCGTCGCGCTCGAGAAGATCGTCGCGGCGATGCCGCCCGAGCGGATGATCGTGCAGGTCAACTCGATGCGGAACGTGCTGGCGATCGGCGTCGACGTCCTCGCCGCCGAGCTCGCCGCCGCGCGCGGCCAGCGCGAGGAGGCCATCACCCGCCTCCGCGCCGCCGTCCGCGGGCAGGACGCGCTCAACTACATGGAGCCGCCGCCTTGGTACTTTCCCGTCCGCCAGTCGCTCGGCGCCGAGCTCCTCGCCGCCAACCGTCCGAAGGAGGCCGAGGCCGTCTATCGCGAGGACCTGCGGCGCAACCCGGAGAACGGCTGGTCGCTGCACGGCCTCGCCGCGAGTCTCCGCGCGCAGGGCAAGAACAAAGAAGCAGCGGCGGTCGCACAGCGCTTCCAGCAGGCGTGGCAGCACGCCGACGTGAAGCTCGCCACGTCGCGCTTCTGAGCGCCGCGGCGTTCTCAGCTGAGATCGGACGTCGCGAGCGCCGTCATCGCGATCAGGCGCGAGTCGGCGAGACCGGCCTCGCGGTCGCGTGCGATCGCGAGGTAGCGCGGGTTCGAGACCATCTCGAGAAACGCGCGGCGCGACGGGTACTCGACGAGGAGCACGGCGTCCCACGTATCCACCTCGGCGCCGATCACGACCGAGTCGGCACGGCCCTGCCACACCACGCGCCCACCGACGGCCTCGAGAAACGGCAGCACATTGGCGCCGTAGCGCGCGTAAGCCTCGCGTCCGCTCAGGCCTTCGGCGGTGGCGGGCTCGGCTCGCTCGCGGAAGCGCAGCAGGTTCAGCATCACGACCGGCGAGTCGGGCGGACCGGCAAGCAGCGTGCTCAGCTGCTCGGGGGTGGGGGTGAGCGGCATCGTCTACTCCGTGGGTTGGTGGAAGCGCGCGAGTGGTGCTGCCAGTGACGCTTCGCTTCCGAAGAAGAAGTGGTCGGTGGCGGGGACCGTGACGAGGGTCGTCGGCGCCGGAAGGCGCGCCGCCGTGTCGCGGAGCGCCGCGAGTGGACAGTAGGAATCGTGCTCGCCGGCGATGATGAGCTTCGGGAGACGGCACTCCGCCAATGTGTCGAGCGAGAAGAACGTGATCGGCGGCGCGACGAGGACGAGTCGCGACGCGAGCGTCGGATCCTCTCCGACGGCACGCGCGGCGACCGCCGCGCCGAAGGAGTAGCCGGCGAGCGTCACGTACCGCACGCCCGCGGCGCGGAGAGAGGCCACCGCGGCGCTTGTGTCGATCACCTCGCCCGCACCGCCGCCGTGCTCGCCCTCGCTCGCGCCGACGCCGCGGAAGTTGAAACGCAGCGTCGCCATCCCGAGCGACTGCAACGCCTCGGCAACCGCGATCACGACGTTGTTCTCCATGGTGCCGCCGTATTGCGGATGCGGATGGCAGATCACGGCCCCGGCCGCGGCCCCGTCGGGCAACGACAGGCGTCCTTCGAGACGAAGGCCTCCGGAGATGAGATCGACGCGGCGTTCGGCGATCGGCATCGGGGCGCCATCGTTACTGCACTTGCCGCCACGGCGCCACTTCGTGAGGATGAAGCCTGATGCCGTCACCCATCGAGGACTACGCCCTCATCGGCGATTGCGAGACCGCGGCCCTCGTCGCCCGCAACGGCTCGATCGACTGGCTGTGCCTCCCCCGCTTCGACGGCGGCGCCTGCTTCGCCGCGCTCCTCGGCACCGAGGAGAACGGTCGCTGGATCATCGCCCCCGCAGCGGAGCACCAGCGCATCACCCGGCGCTACCGCCAGGATTCGTTGATCCTCGAGACCGACTTCGAGACCGCCGACGGCATGGTCACGCTGATCGACTGCATGCCGCCGCGCACGCGGCAGCCCGACGTGGTGCGGATCGTCGTCGGCAAGCGCGGCCGGGTGAAGATGCGGATGCAGCTCGTGATCCGCTTCGACTACGGCTCGGTGGTGCCGTGGGTGCGGCGGATCGACGGCAGCCTGCAAGCGATCGCCGGTCCCGACGTGCTCCGTCTCGACACGCCGGTCGAGACGCGCGGCGAGAACCTGACGACGATCGCGGAGTTCGAGGTTGCCGAGGGTGAGCGCGTCCCCTTCGTCCTTACCTGGTATCCGTCGCACCAGCCGCCGCCGCCGCGGATCGATCCCGAAGAGGCGCTGCGTTTCACGGCCGAGTGCTGGGACCAGTGGTCGTCGAAGCTCACCTACAAAGGACCGTGGCGCGATGCGGTGCAGCGCTCGCTGCTCACGCTGAAGGCGATGACCTATGCGCCGACCGGTGGCATCGTCGCCGCCGCGACCACGTCGTTGCCCGAGCAGCTCGGGGGCGTGCGCAACTGGGACTATCGCTTCTGCTGGCTGCGCGACGCGACCTTCACGCTCTACGCCCTCATGAAGTCGGGCTTCGAGGACGAGGCGCGCGACTGGCGCGAGTGGCTGCTGCGCGCGATCGCCGGCAAGCCGTCGGAGCTGCAGATCATGTACGGGCTCTCCGGCGAGCGCCGCCTCACCGAGCTCGAGCTCGATTGGCTTCCCGGCTACGAAGGCGCGCGGCCCGTCCGTATCGGCAACGCCGCCTCGCGCCAGTTCCAGCTCGACGTCTACGGCGAGGTGATGGACGCCTTGCACCAGTGCCGTCGCGTCGGCCTCGAGCCCGACGACAACGCCTGGCAGGTCCAGATCGCGCTGATGGACTTCCTCGAGACCGCCTGGCGCGAGCCCGATGAGGGCCTCTGGGAGGTGCGCGGACCGCGCCGCCACTTCACGCACTCGAAGGTGATGGCGTGGGTCGCCGCCGATCGTGCCGTGAAGGCGGTCACGCGCTTCGGCTGTCCGGGGCCCGTCGAGCAGTTTCGCCGCCTGGGCCAGACGATCCACGACGAGGTGTGCCGCGACGGCTACGATTCCGAGCTCGGCGCCTTCGTGCAGTCGTACGGCTCGAAGGAGCTCGACGCGAGCCTGCTCATGATCCCGCTCGTCGGGTTTCTACCCCCGACCGATCCGCGCGTCCGCGGCACCGTCGAGGCGATCGAGCGCACCTTGATGTTCGATGGCTTCGTCGCGCGCTACCGGACCGAGAGCGACGTCGACGGTTTGCCGGCGGGCGAGGGCGCGTTCCTGCCGTGCAGCTTCTGGCTCGCCGACAACTACGCGATGCTCGGCCGCACGCGCGACGCGCAGCTCCTCTTCGAGCGCCTGCTCGCGGTGCGGAACGATCTCGGGCTCTACGCCGAGGAGTACGATCCGCGCGTGCGCCGTCTCGTCGGCAACTTCCCGCAGGCGTTCACCCACGTCGGCTTGGTGAACACCGCGTGGAATCTGAGCGAGCACCCCGGCGCCGCCAAGGAGCGCGCGCAGACGTGACGTCCGGCGCGCATGCTTGACGGCGGTCAGGTCCGATACTAGACGGCCGCATGCCCGCGAGCGCGCGCGAACGTCTCCTCGATCTCATCGTGCAGCATGCGTACGTCTACAATCCCGAGGGACGGATCGAGCTCTCGTCGGGTCAGCTCAGCAAAGAGTACATCGACTGCAAGGCGGCGCTGACGTTTCCCGAGGCGCTCGCAGCCGCCGGCGACGAGCTCTTCTCGCGCTTGCTCCCCGACGTTCAGGCCGTCGGCGGGCTCACCATGGGCGCCGACCCGCTCGCGACCAGCGTCTCGCTCCGGAGCGCCGGCAGTGACCACCCGGTGCGCTGGTTCAGCGTCCGCAAGGAGCCCAAGGGCCACGGCATGAAGAAGGTGATCGAGGGCAACCTGCCGCCGGCGACGCGCGTCGCGGTGCTGGAAGACGTCGTCACGCTCGGCGGCTCGACGCTCGACGCGATCGATCGCCTCCAGTTCGCGGGGCACGTCGTCGTGCAGGTGCTCGCGCTCGTCGATCGAGAGCAAGGCGGCATGTCGAAGATCCGCGCCACGGTGCCGGACGTGCCGGTCGACGCGATCTTCCGCAAGGCCGAGCTCTTCGCGCGCTGGCAGGCGCTGCACCCGGTCTAAACGTTCGTCGCGGGCAGCGATGAACGAGAGTGCGCCGTGCAGAAACGGTTACTTCTCGTCGTCGAGTTCAATGTCCTGCGACGCTACCCAACACAGCTTGCCGTCGCGCCACTCGACCACCGGGTTACCGGCTTCCTTGTGGTGCTGGCGCGCCACCCGCACCGCTTCGATCAGGGCCGCGTCAATTGGCGTGCCCTCCGCGAATGCACGATCACGCTGCACCTCCGTTATCCGCGCCCAGAGTTCTGCGTCCGAGACCACACTCCGGAACGTGTGGCCTGCGGTTCATGAGCGCAGTTCTTCGAGCAGCACCTTTGCGTCGATGAGGGCGCGCGTGTCGAAGCCTTCAGGTGGTAGCGGCGGGCGCGCTGACGGATGCGCCGCACGCGTCGCAGAACTTCGCGGTGGGGCGCAGCTCCGACCCGCAGCTGGCGCAGAGACGCTCGAGCGGCCCGGCGCACTCCTCGCAAAATTTCGCTCCCCGCCGGTTCTCGTGCCCGCAGGCAGAACAGATCATGTGCCGAGCTCCTGCGCCGGTCGCGCGCAGCTGCCGCGGAGGCTTGCTCTCATTGGGTTCTCAGACACGCCCGCTGTACACCGCACCGGCCTGCCTCCGATGTCACCAGACCCGTCGAACTCCGTACGCGTCGAAGACGCGCTCGTTGCTCACCAGCGCCAGGTCTTCATCTTGCGCCTGGGCGATCAGCATGCGGTCGAATGGGTCTCGATGTGGCCCCGGCAGATTCCCGGCTCTGAGGGCGTGGACGATCGCGATCGGCAAGGGCTCGAAGTTTTGCTGCCGCAGGATGGCCGGCAGCTCGGC
>JBGPIT010000195.1:0-9278 GCA_041485125.1 Binatia bacterium | reverse complement strand
GTACGACCGGCTCGTACTCGCTGACCTCCGCGACCGGCTCAACAATGCTGCAGCAGCGCAGTTTCACGGAGATCTTACGATCGATCTCATCGACGCCGTTGAATCAAAAGGCAATGACTTTATTCAGATTGCTGATGTGTTTACCGCATCAATCAATAGGATCATCAACGCGCCCGAAATAGATGCGCCAACGGGACACCCCAAGGACGAGCTCTCTCAGTACGTACTCTCACGTACGGGAGTTTCGCTGCATACGGAAACCACGGACACGTACGAAGATCTAGCCGTTAGAATCAACGTCTAGAAGACGAAGCGAATTAGGTCGCGTGCGAAAGAATATCAAGCGCAAGGGGTGCACGCGGCTCTTATTCGCAGCTCACAACTCCATGACGACCGGCAACACCACCGGCCGACGCTCGAGCGCCTTCTTGAAGTAGCGTCGCAACGCCCGGCGCATCTCTTCTTTGACTTCCGCCGGGATCGTCCGCGACTCCGGCGCGAGGGCGGCGATCGCCTCCAAGGCAAACTCCTTCGCCTTCTCGAAGTGGAACTGACTCTCCTCCTCGAGCAGGAAGCCGCGCGAGATCAGATCCGGTCCGGAGACGACCTCGCCGGTGTGCTGATCGATCGCGAGGATCGCGAGCACGACGCCGCCGTCGGAGAGATGCCGGCGGTCGCGCAGCACCACGTCCCCGACGTCCCCCACGCCCTTGCCGTCGACGAACACCCGACCCGCGGTGATCGACTCGCCCCGGCGCGCGCCCATGCCGTCGATCTCGAGGACGTCGCCGTCCTCCATCACGAAGCAGTCCTCCTCGGCGAGACCGTGCTGGTGCGCCAACGCGGCGTGACGAACCAGGTGCCGGTACTCGCCGTGGACGGGAATGAAGTAGCGCGGCCGCGTCAGGCGTAGCATCAGCGAGAGCTCGTCCTGGTTGGCGTGACCGGAGACGTGCAGGTCGGAGACGCGCTCGTAGTGCACGTCGGCGCCGCGTCGATAGAGATGATTGATGACGGTGCTGATCGCCTGCTCGTTTCCGGGGATCATCTTCGACGAGAAGATCACCGTGTCGCCTTTCTCGATCTTCACTTGGCGATGGTCGTTCATCGCGATGCGGGAGAGGGCGGACTGCGGCTCGGCCTGGCTGCCGGTCGAGAGGATCGTCACCTGGTCGCGCGGCAGATCCCTGAGCTCGTTCATGTCGGCCAGGAGACCGCTTGGCACGCGCACGTAGCCGAGCTCCTGGCCGATCTCGATGTTCTTGATCATGCTCCGCCCGACGATGGCGACGCGGCGATTGGCGCGGGCGGAGCAGTCGAACACCTGCTGGATGCGGTGCAGGTGCGAGGCGAACGTCGAGACCAGCACGCGGCCGGTGGAACGACGAAAGACGGCTTCGAGCTTCGGACCGAGCGTGCGCTCGGACGGCGTGACGCCCGGCGACTCGACGTTGGTCGAGTCGGAGAGCAACGCGAGCACGCCGGCGTCGCCGAGCGCGGCGAGCCGCGGCAGATCGGTCGGATGCTCGTCGAGCGGAGTGTGGTCGAACTTGAAGTCTCCCGTGTGGACGATCGTGCCGATCGGCGTGCGGATCGCGAGCGCGACGGCGTCGACGATGCTGTGGGTGATGTGGACGGCCTCGATCTCGAACGGACCGACCTTCCACGACTCGCCCGCCTTGAACCGCTCCAACGGAACCGACAGCTGATGCTCCTCGAGCTTGCTCTCCAAGAGCGCGTGCGCGAACGGCGTCGCGAACGTGGGAACATTGATCTGGCGCGTGATGTACGGCATCGCGCCGATGTGGTCCTCGTGACCGTGGGTGCAGATGATAGCCTTCAGCCAGTCGGGGCGCTGTTGGAGGTAGCTGACGTCGGGGATGACGAGGTCGATGCCGAGCATCGACGCCTCGGGGAACATCACGCCGCAGTCGATCGCGATCGCGCTGTCGCCGTACTCGACGACGAGCATGTTGAGGCCGATCTCGCCGAGGCCGCCGAGGGGGATGAGCCGGAGCGTCTCCGGACTGCCGTTCATGGGATCAGCGGCGTGCGCCGGAGGGCAGCGGGCCGAGGTGCGATCGACGTGGTCGTCCCGCGCCGAAGGCGGGCGTCGTCGCGGCGGCGGCGCGCTCCGGGACGGCAGCCGCTCGCTCGAGACCCGACTCGATCGCGCTCCGCACCGCGGCCATCAAGGCGTCGCGGTCGTCCAGCGAGAGCCCGACGGTCGAGATCGGTGGCTGGACGGACACCCGCACGTCGCCGCCCTGCCGGCAGAGCCAATGACCCTTCGGCAGGATCCGGTCGGTCCCGATGATCGCGATCGGCACGATCGCCGTCTTGGTCTCGATCGCGAAGATAAAGCCGCCCTTCTTGAAGGGCAGCATCTGGTCGGTGCCGCGCGTTCCTTCCGGGAAGAAGACGACCGAGATGCCGGTGCCCATGCGGCGCTCGGCGGCGGCGAGACTCGCGACGGCCTGCGCATGGTCCGCGCGGTTGATGATGATGTGCTTCGTTGCCCGCAGCGCCCACCCGAACCAGGGAATTTTCGCCAGCTCTTCCTTCGCCACCCACCGCAGCTGAAAGTCCCACAACGCCTCGACGAGCGCCAGCACGTCGACGTTGCTGCGGTGGTTCGACATGAAGACGTAGGAGCGGGTCGGGTCGAGGTGCTCCAGGCCGTCGACGTGAACGGTCGAGCCGCAGATCTTGACGCCGGCCCACGCCCACCACTGCGCGACGTGATACGAGAGCTTCGCTTCGGAGTCGGCGAGCGACGCAGCGAGGGCGGCCGGGACGGCGATCGCCGTATCGACGCCGAAGAGGATGAGCCTGACGATCCCGAGGACCACGCGACCTCCAGCGCCACCGAAGTAACGGGCGGAACGTTGGTCGTCAAAGGATACTCGTTCTAATTGACGCCTTCCAGCGGCGCTGTTAAGCGAACCTCATCTCGGTCGGAGCGCCCTGCTCCCGGAGGAGTCGCGATGTCGGTCAACAAGGTCATTCTCGTCGGCAACCTGGGCAAAGACCCCGAGGTCCGGTTCACCGGCGGCGGCAAGGCGGTCGCGAAGTTCCCGATCGCCACCAGCGAGCAATGGAGCGATGCCGAGGGCGGCCGCCAGGAGCGGACCGAGTGGCACAACATCGTCGTCTGGGGGAAGCAAGGCGAAACGTGTGGACAGTATCTATCTAAGGGCCGGCAGGTCTACGTCGAGGGCTCGATCCGCACCCACAGCTACGACGACAAGGACGGCAACAAGCGCTACATGACCGAGATCATCGCGCAACGCGTGCGCTTCTTGGGCGGCGGCGAGCGCGGTGAGCGCGGGGCTGGCGCTGGCGCGCAGCGCGGCGGCGCCTCGTCGGGTGCCGGCGCGGCGGGTGCCGGCGCGGCGGGTGCCGGCGAGCCGCCCGCGTACGGGCCCGATCCCGGCACGCCGGCCGACGACGACGACATTCCGTTCTGAGCGCCGCGCAGGCCCGTCACGACGGGTCGCACGCCTGAGGCCGAAGTTGCGGTGGACGCGACCCTGGTGCGTGCGCTCCTCGCCGATCAGCATCCGGACCTGAGCACGCGCGATCGGAGCATCCGCGATTTCGCGCCGCCGCCGGCGAGGTCGACGACGACACCTGGTCCCGCGCGCGGGGATGGGCACTGACGCTGTCGATCGCCTACCTCGCGAGCTCGGCCGACAACCCGCTCCTGGCGCGGATCGGACGCCGCACGCTCGCTGCCGTCGTGGACGATTCCCGCTAGAGCGTCGCCTGCGCCCACGCTGCGCGCTGGCGATGAGCACCGCCGACGTCACAGTCCCTCGTCGGCAAAGCTCACGTAGCGGCCGTCGCCGATCACGACGTGGTCGAGCACCGCGACGCCCATCAGCTCGCCGACCTCGCGCAGGCGGCGCGTGATCGCGACGTCCTCGGCGCTCGGTGTCGGGTCGCCGCTCGGGTGGTTGTGGACGAGGATGATCGCCGCGGCGGTCTCCTCGACCACCGGGACGAACACCTCGCGCGGATGAACCAGCGACGCCGTGAGCGTCCCTTCCGAGATGCGGACCTGCTTGATCGGCCGGTTCTTGCCGTCGAGCAGGAGCACGTGGAACTCCTCCTTCCGGAGCGCCGCGAGGCCGCGGCAGTGGCGGTAGACCTCGGCGCTCGTCCGGAGCGGCTCGCCGCGGGCGAGACGTTGCTCGGCGTAGCGGCGCGCGAGCTCGCCGACGGCGCGGATGGTCGCGGCGCGTGCCGGTCCGATGCCCGGAACGGCTTGGAGCGCGCGGGTTGGCGCGTCCACCAGCGCCCGCAATGATCCGAAGCTCGCGAGCAACCCTTGCGCGCGCTCGAGGCCGTTCCCTGCACCGGCGGTGCCCGTCGGCAGGACGACGGCCAGCAGCTCGGCGTCGGAGAGCTGGCCGGGACCCTTGTCGAGGAGCTTCTCGCGCGGCCGGTCGCCGACCGGCCAGAGCTTGACGGGAGTCTTCCCCGCCGTCGCCTCGAAACCGAGGTGGCGTTTCGCGCTCATCCCCCGCGCCTAGCAGCCGGCGCGGCGCGACGCATGACTACGCGGAGCGGGTGACGACGTGCGTGTGGCCGCGCATCGCCGCGAGCGCGTCGATCATCACCTCATGCACGTGGTCCTTCAGCGCGTCGACGGTCGGGAACCTTGCGGGGTCGATCGGGTCGAGCACCTCGATCCTGATCTTGGCGGCATCGCGCATCGTGAGGCCGTACTTCGGCAGCGCATCGAGCGTGCCGTCGATCACGATCGGCACGATCGGCACGTGGTGACGCACCGCCAGCGTGAAGGCACCGTGCTTGAACGAACGGATCTCGCCGTCGGGCGAGCGCGTCCCCTCGGGGAACATCATCACCGAGCTGCCGCTCTCGAGCGCCTCTCCACAGCACACCATCATCCGGCTCGCGTCGGCGGAGTCGCCGCGGCGGATGCGGATGTAGCGGTTCAACGCCATGTTCCAGCCGACGAACGGCAGCCGGAAGATCTCCGACTTCGAGACCCACTTGTAGTGCGTGTAGAGCCGGAAGAGGACGAGGATGTCGACCAGCGACTGGTGGTTCGAGATGATCACCACCGCGCCGGCGTCGCGCAGCCGCGCGCGCCCGCGCACGCGCACGCTCCAGAACGGGAAGATGTACGAGTAGAAGGACGCCCACGCGCACGAGTAGAGGTGCAGCGCGCGGAGGCGCCGATCGAACGGCACCGTCACCGCCCACACCAGCAGCGCGCCGATGAAGAAGATCGGGCAGGTGAGCATGATGATCGCCCAGAGCGCGTACGAGGCGGCGGTCTTTCCGATGCGGTCGCCGAGGCCGCGCCGCCACCGAGGCGCGGCGCTCATCGCGACCGTCCCTCGCCCAGGATGCGCAGCAAGAGCCCCTTCAAGTAGCGTCCCTCGGGGTGCGCAAGCAGCTGCGGATGATCGAGGCCCGGCCCGAGACGCTCGAGGATCTGGCAGTCGCGGCCGGCGTCCGCGGCGGCCGCCGTGACCGCGCCGGTGAAGTCCGCTTCGCCGACGTGCTGCGAGCAGCTGAACGTCAGCATGAACGCCTCGGGCGCACAGAGTCGCAGAGCTTGCACGTTGATCTCCTTGTAGCCGGTGAGCGCGCGATCGTGATCGGCGCGGCGGCGCGCGAACGGCGGCGGATCGAGAACGACGAGATCGGCCGGCTCGGGCGAGGCTCGGAGAAACGCGAAGACGTCTTGGTGCACGAAGCGGGCGCGCTCGGACTGAAAGCCGTTCAGCGCCCAGGTGGCCTCGGCCTGCACGAGCGCGGCGGCCGAGCTGTCGACGGAGACGACGTGGGACGCGCCGCCGGCGGCGGCCGCGACGCTGAAGCCGCCCGTGTACGCGAACAGATTGAGCACGCGGCGGCCGGCGGCGAGCGCCGCGACTCGATCACGGTTCGGCCGCTGGTCGAGATAGAAGCCGGTCTTCTGCCCGCTCCGCACGTCGACGAGGTAGCGCCGTCCGCTCTCGGTGATCTCGAGCTGCGGCGGCGGCTCCTCGCCGGCGAGGACACCGCTGGTGCGGGTCAGGCCTTCCGCGGTGCGCACGTTGCCCTCGCTGCGCTCGAAGATCCCGCGCGGCGCGACGACGCTCTCGAGCGCCTTCACGATCGACGGCTTCAGGAGATCGGCGCCCGCGGTCAGGAGCTGACAGGCGAGGAAGTCGCCATAGCGATCGACGACGAGGCCGGGGAAGAGATCGCCCTCGCCGTTCACGAGGCGCCACGCGTCGGTATCGCGGAACACCGCCCGTAGGCGGCGCGCCGTCTCGATCCGGCGCGCGACGAAGGCGTCGTCGATCGCCTCCGCGCCGCGCGCGAGCATGCGGACGGCGATGCTGGTGCGGTCGTTCCACATGCCGCGGCCGAGCAGCCGGCCGTCGGCGGCGACCACCTCGACGACCGCGCCGCGCTCGCCCTCGCCCTCGACCGCGGCAATCGCGCCGGAGTAGATCCAGGGATGACCTTGGCGGACCGCGTGATCACGTCCGGGTTTGAGGACGACGCGCATCGCATCCGCCCGAGCTAGGTGCGCGCGACGCGCCGGCTACGAGGAGCCCCGGCGCGCGCGCCATCGGGACGCGCTCTGGACGAATCCCCGTCGCGCACGTAGACGCCGCTCTTCCCGCCACGCTTCTCGAGCACGCGGAGGTCGGTGATCTCGATCGCGCGGTCGACCGCCTTGCACATGTCGTAGACCGTCAGCGCCGCAACCGACGCGGCGGTGAGGGCCTCCATCTCGGCACCGGTACGGCCGTCGAGCCGGACCTCGGCCTCGACCTCGATCGTGCCGCGCGCCGCGTCGGGGGTGAGCTCGACCTCGATATACGAGAGCAGCAACGGATGGCAGAGCGGGATCAGCTCGGGCGTGCGCTTCGCGGCCGCGATGCCGGCGATGCGCGCGACCGCGAGGACGTCGCCCTTCGGCATGCCGCCGCGCGCGATCAACCGCAACGTCGCCGGTTGCATGCGGATCGAGGCGCCGGCGCGCGCGCTCCGCGCGGTGATCGCCTTGCCGCCGACGTCGACCATGCGCGCGCGACCCTTCGCGTCGACGTGCGAGAGCTTCGGCCGGCGTGCGCGTGAGGGCATCGGCGCGCACTCTAGAGTCCGACACGTGCCATGACAAACCGTCGAGCCGACGCGTCCTTGCAATGCCAGCCAGCGCTCACTACGGTTCGCCGATGGCAGAACGCACGCGCTACAAGGTCGTCATCATCGGCTCCGGACCGGCGGGCCACACCGCCGCGCTCTACGCCTCGCGCGCCAACCTCGAGCCGCTCGTCATCGAAGGCGCCCAGCCGGGCGGCCAGCTCACGATCACCACCGACGTCGAGAACTACCCCGGCTTCCCCGGCGGCATCCTCGGTCCCGAGCTCATGGAGCTCTTCAAGAAGCAGGCGGAGCGCTTCGGAACCCACTATCTCTTCGGCGAGGTCACGAAGGTCGACTTGAAGGCGCGGCCGTTCCAGCTGACGCTCGCAAGCGGCACCACCTATCTCGCCGACACCCTCATCATCGCGACCGGCGCGCAGGCGAAGCTCCTCGGCATCGAGTCCGAGAAGCGGCTCATGGGCTACGGCGTCTCGGCCTGCGCCACCTGCGACGGCTTCTTCTTCAAGGACAAGCGCGTGATGGTCGTCGGCGGCGGCGACACCGCGATGGAGGAGGCCAACTTCCTCACCAAGTTCGCCGACAAGGTGAGCGTCGTTCATCGTCGCAGCGATCTCCGCGCGTCGAAGATCATGCAGCAGCGCGCGCTCGACAACCCGAAGATCGACTTCATCTGGAAGTCGGTCATCGAGGAGATCCACGGCGAGCCGAAGGGCCTCGGCGTCGTCGGCGTCACGCTCCACAACGTCGAGACCGGCGAGCGCAAGCGTGTCGACACCGACGGCGTCTTCATGGCGATCGGCCACATCCCGAACTCGAAGCTCTTCGAGGGCCAGATCGAGATGGATCAGTACGGCTACATCATCACGCAAGAGCGGACGACCGCGACGAACGTGCCGGGCGCGTTCGCGTGCGGCGACGTCCAAGACCGGACGTACCGCCAGGCCGTGACCGCGGCCGGCACCGGCTGCATGGCCGCGATCGACGCCGAGCGCTTCCTCGAAGCGCACCACGCCGCCTGATCGTCACGGCCGACGGCGTGTGAACGCCGTGCCCGCGCTCAGGACGCCGCGCCGGCGGCGCGTGTGCGCGTCGCCTCGCCGAGCACCGGCGTGCGCTCGGCGCGCGACATCAGGCTCGCGAACGGTCCCAGCATGCGCTCGTACTCGGCGTGGTAGAGCTCGGGTAGGACGCTCGACTCGCCGTCGTGAAACGCCCGGAAGTGACGGTCGTGCTCGAGGAGCTCGACGAGCCGGTGAAACGCCGCGATCCGCCCGCGCTTGATGCGGGTACGGACCAGGTGCACGAGACCCACGAACGGGCTCGTCGCCGCCCGCAGCCGGCGTGCCAGCATGGCGGGCGCGGTAAAGTGCTCGAAGAGATCGATCATCCGCCGATAGAACTCGCCGGCGCCGTAGTGCCGCAAGGTCGTGACCAGGTACGGTGAGTAGTAGAAGCTGAGCGGCATGCCGCTCAGGATGCGCCCCTCCTCCAGGTAGCGCGCGAAGAGCGGCGTGCCGCCGAAGGGATGCGGGATGTTGACGACCGGCCACACCGAGGGGGTCGCGCTCATGAACGCCTTCGTCAGCGCGATCGGCTCGTCGCCGGCGTCGTCGTCGAGACCGAAGAGAAAGTTCGCCTGCACATACGGCACGTGCTGCGCGAGGGCGCGAAAATGGTCGACGAGCCGTTCGACTTTCTCGCGTCCGGTCGTCGTGCCGACGCCGGCCTTCGCCGAATAGTCGCTCCAGCTCTCGACGCCCGGCGCCATCGAGGCGCAGTTGGTCTCACGGAGCCGGCGCACCCGCGCGCCGTGCAAGACCGAGAGCGAGGTCTCGGCGAGGTAGGGACTGCGCGCGTGCGGTGGCATCGTCTCCATGACGTCGAGGACCGCGTCGAACTTGACCGCGAAGTTGGGATCGTGGAAGCCGACCATCGTGCCGGGGAAGCGCGTCGCGGCGAAGCGCAGGTCGGCGGCGAGACGATCGAGCGAGAGCAGACGGTAGGGCGCGTCCCAGTCGATGCAGAACTCGCAGCGGTAGGGGCATCCGGTGCTCGCGAGGAGCGGGATCGTCGTCGACGGTACCGCGCGGCCGTAGGCGAAGGCCGACGCGCGCACTTCGGGAAGGCGCTCGGCG
>JBGPIT010000194.1:0-9317 GCA_041485125.1 Binatia bacterium | reverse complement strand
TAATAGACGGGTTTGAAGTCGAAGTGGTGGGTGGTGTGGAGATATCGCACCGTGCGGGTTTGCGAGCGCATGACCACAGAGTTCGTGGTCGCCCCGCCGCGGAAGAAGCGGACGCCTTCCAAGTAGTCGCCGGTGGTGACGCCGGTTGCGGCGAACATCACGTCGCCGGCAACGAGCTCGTCGAGGAGGTACTTGCGCTTGAGGTCGGTGATGCCGTGCGCGTAGCACCGGTCGACCTCGTCCTGGGTGAGCGGCGCGAGCCTCGCCTGCATGTCGCCGCCGGCGCAGCGGAGGGCGGCAGCCGCCAACACGCCCTGGAGACCGCCGCCGACTCCCATCAGGACGTCGACGCCCGCGGCGGGGCGCGCGGTCGCGAGGGCGGCGGAGAGATCGCCCGCGCCGAGCAGCTTGACGCGCGCGCCCGCTTGGCGCACCTCGCGGATGAGCTTCGCGTGGCGCGGGCGCTCGAGGATCACGACCGTGAGGTCCTCGACGTAGACACCCTTCGCCTCGGCGAGCGCCTTCAGATTGTCGGTCGGCGAGCGGTCGAGGTCGATGACGCCGCGACCTTCCGGACCGACGGCGATCTTCTCCATGTAGGTGTCGGGGCAATCGAAGAAGACGCCGGACTCGGCGACGGCGATGATCGAGAGAGCGCCCGGCCCACCGGTGGAGCAGATGCTCGCGCCTTCGAGGGCGTCGAGCGCGACGCTCACGGTGGCGCCGCCGCTGCCGACCTCCTCGCCGACGTAGAGCGCTTCGGTCTGCTCCTGCGTGCCCTCGCCGATGACGACCTTGCCGCTCACGGGAATCGCGTTGAAGACCCGCCGCATCGCCGCGACTGCGGCCTCGTCGGCGCCGGCCTCGTCGCCGCGCCCCATGTAGCGGGCCGACGCGAGCGCCGCGGCCTCGGTCACGCGGGCCATCTCGAGCGCGAGGTTGCGATCCATCAGTGCCTTTCCACCCGGACGACGCTCACGCGAGCTGCTCCTCGATGCGGAGGCAGATCGGCTTTCCTTTGACGGCGGCCATGCGGCCGATCCGTGTGAGCGCAGCCTGCACGTCGCGCTCGTGCGCCTCGTGCGTCTTGATCACGATCGGCACCACCTCGTCGGCGCTGCGGCCTCGCTGCATCACGGTCGCTATACTAATCCGGTGCCGTCCGAGGATGCCAGCAATGTCTGCAAGGACGCCGGGGCGGTCGCGGGCCATGATGCGCAAGTAGTATGCGGTCACGAGCTCGCCGATCGGCACGATCGGCAGGCGCTCGATCGACGGCACGCCGAGCGGAGGGACCCGTGCCGACGCGCCGGTGAGGCGGTTGCGCGCGATCTCGATCAGGTCGGCGACGACGGCGGTCGCGGTCGGCATCATGCCGGCGCCGAGCCCGTAGTACATGGTCGAGCCGAGCGCCTCGCCCTCGAGGTAGATCGCGTTGAACGCGCCGCCGACACCCGCGAGGACGTGGGCCTGCGGCACCAGCGCCGGATGGACGCGGACCGCGAGGCGCTCGCCGACGCGGGTCGCGATCGCGAGCAGCTTCACCACGTAGCCCAGCTCGCGCGCGAAGGCGACGTCGATCGCGTCGATGCGGCGGATGCCCTCGGTGAAGATGTCGCGTAGCCGGACCTCGGCGCCGAAGGCGAGCGCGGCCAGGATCACGAGCTTGTGCGCCGAGTCGATGCCGTCGACGTCGAAGCTGGGGTCGGCCTCCGCGAGGCCCGCGGCTTGCGCCTCGGCGAGCGCGGACGCGAACTCCGTCCCCTGCTCGCTCATCGTCGAGAGGATGTAGTTGCAGGTGCCGTTCACGATGCCGTGCACGGCGAGGGTCTCGTCGGCGACGACGCCGTCCCGCAGCACGCGCACGATCGGAATGCCGCCGCCGACGCTCGCCTCGAAGCCGACGTCGACCTTGCGGCGCGCGGCAGCGCGGAAGATCTCCTTGCCGTGGACGGCGAGTAGGGCCTTGTTGGCGGTGACGACGCTCTTGCCGCTCTCGATCGCGCGCAGCACGAAGCCGCGTGCCGGCTCGTAGCCGCCCATGAGCTCGATCACGACGTCGATGTCGGCGGCGTCGAGGACCTGCGCGGCGTCGCCGACGAGCATGCCCTTCGGCAGCCGCACGCCGCGGTCGCGCTTGGTGTCGACGTCGGCGATGCGGACGAGCCGCAGGCGCGCGCCGAGCCGGGCATCGATCGCGGCGGCGCGTCGCTGCAGCAGCGTCACGACACCGGTCCCGATCGTGCCAAAGCCGATCAGCCCGGCACGGATCTCACGCGCGGCGGCCATCCGTTCGGCGTACGTCGAGAGCTGCGGGTCAGCCGACGCCGGCGCTCGGCTCGGCCGGGGCGAGCGCACCGCCGAAGGCCTTGCGGACGCCGCGGACCGCCTGGCGCGTCCGGTGCTCGTTCTCGATCAGCGCGAAGCGCACGTACTCGTCGCCGTAATCGCCGAAGCCGATCCCTGGCGAGACCGCTACCTTGCCTTCCTTGAGGAGGAACTTCGAGAACTCGATCGATCCCATCGCGCGGTACGGCTCCGGAATGCGGCCCCAGACGAACATCGTCGCCTTCGGCTTGGGAATCTCCCAGCCCACGCGCGCGAGGCCTTCGCACAGCACGTCGCGGCGATGCTGATAGCGCTCGGCGTTCTCGCGCACGCACTCTTGCGGGCCGTTCAGCGCGGCGATCGCGGCGATCTGCACCGGCTGAAACATGCCGTAGTCGAGATAGCTCTTGATGCGCGCGAGCGCGTGGATCATCTCGCGGTTGCCGACGGCGAAGCCGACGCGCCAGCCCGCCATGCTGTAGCTCTTCGAGAGCGAGAAGAACTCGACGCCGACGTCGATCGCGCCCGGCACCTGTAGAAAACTCGGCGGCTCGTAGCCGTCGAAGGTGATGTCGGCGTAGGCGAAGTCGTGCACGACCAGCATCGAGTGCTCGCGCGCGAAGTCGACGATCTGGTGGAAGAAGTCGATGGTCACGACCTCGGTGGTCGGGTTGTGCGGGAAGTTCAGGATCAGGAGCTTCGGCTTCGGCCACGCCTGCTTCACGGCGTCTTGCAGGTGCGCGAAGAAGTCCTCACCGGCGACGAGCGGCACCGAGCGCAGATCGCCGCCCGCGATGATCACGGAGTATTGATGGATCGGATACGTCGGGCTCGGGCAGAGCACGACGTCGCCGGGGCCGAGGATCGCCAGCGAAAGGTGGCCGATGCCCTCCTTGGAGCCGATCGTCGCGATCGCCTCGGAGTCGGGATCGAGCTCGACGCCGTAGCGGCGGCGGTACCAATCGCAGATCGCGAGCCGCAGCTTGTAGATGCCGCGCGACACGGAATAGCGGTGATTCGGCACCTTTGCCGCCGCTTCGATCAGCTTCTGCACCACGTGCGGTGGCGTCGCGCCGTCGGGATTGCCCATCCCGAGGTCGATGATGTCCTCGCCGGCTCGCCGGGCGACCTGCTTCAGGTCGCCGATGATGTTGAAGACGTAGGGCGGGAGCCTCTTGATGCGGGGAAAGTCCATGGGGCCTTTCTCTAGAGCGCCTCGTCGGCGTGGTACGAGCTGCGCACGAACGGACCGGACGCGACGTGCCGAAAACCCATCATGCGACCGACCCTAGCATATTCGGTGAACATCTGAGGAGCGACGTACTCGACCACCGGCAGGTGCGCGCGCGTCGGCTGCAGGTATTGTCCGATCGTGAGCAGGTCGCATTGCGCACCGCGCAGGTCTCTCATGACCGCCTCGACCTCGTCCGCGGCCTCACCGAGGCCGAGCATCAGGCCCGACTTCGTCACCGTCGCGGGACTGATCGCCTTGGCGTGCGCGAGGACGTCGATCGAGCGCCGGTAGCTCGCTTGCGGACGGACGGTACGGCTCAGACGCGGGACGGTCTCGACGTTGTGGTTGAAGACGTCGGGTCGCGCCTCGAGGACGGTCCGGAGCGGCGACTCGTCACCCTTGAAGTCGGGCGTCAAGACCTCGACGCGCGCCGCCGGCACCGCGTCGCGGAGCGCTCGGATCGTCGCCGCGAAGTGTCCGGCGCCGCCATCCTCGAGATCGTCACGCGCCACCGCCGTCACGACCACGTGGCGGAGGCCCATCCGGCGCGCCGCCTCGGCGATGCGCGCGGGCTCGGCCGGGTCGAGCGGCGCCGGGCGCGCGGTCTCGACGGCGCAGAAGCCGCACCGCCGGGTACAGCGCGTGCCGGCGATCATGAAGGTCGCGGTCGGGCGGGAGAAGCACTCGCCGATGTTCGGGCAGCGCGCCGACTCGCAGACGGTCTGGAGGTTCAGCTCCCGCAGCACGCGTCGGAGCGGACGCGCCTCGCGCAGGATGCCTCGTTTTTTCGCCGCCCAGCCCGGGAGCCGCGGCCCCGGTACGGGAGCGGTCATCGCGGGCTCAGAAGCGGAAGCCGAGCGTAGCCATCGCCGTCACCATCTGCTTGTCGGGACGGTTGGGAATGAACGTCTGGTGGTAGACGCCCTCGACGCCGAGCGTGACGTCCAGGAGCGGATAACGATCGCCGCGGTGCTCGGTGACGGAGAGGATGGTGCCTTCGATGCCGAGGCCGCCCTGCAGGCCGACGGCGTCGATGTCCTCGTCGTCGAGGATCCGCACGTGGTTCACCTCGATGCTGTTGAATCGCGCGAAATGATACCAGCCGACTTGCGCCACCATGTACGGACGGACCGGGTAGTCCGACGACGCGAAGTTGATGCGCGGGCCGGTGCTGACGATGAAATTCTGCGCCACCTCATCGGACCTGGCCGTGAACTGCGTGGTGCGGAAATGGAAATCGTCCGTGTCGTTGAAGGAGTGGGTGAACTCCACGAGCCCGTCGAGAAAGCTCGTGAACTCGTAGCCCGCGGCGATGCTGTATGCGCCCCCGGGATTCTGCTCTTTGTTGAAATGACCGACCGGGATCAACGCGCCGCCGTGCCCCTCGAGAAAGGCCGTTCCGGGCTGCGCACCCGCAGTCGCGGCGATGCCCAGCACGACTGCCATCACCACCACCTGCGCGCGGATCTTCATGACTCCACCCCTTTCCCCCCGATCGAGCGGTTTCGACATCGAACCGTCGAGCGGTTTTGACGTCGGCGCACGACCTCAAACGCACACGGCGCCGACGATACCGGTGCATACTTTGAAAGGCAAGACGCGATCTTACGCGATCCGCTCGATCGAAATCAGCGCGAATCGCCAGCGCTGGAAGACACCGCCGAAGGCGTCGTGTCGCGCCGGCAGCGCGGGCTTTCAGCCGACCCGCGCGAGCTCGAGGCGTCCGGCCCAACGCTCGGCGAGCACCTCGCGGAGCACCGCCGACTCCTCGGAGCCGAGCGCCGGGTCGCGCACCAGCCAGGCGGCGGCGTCGTCGCGAGCGTCGCGCAGAATCGCGCCGTCACGCAGCAAGTTGGCGGCGCGAAAGTCCGGCAGGCCCGATTGGCGCGTGCCGAGAAACTCGCCGGGGCCGCGGAGCTCGAGATCCTTCTCGGCGATGCGGAATCCGTCGGTGGTGTCCTCCATGACGCGCAGACGTTCCCGCGCCTGATCGCCGCGCGCGTACGACGCGACCAGGAAGCAGAGCGAGCGGTGCTCGCCACGCCCGACGCGGCCGCGCAGCTGATGAAGCTGCGCGAGCCCGAAGCGCTCGGCGTGCTCGATCACCATGACGGTGGCGTTGGGTACGTCGATACCGACCTCGATCACCGTCGTCGATACCAGCACCTGGTGATCGCCGGCACGGAAGCGGCGCATGACGTCGTCCTTCTCGTCGGCACGCATCTGCCCATGCACCAGGCCGATGCGAAACCCGGCGAGCGGCCCGGCGGCCAGGTCGCGGGCCATTCGGGTCGCATCGAGGAGATCGGTTTTCTCGGACTCGGTCACCAACGGGTAGACGAAGTACGCTTGCCGCCCTTGATCGAGCTCGCGGCGCACCAGCTCGAAGACGCGGTCGCGCTGATTCTGATGATGGACGCGGGTCACGATCGGCCGCCGCCCGGGCGGGAGCTCGTCGAGCGCCGAGACGTCGAGATCGCCGTAGAGCGTGAGCGCGAGCGTCCGTGGAATGGGCGTCGCGGTCATGAGCAGAATGTCGGGGTTCGTGCCGTGACGCTTCAGCATCGCGCGCTGCATGACGCCGAAGCGGTGCTGCTCGTCGATGACGCCGAGGCCGAGGCGCTGGAACGCCACGCCCTCCTGGATCAGCGCGTGGGTTCCGATCACGAGCTCGACGTCGCCGCGGGCGATGGCACGCTCGGTGCGGCCGCGCAGCTTGCCTTGCACCGCGCCGGTGAGGATCGCGACCTTCAAGCCGACCGGGGCGGCGAGGCGGCGAATGGTCTCGCAGTGCTGCTCGGCGAGGAGCTCGGTCGGCGCCATCAGGGCCGCCTGGTAGCCGTTGTCGATCGCGATCAGCGCCGCGTGCAGCGCGAGCACCGTCTTGCCGCTGCCGACGTCGCCTTGCACCAAGCGGTGCATCGGCCACGGCGCCGCCATGTCGTGCTCGATCTCGCCGATCACCCGCCGCTGCGCGCCGGTGAACGCGAATGGCAGCACGGTCGCGAGCTGTGCCGCGCGCGGCGCGGCGGTCGAGAAGGCGATGCCCGGCTCGCGCGTGATCGCGCTCTTGCGGATCGCGAGGCCGAGCTGAAGGTAGAAGAGCTCGTCGTAGACGATCGCGCGATGGCCGGCGGAGGTCGCGGCCGTGAGCGCCTCGACGTCGGCGTCGGCCGGCGGCTGGTGCACCTGGACGAGCGCCTCGTGCAGGTCGAGCAAGCGGCGCTCCGCCGCGATGGCGGCCGGGATCGCGCTCGGCACGCGCGCGGCGTAGTGCTCGAGGGCGCTGTGGACGATCCGGCGCATCGCACCTGCCGGCATGCCGGTCGGCTTCTCGTAGACCGGCACGACGCGCCCGAGCTCGGCACTCTCGTCGCCTTCGAGCACCTCGATCTCGGGATGGACGATCCGGTGCGCCATGCGGCCGGCACCCAGCGGTGCCTGGCGGAGCGGCTCGGGCTTGCCGTGCAGCAGCACGCGCTGTCCGGCCCGATACCGCGAGCGGAAGAAGTGCAGCTGGTTGAACCACACCAGCGCGATCCGTCCGCTCGCGTCTTCGGCGACCGCCTCCAGGACGCGCCGGCGCCGTCCCGCGAAGCGCTCCTCGACCGCGACCAGCACGGCCTCGATCGTCGCCTCCTCGCCGCTCACGATGCCGCCGATCGTGCGCACGTCGCGCCGGTCCTCGTAGCGGAACGGCAGGTGGAAGAGCAGCGCTTCGACGGTCGCGAGACCGAACTTCTCGAGCTGCTCGGCCCGTCGCGGACCGACGCCCTTCACGTATTGCACGGGCATGCGGAGCGCCTCGAGCTGCGCCTGGACCGGCGCGTCCGTTCGTCGGTAGCGAGCGGCCGGCAATGTCGCGGGCCGAGCCTTGAGCAGCGCCACCAGCTCGAGCATCCGCCGCAGCTCCGCGCTGGGCGCGGGCGATCGGCTCGAGTCGGACGATACCGAGCCCGCGGTCTCGGCGGTGTCGCGCGGCTGCGGGCGCGCGGCCGCGAGCTGCTCGAGCAAGGCCTCGATCTCGACGAGCGCGCGCCGGACGGTCTCGTCGTGCGCCGACTCGACGGTGCGGGCGAGCTTCTCGTGCAGCGCACGCATCGGGAGCGCGGCGCGCCCGAGCTGGTGCGGCGCCCCGGCGAGGTACGCGAGCGGTGGCTCGAGGGTGCGGAGCAGATCTTCGAGCGGCGTCACGAGGACCCGACGATAGCGAGGATCGGGTCCGCCGTCACGACGCAAGCGCGCCGGCCACGCTCACGGCGCAACCGTCAGCGCCGCCGCCGACGGGGCGCCCTGCGTGCGATCGGAACGGTCTCAGTCGGTCGCGATCGCGGCGGTGGCGCGGATCTCGACCAACAGCTCGGGCAGCGCGAGCGCCGTCACCCCGACCGCGGTCCACGCCGGATAGTTCTCGGGAAAGAACTCGTCCTTCACCTTCGCGAACGCCGCCATGTCACCCATGGCACGGTGAAAGGTGACGATCTCGACGACGTCGCGGAGCGACGCGCCGGCCGCGTCGAGGACGCGCACCAGATTGCGGAACGCGGCGCGCGCCTGCGCCTCGATGCCGTCGGCGATTCCCTTGTCGTCCATGCCGACCTGCCCCGAGACCCACACCAGATTTCCCGCGCGCACCGCCTGCGAGAAATGCCAGCTGGCGTAAATGCCCTCGGTGCCCGGCGGGTTGATGAGCTTCCGCATGCGTTGTCTCCTCCAGCGCTGGGCCTCAACGTGAGGGGTGATAGTCCTGCAGCGCCTTCACGGTGAGACGATCGTGCTTGAGCGCGGCGACCGCCTCCGCCGCAGCGTGCGCCGCGGCCATGGTCGTGAAGTACGGGATCTTCCGCTCGAGCGCGGTACGGCGGATGGAGAACGAGTCGGCAAGCGCCTGCGCGTCCGGCTGCGGCGTATTGATCACCAGGTGGATCGTGCCGCTCTCGAGCGCGTCGACGACGTGCGGGCTGCCCTCGAAGACCTTGTTCACGGTCTCGACGGGAATCCCCTCGGCCGCGATCTCCGCCGCGGTGCCGCGGGTCGCGAGCACCTCGAAGCCGAGCGACGCGAGCCGCGTGGCGACCGCGCGGGCGCCGGCGCGATCCTCCGGCCGCACGCTGATGAAGGCGCGGCCGCCGAGCGGCAACACCGTGCCGGCGGCGATCTCCGCTTTGGCGAACGCGACGCCGAAGGTGTCGCCGATGCCCATGACCTCGCCGGTCGATTTCATCTCCGGCCCGAGCACGACGTCGACGCCGGGAAACTTGAGGAACGGGAAGACCGCCTCTTTCACGCTCACGTGGCGCGGCACGATCTCGCGCGTGAAGCCGAGCTCCGCGAGCGTCCGCCCCGCCATGACGCGCGCCGCGATCTTCGCGAGCGGCACGCCGATCGCCTTGCTCACGAACGGCACCGTGCGCGACGCGCGCGGGTTGACCTCGAGGATGAAGACCCGGTCGCGCTGCACCGCATACTGCACGTTCATCAGGCCGACGACGCCGAGCTCGCGCGCGAGCGCGACGGTCTGGCGCCGGATCTCGTCCTGCACCGGCGGCGGGATCGAGATCGGCGGCAGCGCGCAGGCGCTGTCGCCGGAGTGCACGCCGGCGCGCTCGATATGCTCCATGATCCCGCCGATCACGACCTCGCGCCCGTCGCTGACGGCATCGACGTCGACCTCGACGGCGTCCTCGAGGAAACGGTCGAGCAGGAGCGGCCGATCGGGGGAGGCGGCAAACGCGCGTTCGACGTAGGTCTGTAG
>JBGPIT010000193.1:0-9330 GCA_041485125.1 Binatia bacterium | reverse complement strand
TCCGATTTCCGCGCTCACACGAGCGCGGCCCCATTGAAGCCGCATGGTCGCGCGCGGCGGTGAGATCGACGGCTTCCGATTTCCGCGCTCACACGAGCGCGGCCCCATTGAAGCACACTGGGCCAGCGCGGACCGCAGTATTACCAGCCCGAATTTCCGCGCTCACACGAGCGCGGCCCCATTGAAGCCATGGTAGGAAGCTACCGGGACGAGGCATGCAGTCGTGATTTCCGCGCTCACACGAGCGCGGCCCCATTGAAGCTCGTAGGGGATGGCGATGTTCTTGGTGAGCGTCGTGAGATTTCCGCGCTCACACGAGCGCGGCCCCATTGAAGCGAATGCGAGTGCGGGGGACGTCATGCGGCCCTCCTCAATTTCCGCGCTCACACGAGCGCGGCCCCATTGAAGCTGATGCTGAACAATCATAAACGCCAGCCCTCCTGGCGGGTCCCGATGGTTTGTCGGAATGGTCAAACGGTAGCTTCGCGATTCTCGAATACGCCGAACCGATATACGCAGGCGAGGCCATTGCACTCATCGGAGCTGCGCGGCGTCGATCCGGAAGCCGTCAGCTTCCGCGCGCGGAATACACCGGCCGACTACGAGACGCTGCAACACCTTTGGCCGAAGACGCCGACCTGACCGTTCCGCGCGCTCCCGCGACGCCGCCTTGGTTCCGCCTTCACGCGATTCTCTGATTCATCCTGACGCATCATCGGATCGCCGCTGCCCGGCGTTCTTGACCGCCTTCACGCCACCGTGAGAGTCGCGCGGTCGAACAGGAGGAACCCACCATGCCGACGAGCGACTATTTTTGGCAGGGCGGTCGCAAAATCCCCATTGCCGAGGCGGCAACCGAGATCACGGTGCACGCCGCGGATCCCGAGGCGGCGCGCGGCGCCGCCGATCGCGCCGGCGTCGCGTTGGCGGACGTCGGCCGGGTGGCGCCGGGGCTGATGCACGCAACGGTTCCGGCCGAAGAGCGCGACGCGGCAATGGCGCGCCTGCGCGAGGCCGACAACGTCGTGCACCACGTCTACCGCGCCAGCGCCGATCCGGCCTCGGAGTACCTCATCACCGACACCTTCTTCATCAAGTTCAAGCCCGGCACGACCGGAGCCGCGCTCGAGCGGCTCCTGCGCGAGGAGCATCTCGAGCTGGTGCGCGACCTCGGCGACGACACGTTGCTGGTACGGGTCACGACGGCGACCGGCAAGAACCCGATCAAGACGGCGAACAGTGCCGCGCAGCGCGAGGAGGTGGAGTACGCCGAGCCCAACCTGGTGCGCCGCCTGCAGCGTTTCGCCTTCATCCCCGGCGACACGCTGTTCGCGAAGCAGTGGCACCTCTCGTCGCCCGCGGCGGCGGCGGACCTGGCGCTCGGCGCCGGCATCTTCGCGCCGGAGGCCTGGGAGATCACCCGCGGCTCGCGCGACGTCGTGATCGCGGTCGCCGACGACGGCTTCGACGTCACGCACCCCGATTTCCAAGGACCGGGCAAGATCGTCGGGCGTTTGAACGCGCGCCTCAGCGCCAACCATGTCGTCTTCGATGACGACGTGCTGCCGAAGGCGGGCGACTATCACGGCACGCCGTGCGCCGGCGTCGCGCTGGCGGAGATCAACGGCCAGGGCACCGTCGGCGTTGCGCCCGGATGCGCGTTCCTCGCGGTGCGGTTCCCGCTCAGCTTCGACGACGATGCGATGATTCAGCTCTTCGACCGGATCTCGCGTGACGCCGACGTCGTCTCCTGCTCCTGGGGCTACGGTCCGGGCGACGTGCCGATGAGCCAGGCATTCAGCGCCGCCGTGGCGCGCCTGACGCGCACCGGCGGGCGGCGTGGCAAGGGTCTCGTCATCTGCGTCGCGGCCGGCAACAACAATTGCCCGGTCAGGGATCTCGCCAACACCCGCACCTACCGCTTCCTCGACGAGGCCGGTACGGTGCAGAGCTACGAAGGTCCGGTCGACCGCTGGCTCGCCGGCCACCCCGACGTGATCACGGTGAGCGCCTGCACCTCATTGAAGACCCGGTCGTGCTACTCGTCGTGGGGTCACGAGATCAGCGTCTGCGCGCCCACCGACAACTGGGACGACCTCAGGCAAGTGACGCCGCACGGCCGCAGCGTCGTCACGATCGACAACGAGGGCTTCGGCCGCCGTAGCGACTTCACGCCGGGCTCCCGCTACACCGACGCCTTCGGCGGCACCTCGAGCGCGACGCCGACGGTCGCCGGCGTCTGCGGCCTCGTGCTCTCGCGCAACCCGGGCCTGTCGGCGTCGGACGTCAAACGCATGCTCCAGGACACCGCCGATCGCGATCTCACGATCGAGTCGGAAACCGCCGTGAACGAGCGCGGCGACTTCACCGACGGCTTCAGCCTGTGGTTCGGCCACGGCAAGGTGAACGCGCTCCGAGCGGTGACGGCGGCGGCGCCGAGCGAGGCAGCGCTCGTCGACCAGACGGCGCGCCGGAGTATGTCGATTCCCGACGACGGGACGCCGATCTCGAGCAAGCTCGTGGTCGACCGCGACGGTAACGTCGCCGACATCCGCATCGCGGTCGACGTCACGCACAGCTTCATCGGCGACTTGCGCATCGACGTCACGGCGCCGGACGGCACGGCGGTGACGCTCCACGATCACACCGGCGGCGCGACGGACGACCTGCGCAAGGTGTACACCGTCGCCGAGCTGCCGGCCCTACGTGCCTTCGTCGGCAAGCGTCTGCGCGGCACCTGGGCCTTGCGCGTGGTCGATACCTGGTCGTTCGACGTCGGCCGGCTGAACTCGTGGCGCTTGGTGGCGCGTGTCGCAAGGACCGCCGCCCCGGCGCTTCCCTTCGGGAGCCCGACGGCGGCCAGGCGTGCCACCGCGACGCGGGGCGCCGCCGCCAAACGTCGCGAAACCGCAGCGTAGCGCGCCACGTCGACCGGCGGCGCCGGCGCACGACGCGCGCGGGCGTCGCGTGATGCGAGCAGGCGCCGTCGGATGTTGACACGAGCCACCCCGCAAGACGATTGATGTCAGCGCGCCTTCCACGTCGCGCGATCAGCATGGAAATCACCGCTCAGCACCTCGATTCCGCATGACGCGCCCGTTCCCCTATCGCCCGATCAGTCCGTGGGTCGAAGCACCGGTCGACGTGCAGCCGTCGATCGCCGGCGATCTGCGGACGGACGTCGTCGTGATCGGCGGCGGCTACACGGGCCTCTCGGCGGCCCTGTCGTTGCGGGCGGCGGGCATCGACGTTGCGGTCGTCGAGCGGGACTTCGCCGGCGCCGGCGCGAGCGGGCGCAACGCCGGCCATCTCACGCCGACGATCGGCAAGGATCTGCCGACGCTGCTGCGGCTGTTCGGCCGGGCGCGCGCCGAGGCGCTGGTGCGCTTCGCCGACGACGCGGTCGCGTACACCGAGAGGACGATCGACGAGCTGTCGATCGAGTGCGACTACATCGCCAGCGGCAACGTGCTCGCAGGCGTGCACCCGAAGCACGAGCCGCGCCTGCGCAAAGCCACGGAGACGGCGGTCGCGCTCGGCGGCCACGTCCGCTTCCTCACCAGCGCGCAGATGCGCGAGCGGGCCTTGCCGCCGGCCTTTCTCTGCGGCGTCCTCGAGGAGCGCGGCGGCACGCTTCATCCGGGCAGCTACGTCATGGCGCTCCGCCGCCGCGCGCTCGAGAGCGGCGTGCGGCTCTTCGAGCAGTCGGCGGTCGACACGCTCGAGGACGGCGCCCCCGTTCGCGTACGCTGCCCGACCGGCACCGTGACCGCCGACCGCGCGCTGATCGCGACCAACGCGTACACGCCGGCGCTCGGGTGGAAGCCGCGCGCGCTGGCGCCGCTTCGTGTGTCGCTCTTCGAGACCGCGCCGCTCTCCGCATCGCAACTCGGCATGCTGGGCTGGCGCGGGCGCGAGGGCGTCTACACCGCGCACGAGATCCTCGAGAGCTATCGGCTGACGGTGCGCGGCACGATCGTCGGGGGCTCCAAGGTCGTGCGGTACGCCTGGGGCAGCCGCCTGCCCGAAGGCTACGATCCCGCCGCGTTCGGCATCGTCGAGCGCGCGTTTCGCGAACGCTTCCCCGCGCTCGCGACGGTGCCGATCGACGCCTTCTGGGGCGGCTGGATCGGCCTCACCCTGGATTTCCTGCCGATCATCGGCGCCGGCGGCACCCACGGCAATCTGCTCTACGGCTTCGGCTACGCCGGCCACGGCGTCGCGCAGGCGACGCTGATGGGCGCCATGCTCGCCGAGCGCGCGCAGGGTCGTGCGCATCCGAGCGAGGCGGCGTTGGCGCGGAAGGAGCGCGCCTGGCCGCCCGAGCCGCTCCGCTGGCTGGCCGCGAAGCTGCTCAACGGCACGCTCGCGATGCTCGACGCGCGCACCGACCGGCAGATCCGCGCCAGGGCCGCCGCGCCGGAGATCTGAGCCGACTTCACGCGCGCCGGCGTGCGCTCCACGCGCCGGATCGGCGACCCGTTCTCGATTGTGTCCGAGCGATGGCGAATCTATCTTCGCGCCGATGCCGAAACCGACCGTCGTCCGGGAGCCGGCGCGCGCCTTGGGAGCCGACGTCCGAGTGTTGCGACTGCAATCCGGCGCGGCCGACGAGCAGCGCACCGACGCGGTCGCCGTGGAGGAGCCGCTCGAGATCCGGCTGAACGGCTGGTGCTGGACGATCACGATGCGGACGCCGGGCGACGATGCGGACCTCGTCGTCGGCCTGCTCACGAGCGAGGGCGTGATCACGCGCGCGGACGAGGTCGAGCGGATCATGTTCACCCGCCACCCCGACGAGCCTGACTTGGCGAACGTCGTCGACGTCGGCGTGCGGCATTCGATCGACGAGCTCCGCGCCCGCCTCACCCGCCACCAGGTGACGTCCGCGAGCTGCGGGCTGTGCGGCGCGAGCACGATCGAAACGCTGACCCGCGAGCACCCGCCGCTCGACGCCGGCCCGACGGTCGCCGCCGCGACCATCGCGCGCTTGCCCGATCTGCTCGCGGCGGCACAGCCCGTCTTCCGCGCCACCGGCGGCTTGCATGCCGCCGCGCTCTTCGACGTCGACGGCAGCCTGCTCGTCGCGCGCGAGGACATCGGCCGCCACAACGCGACCGACAAGGTCCTCGGCTGGCGCCTGCGCCATCGCGGCGCCGGCAAAGCGGCGGCGATGCTCCTGGTGAGCGGGCGCGCCAGCTTCGAGATCGTGCAGAAGGCGCTGGTTGCGCGCGTGCCGATCGTCACCGCGGTGTCGGCGCCGTCGAGCATGGCCGTCGCGCTCGCTGTCCGCTCCGGCATGACGCTCGCGGGCTTCGTCCGTGGCGGCAGCGTCAACGTCTACGCCGGCGCCGACCGCGTCACGGCGCGCACCGACGACAGCCTCGAGTTCATTCCACGCGCGGTGCGCACCGTCCTCGACGCGGTCGCGCTCAAGATCTCGCTCGTCGACTGGCAAGCGTTGACGCTCGCGGAGCGCGGCCGTCTGGTCGCGCTCGCCGCCGACGCGCGGCCGCATGACTTCGCCCGCTATCTCACCGAGCGCACCATCGCCCGCACCGGCAAAGCGCCGCGGCCGCTCGCCAAGCGTTCCCAGGCGCCGTGAAGGCGAGCGGCAACGGACGGTGGGCACGCCTCGGCGCCGCCCTGCCCTTCGGTCTCGGCACCGCCAAGCCGCGACACTTCCGCGACATGCTGCGCGTTGCGTGGCGCAACCGCGACGAGCTGCCGTTCGCGTGGCGCATCCTGCGCGACGGCGTCTGCGACGGCTGCGCGCTCGGGCCGCGCGGCCTGCGCGACGACGTCATCGACGGGGTCCATCTCTGCATGACGCGTCTCGAGCTGCTGCGCTTGAACACCATGCCGGCGCTCGATGCCGCCGCCCTCGCGGACGTCGAGCGGCTGCGGCGCCTGTCGAGCGCCGAGCTCCGCGCGCTCGGGCGCCTGCCCTTCCCGATGCTGCTCGAGCGCGGCGCCCGCGGCTTCCGCCGCCTCGGCTGGGACGAGGCCGAGCGGCTCGCGGCCGACGCCCTGCGCGCGGCGGCGCCCGACCGCCTGGCGTTCTTCACCACCTCGCGCGGCCTCACCAACGAGGTCTACTACGTGGCGCAGAAGCTCGCGCGCGCGCTCGGCACCAACCACATCGACAACGACGCGCGGCTCTGTCACGCGGCGAGCACGACGGCGATGAAGGAGACGCTCGGCGTCGGCGCCGCGACCTGCTCGCTGAAGGACTGGATCGGCACCGACCTGCTGGTCGTCTGGGGCAGCGATCTCGCCAACAACCAGCCGGTCAGCACCAAGTACATGCACTACGCCAAGCAGGCCGGCACGCGGATCGTGGTGGTGAACCCGTACCGTGAGCCCGGCCTCGAGCGCTATTGGGTGCCGTCGGTCGCGCGCAGCGCCGTCTTCGGCACCCGGCTCATGGACGACTTCTTCCCGGTACAGATCGGCGGCGACCGCGCCTTCATGAACGGCGTCTTGAAGGAGCTGATCGCGCGCGATGCCCTCGACACCGACTTCATCGCGGCGCACACCACCGGCTTCGCCGCCCTCCGCGAAGCCCTCGCTCTCCAGTCGTGGGACGTGCTCGAGCGCGAAGCCGGACTCGACCGCGGCGAGATGGCGCGCTTCGCGACGGTCTACGCCCAGGCACGGAGCGCCGTGTTCGTATGGAGCATGGGTCTCACGCAGCATCGCTTCGGCGTCGACAACGTGTGCGCGCTCGTGAACCTGGCGCTCGCGCGCGGCATGCTCGGCCGTCCCAAGACCGGGCTGATGCCGATCCGCGGCCACAGCGGCGTGCAAGGCGCCGCCGAATGCGGCAGCGTGCCGACGGTGCTGCCGGGGAACGTGCCGATCACCGACCGCGAGGCGCGCGAGCGCTGCGAGCGCGCGTGGGGCTTCCCGGTCCCGACCGGCGACGGGATGATGACCGCCGCAATGCTCGACGCCGCGCACGCCGGCGCGCTCGACGCGCTCTACTTGGTCGGCGGCAACTTCCTCGAGACCATGCCCGACCCCGACCACTGCCGCGCGGCGCTCGCGCGCGTGCCGCTTCGCATTCATCAGGACATCGTCCTCAACACCTCGACCTTGGTGGAGACCGACCGCGTCCTCGTCCTGCCGGCGGCGACGCGCTACGAGCAGCGCGGCGGCGGCACCACCACCACCACCGAGCGGCGCGTCCGCTTCACCCCGGAAATTCCCGGCCGCCGCATCGGCGAGGCGCGTGCCGAGTGGGAGATCCTGGCCGCGATCGGCGCGCGCGCGGTCGCGGGCGATCGCCGTCGCACCTTCGCATTTGCCGGCGCACAAGCGGTCCGCGACGAGATGGACTCCGTCATGCCGCTCTATGCCGGCATCAAAGACCTGCGTCGCGCCGGCGACTCCTTCCAGTACGGCGGCGCGCTCCTGTGCAGCGACGGCGTCTGCGACGCGATGCCCGGCGGCCGCGCGCGCTTCACCGTCGTCTCTCCCGAGGAGACCGCGCTCGGCCCCGACGAGTTCCTGGTCACGACGCGACGGGGGAAGCAGTTCAACTCGATGACCCAGAGCGCGCACGACGCGCTCACCGGTACGTCGTTCCGCGACGCGGTGTTCATGGCGCAGGCCGACGCGCTCCGTCTCGGTCTCGACGAGGGCTCGGCGCTGCGGCTCGAGTCGGCGTTCGGCTCGTTCGCCGGCCGCTGTCGGATCTCGCCCGTGAAGCAAGGGTCGCTGCAGGTGTACTGGCCGGAGGGCAACGTATTGATCGGCCGCCGTCTCGACCCCGCGAGCGGTGAGCCCGACTACAACGCGGTCGTCCGCGTCGTCGTGTAGTCAGCCGACGGCGCGCGCGGGGACATCCGCGCTGGTCAGTTCTGGGACCACGGCGCCGCGCCGCATGACGAATCGCCACTTCCAGATCGCGTAGATCGCGGGATACACGAGGAGCTCGAGCGTGAACGAGGTGAAGAGACCGCCCACCATCGGTGCGGCGATCCGCTTCATGACGTCCGAGCCCGCGCCGAGCGACCACATGATCGGGAGAAGACCCATGAACGCGGCCGCGACCGTCATCATCTTCGGGCGCACGCGTTTGACGGCGCCGTGGACGATCGCCTCCTCGAGATCCTCGTAGGTTCGCATCCGTCCCTCGCGCACGCGCTCTTCGTAGGCGAGATCGAGAAAGAGCAGCATGAAGACACCGGTCTCGGCATCGAGCCCCATGAGCGCGATCATCCCCACCCAGACGGCGATCGAGGTGTGGTAGCCGAGCGCGTAGAGGATCCAGATCGCACCGATCAGGGAGAACGGCACGGCAAGCATGACGATCGCGGTCTTCACGCCGGACTTGGTGTTCATGTAGAGCAGCAACGCGATCAGGAAGAGCGTGAGTGGAATGACGACTTTCAGCCGCTCACGAACGCGCGCCAGGTTCTCGTACTGACCGCTCCAGTTGAGCGTGTAGCCCTTCGGTAACTCCAGGCGTTCCTGCACGTGGCGCTTCGCCTCCTCGACGTAGCCGCCGACGTCTCGGCCCGCCATGTCGATGTACACGTAGCCGACGAGCTGGCCGTTCTCGTTCCGGATCATCGCCGGTCCCTCGACCATGCGAATGTCGGCGATCTGCGCCATCGGAATCTGCGCGCCTGATGGGGTCGGGACGAGGACACGACGTAGCTGCTGTACGTTGTCGCGGAACTGACGGCCGTAGCGCACGTTGACCGGATAGCGCTCGCGCCCTTCGATTGTGCTGGTGACGTTGTCGCCCCCGACGGCGGACGTCAGGATCGCCTGTGCGTCCTCGATCGAGAGTCCGTAGCGTGCCAGCTCGTCACGCTTGAAATCGAAATCGACGTAGTAGCCGCCGGCCGTGCGCTCGGCGAGGACGCTCCGTGTGCCGGCTACGTCGCGCAAAATGCCCTCCAGCTGTTCCCCGAGCTTCTGGATCACCGTGAGGTCGGGTCCGAAGATCTTGACGCCGATCGGCGTGCGTACGCCCGTCGAGAGCATGTCGATGCGGTTCTTGATGGGCATCGTCCAGATGTTCGGGATCCCCGGAAACCGTAACCGGCTGTTCATCTCGTCTTGCAGCTCACCGAACGTCATGTGCTCCGGGATGAAGTAGGAAAAGACCGCACGCGCCGGGCGCGGCCAGTCCGAGTACCAACGCGGAACCGTGCGCCATTCGGACTGCGGCTTGAGGCTGACCGTCGTCTCCACCATCGAGAACGGCGCCGGATCCGTCGGTGAGTTTGCGCGGCCGGCTTTGCCGAACACGCGTTCGACCTCGGGAAACGACCGAAGCACACGGTCTTGGATTTGGAGAATGCGCTGCGCTTC
>JBGPIT010000192.1:0-9337 GCA_041485125.1 Binatia bacterium | reverse complement strand
GTGCCGGCCGCGTTGGTGCCGATGCGGTTACCGAGGATCTGGTTGGCGTCGCCCGCGGAGATCCCGATCCCGTTGGAGCCGTTGCCCGAGATCAGATTGTGATCAGACCCGCCGGTGCCGCCGATGATGTTCCCGTCACCGGACGCGATGAAGACGCCGGTCTCGGTGTTGGCGCGGGCGAGCGTTCCGGTCGGGTCGGTGCCGATGTAGCTGTTGCGGATCACGTTGCCGCCTGCCGTCGCGATGTAGATGCCGCGGAGGAAGCGGTTGATGACGAGACCCTTCACGGTGCTGTTGCCGGCGTTCAGCCACAGGCCGGCGCCGCCCGCGACGCTGCCATCGAGCTCGATCAGCGGCGTGCCGGCGTAACCCGGCTGGCTCGTGCCGTCGATCTGCACGGGCTGGGTCAGCGCCGGCAGGGGCGTCTGCGGCTGAATCGTCTGGACGCCGGAGCCGATTGCGAACTTGATCGTATCGGGCAGCGGCGTGAGGTTCGCATCGGTGATGGCCTGCCGCAGCGAGCCGACGCCGGTATCGTTGGTGTTGGAAACCCAGATCGTCGCCGCGTGTGAAGGGGCAGCGAGGGTGAACGCGAGGCCGAGGGTGAGGGTGGCTCGCAGCAGTGCACGATTGAAACGGTCCATTCGAAGTCTCCTCTGTATGAGGGACGTTCAAATCGACCGAACAATGTTCAGCGCAGTCGGATGGTGTTCAAAAGCCGGGTGGCGGCTCGAAGCCCGCGGTGATCTCGGCGAGCGCCCGCGCGAACGCGATGGAGGTGCGATCCTCGAGATACGGACCGACGATCTGCAGGCCGACCGGGAGGTTCGCACGGGTGCGGCCGATCGGAGCCGCGGTCGCGGGCGCGAGCGTCATCGTCGCGACCGAGATCCACGGAAAGAGCTCGAAGTACTCGCGCTCGGCGCCGCCGATCACGATCCGGCGCGCCGAGAGCGGCTCGCGGGTGTCGTGCGGGATCGCGGCGACTTGGTTCACCGGCATCAGTAGCACGTCGTAGTCCTGGAAGAAGGCGGCCATCTTGGCGCGGAGCTGCTCGCGCGCTTCATTGGCGACGAGCCAGTCACGGTGTCGCGCCGTCCCGTAGCGGGCGATCGTGAGCTCGGAGCTCTTGGCGCCGGCCGGACTCGCGGCCGCGGCGTCGATCAGGCCGGCGAAGACCTCGGGCGGCGAGCCGCCCATCATGATCGGCCACAACAGCTGCAAATACGTGTCGAGCGCCTCCGCGAGCGTGAAGGCGGGCCGCGCGGCCTCGTCGACGCGCACGCCGGCGGCGCGCAGCGCGCTCACCGTGTCGTCGAGCGAACGGCGGACCTCCGGATCGACCGCGAACTCGGCGTCGTCGAGCCATGCGGCGACGCGGAAGTCGCGGAGCAGCTCGTGGCGCGGCGCCGGCAGCTCGAGACGCCAGGCGACGGCGCGATCGGCCAGCGGACCGGCGAGGAGCGCGAGGGCGAGATCGAGATCGGCGGCGCTGCGCGCGATCGGTCCCAAGACGGCGAGATCGAACTCCGAGAGCGCGCCCGGCAGCGCGGGAATGTGCCCGCGCGCGGGGACGATGCCGTAGGTCGGCTTGTGACCGTAGACGCCGTTCCAGTGCGAGGGCACGCGGATCGAGCCGCCGATGTCACTGCCGAGCTCGAGGCCGGAGAGACCCGCGGCGATCGCGGCGGCCGAGCCGCCCGACGATCCGCCCGGGGTCCGCGCCGTGTCCCAGGGATTGTTCGTCGTGCCGAAGATCGGGTTGAAGGTCTGCCAATCGGCGGCGAGGGTGGGAGTATTGGTCTTGCCGAAAACGACCGCGCCGGCGTCGATGAGACGCTGCACGCTCGGCGCGTTTGCCGCCGGCACGTAGTCGCCGAGGGGAGGGAAGCCCGCGGTGGTGCGAAGACCCGCGGTCTCGATCGTGTCCTTGATCGTGATCGGTACGCCGTGCAGCGGACCCCAGAGCTCGCCGCGGGCGAGCGCCGCGTCGGCGCGGTAGGCGCGGTCGCGGGCGCGCTCGACGTCGAGCGTGACGACGGCGTTCAAGCGCGGGTTCAGCCGCTCGACGCGCGCGAGAAAGTGATCCAGCAGCTCGCGGCTCGAGATCTCCCGATCACGGATCGACGCCGCGAGCTCGCTTGCCGACTTGAAACCGAGGTCGCTCATGCGTGGTGCTTAGCACACTCGCATCGTCCGCCGTCACGCCGGCCGGCCGGCCGCGAACCGCAGTCGGACGTAGTCGGCGGTCCAGTTGCCGTCGGGACCGCACAAGCTCGGCCGCAGCGCCTCGCGCACCTCGGCGATGTACGCCGGACGCTCGTTCGCCGGCAGCGCCGACGTGAAGCTCTCGGCGAAGGTATCGAGCCAGCCGGTGATGTCGCCGGGAAGCGGCGTCGGCCGCGGGATCAACGCGATGAAGGGCACCATGAAGCCTTGGGCCTGCAAGCGGCGGCGGTAGGCGTCGGCGGTCGGGAAGTACCATGGGTGTACCGTCCGTCCATCGACGCCGCGCCGCTCGAGCGCGCCGACCAGGGCGGACTCGATCGTCGCGACGCAGCCGTAGCCGCCGAACTCGCCGACGAATCGGCCGCCCGGTACGAGCGCCCGCCACACCCCGGCGATCACCGCATCGGCGTGCTTCATCCAGTGCATCGCGGCATTGCTGAAGACCGCGTCGAACTGGCGCTCGAAGCGCAGCTCCTGCCCGTCCATTACGTAGGCGTCGATGCCCCGCCGGCGCGCCGCCTCGACTTGGGCCGGGCTGCCGTCGACGCCGATGACCTTGCACCCGATCTCGACCAAGCGCTCGGTGAGTGCGCCATCGCCACATCCGAGATCGAGGATCCGTTCGCCCCGTTCGGGAGCGAGCAGCTCGACGACCGGCGTCCCGAGGTCCGAGACGAACCGCGCGTGCTGCGCATACCGCGTCGGGTCCCACGACTGATTGCTTTGTACTCGCATAGTTACACGCCACACGCCCAACTCGGGCGCCCCTTCCGTACGGTAGGCGTTCGATCCGAATGAACTATGTTCAAAGGCGCCAACGTATCGGAAGCCGGGGGTCGGGGGTGTAGGAGCAAAATGTTCCGGTCTTGACCGCGGCGCTGAGGTGCTGGCCGAGCCCCAGGCTTTCGCTGCTGATCTTCTTGATGACGGCGTTGATCGCCCGGCCGACGTTCAGGCGGGCCCGTTCGGCGACCGACCCCGCCTTGCGAACCCGGCCACCGATGCCCATGGCGCGGGCGAGCTCCTGGCTCAGGGTATCGATCTCCTCCTCCGCGCGGGCGGCACGCTCGGGGTCGTTGAACTCCTGCGCCTCCTCGAGGTCCTCGCGCAGGTCGATCAGCCGGGCCTTGTAGGCGGCGCGCGCTTCCGCATCGAGCATCTCGCCGGCGTCGCCGAGATCGCCCGCCTGCAGTCCGGCGTCGCCGAGCTCGCGGTCAGACGCGACGGAGGTCGTCGACGGGCCGATGCCGAGGTCGAGCACGTGAAACTCGCGGCCGGGGTGGCTGATCAAGGTCGCCAGGTAGGCCAAGCCTTTGGTGTCCTTCAGACGAAAGGAGTCGGCGGCGTACTCGATCGTCCAGTACTCACCGTTCTTGCGGAAGGCGGCAGCGACGGCACTGTCGCCGGTCGCCGGCGCCGGCCGCGCCGTCGCGACGGCATCGGCGGCCGGAACCTCGACCCGCTTCGGGACGAGGGTCTCGAGCAGATGCTCCAGCCGCCGCATGCCGAGCTCGCTCGCCGTGGTGCGCGCGCTCGCGACGAGCAGCGCCGCGCGTGCCTCGTCGCCGTCAGCGCCGCGCGCGAGCAGCAGGCGCGAGAAGTCGAGCTGCGTGTAGGCGAGGAACGGACGGGCGCCGATGCGCGCGTTCATCGCCAACGCATCCTCGAAGTGGCGGGCGGCATCGTCGAAGCGCTCGAGCGTCGCGGCGAGCAGGCCGGCGTAGCGTGCGGCCGAGCCGTAGCATCCGGCTGACGGACCGACGATCACGTTGCGGCGCTCGAGCTCCGCGATGAGTGGATACAGCGTCGCGGCGTGGCGCACGTCGCCGAGACGGTGCACGAGCTCGGCGAGCAGGACCAAGGCCGGAATGAAGTTGCCGTCGCGCGGCAGGTCGGCGAAGCCTTCTCGCGAGAGCGCCTCGACGCCAGTGCGCGCCGCCTCGACGCGTCCGAGCTCGAGGTGCACCAGCGCGAGGCCGCAGCGCCAGACCGGCAGCGTCGCGTACTCGCGTGCGAGCGCGGCGAAGGGCTCCTCGAGGTCGGCCAAGCCGCCGCGCTCACGACAGAAGAGAAACATCTGGATGCCGTACGATTGCCCCGGCCCCGACGCGTACCCGTCCTGCTTCTGCATCAGCGCCTCGGCGGCGAGACGGCCGGCATCGTCGTAGTTGCCGACGAGGAGCGCGCGCATCGCGCGCACCAGCGCCGCGTGCCAGCAGTAGGTCGGCAAGCGCGTCGTGGTCGCGGCATTGGCGTACGCCTGCACCTCGAGATCGGCGGCGGCCATCTCGCCGAGCTCCTCGAGGTCGAGGATCCGCCAGCGTGTGATCTCGAAGCTCGGTTGCCGATCAGGCAGGAGGTCGGCGATCGCGCGCACTTCGGTGGTGATCGCGAGGCGCTCGGTCGGGTCGCCCGGTCCCCACAGGATGAAGTGACGCGTGATGAGCGCGGCGACGAGTGCCATCGGATCGCCGACCCGGCGTGCCATCGCGACCGCTTGCTCACTCAGCGCGTCGCGGCGCGCCTCTTGGCGCGAGAAGTAGAGCGCCATCGCCAGTCGGGCGAGGAGGCCGGCGCGGAGCGCGCTGTCGCCCTCGCCGACCATCCGCAGCGCTTCCTCGAGCAGCTGCACCAGCCGTTGATCGAGCGCCCCGCGCTCGGCGGTGACGCGGCCGGCGCCGATCGCCGCGCGCGCGAACGCTTGCCGGTCGCCGAGCGTGCGCGCGATGGCCGCGGCGCCCTCGAAGCTCTCGCGCGCGGTGGCGTTGTCGCCGGCGCGCCACTGCGCGTCGCCGAGCGCGAGCAGGAGCTGCAGGCGCAAGCGCTCGTCGGGCGGTTGCAGCGCCAGCGCCTCGAGCCCGCGCTCGTAGTGGCGCACCGCCTCCTCGTAGCCGAGCAGCGCGACCGCGCGCTCGCCGGCCCGCATCGCGTAGGAGATCGCGGTCGCGGCGTCGCCGAGCGGCGCGGCGTGGAAAAAATGATGCGCGAGCTCGGCGAACGGCAGCTCGCTCGCGCCCGCGTGCAAGGTCTCGAGCGCGATCGCGATCCGGCGGTGCAGCTCGGCACGACGCGCCGGGCTCAAGTCCCCGTAGAGCGTTTCGCGGATCAGCGCGTGCGCGAAGCGGAAGCGCGCCACCGCGCCGGCAGGCTCCTCGAGCAGACCGGCCGCGCAGGCGTTGGTGAGATGGTCGAGCAGGCGATCGCCGGGGAGCTCGCACGCGACCTGCAACGGCGCGACCTCGAAGTCGCGCCCCATGACGGCGGCGATCGCGAGCACGCGGCGGTCGTCGTCGCCGAGCGGCTCGACGTGGCGACGGATCACCTGCCGGACTTCCTCCGGGAGAATGAGCGGGCCCGACTTGAGTCCCTGCCGCGCGAGCCGCCCCTCCGCCGCCAGCATGCGGATCACCTCGCCGAGGAAGAACGGGTTGCCTTCGGTGATGCGATACAGATCGGCGACCAGCGAGTCCTCCGGGCGTGACGTCGCGGCACGGTTGACGAGCTCCTCGACGTGCGCGCGCTCGAGGCCGCGGAGCGGGATGCGCTCGCTCGCGCGCGCGACCTCGCTCAGCAGTCGAGGCATGCGGCGCATCTCGAGCTCGCGGTACGTCGCGATGATCAGCACCCGGCTGCGGCGGATCTCGGGCGCGACGAAGCCGAGCAGCAGCATCGAGTCGTGATCCGCCCAATGCAGATCGTCGAGGATGAGGATCAACGGCTCGCGGTCGGCGGCACGCTGCAGGAACGTCGCGACGCTGTCGAAGAAGCGGAAGCGCGATTGCTCGGGACCGACCGGCGCGGTCGTCTGCAGATCCGGGAAGCGCTCGCGGATCCCCGGCACGATCTGCGCGACGTCGGCGGCGGCGGAGCCGAGGGCGCTGCGCAGGGTCTCGGCGTCGGTCTCCTCGGCGTAGCTGCGGATCGCCTGCACCCACGGCCAGTAGGCCGGAACGCCGTCGTGCTCCGGGCAGCGACCCCAGAGCACGTGGGCGTCGTTCGCGGCCGTCCGCCCGACGAACTCCTCGACGGTGCGGGTCTTGCCGATCCCCGGCTCGCCGACGAGCGCGACTACCCGGCCATGTCCCGCCAGTGCGTCGCTCAGGTTCCCCTCGAGCGCGCGGATCTCCGCTTCGCGTCCGACGAAGGCGTTTCTGCGGCTTGCTGCGGTGCTGGGCTCGTTCAACTTCGGTTCGCCGCCGTGTGGATCGACGTTCGACAACCGGTCGGTGTGCGAAATACCACAGACACGGTGCGGACGTCACCGCGTGACCCGCCGAAGCGGTCGGCGCACCTCAGTCGATCTTCAGGACGACCTTGCCGAAGTTGAGGTTCGCGGCGACTCGCTCGTGGGCCTTCTCGACCTCGGCGAGGGGGAAGACCGAGTCGACGATCGGCTTCAGCACCTGCTTGGTGAAGAGCGGCAGGACCTCGGCCTTGAAGTCGCGGGTGATCGCGATCTTCTCCTTGAGGCTGCGGCTGCGCAGGACCGAGCCGATCACGCGCAGGCGTTTGCGGACCGTCGCGGCGAGATCGATCTCGGTGTGGGTGCCGCCCATGAGGCCGATGATGACGAGACGACCGCGCGTGCGCAGCACGCGCACGTGCTGCGCGAGGTAGCTCGCGCCGATGCAGTCGAGCGCGACGTCGATGCCGTCGCCGCCGGTGAGCTCGCCGAGTCGCGTCGCGAAGTCCTGGGTCTTGTAGTTGATCCCCGCCTCGGCACCGAGATCTTTGCAGCGCGCGATCTTGTCCTCGCTGCCGGCGGTGATGAAGACGCGGGTCTTCCGCTCGCGCGCGAGCTGGATCGCGGCGGTGCCGACGCCGCTGCCGCCGGCGTGGATCAGCACGTACTCGCCTTTGGCGAGCCCCGCCTCGAGGAAGAGGTTCACGAAAGCGGTGTAGAACGCCTCGGGGATCGCCGCCGCCTCCTCGAACGAGAGCTGCGGCGGGATCGCGAGCAGCATGTCCTTGTGGACGGCCGCGAACTCCGCGTACCCGCCGCCGCCGAGGAGCGCCATCACCCGATCGCCGACCCGCCAACCCTTGGCGCCGTCCGTCTTCGCCGCGACTTGACCGGCTGCTTCGAGACCGAGAATCGGCGACTCGCCCGGTGGTGGCGGGTAGAGGCCGTGCCGTTGCAGCAGGTCGGCGCGGTTCACCGCCGTCGCGTGCACCTTCATCAGCACGTGATCGGGAAGCAGCTCCGGCATCGGGGCTTCGCCGACGGCGAGCGTCCGATCCGGATCGTCGGCCACCAGCACCGCCTTCATCGTCGTGCGATGAGGCGCCCCGGCGCGTTTGGCGATCGCCGGGCGGATCAGCGATCGAGAGAGCTTGCGCGGCATCAGGCGTAGTGGCTGCGGCGCTTCACCGCCAGCTCGCGCTCCAAGTAGAAGATGTCGATCTTCTCGACCGGCTCGCCCTTCTTGCGGAACTTGTGCCCGCGCAGGATGACGCTCAGGACGCCGAGGTCGGGACGGCCGGGAAAGTCGCGCGTCTCGCGGATCTCCGTCGACGCGAACACGGTGTCGCCGGCGAAGATCGGCGCGGTGTGGCGTCCGGTGATGTAACGGATGTCGGCGAGCGCGTTGTCACCGACGTCGGCGGACGAGATGCCGAGGCAGAGGTTGAACGGAATGCCGCCGAAGACGATCAGCTGGCCGCCGACGTAGCGCTCGGGCTCCTGCTCGACCATCCACTGATTGCAGTGCACCTGCGAGGTATTGTCGAGGATCCCCGTGAGCATGATGTGATCGGTCGTGACCACCCGTCCGCGCGAGTGCTCGAGGACGTCGGCGGGCTTGAAGCTCTCGAAGTAGGTGTCGTCGGCGCTCAAGTGTGCGAGCGCCTTGTAGTCGCGCTTCGGGTCGTAGGGCGGGAGGTCGAGCGACACCGGGATCTCGAGCGGCGCTTCCTCGCCGTCGGCGATCGCGGCGCTCAGGTCGCGCTTCCAGACTTGCACCTTGCGCTGGAACGTCAGGACCACTTCGCCGTGCTGATTGCGGCCGGTCGTCTGCACGTGCACGACGCCGAGGCTCGGATCTTTCGTGGAGGCGCGCACGCTCAGCACGCGCGTCTCCGCTTCGAGCGTGTCGCCGACGTAGACCGGGACGCCGAAGCACATGTCGATGTACTCGAGGTTGGCGCGCGCATTTTCCGAGACGTCTTCCACGCTCTGGCTGAACACCACCAGCATCACCAGACCCGGATGGACGACCAGGCCGCGGAAGCCGTACGCCTGCGCATAGCGCAGGTTCTTCGACAACGGGTTCGTCGTCATCGAGAAGTCGCCGAAGATCGTGAGGAGCCCGTCGGTCACCGTCTTGCCGCGCTTGTGGCGATAGAGCGCGCCCGGCTTGAAGTCCTCGAGGAAGTGCCCGACCTGCTTGCGAATGACTGCCATGGGCCGGGTTCCTTAACACGGCCGTGAGGGTAATCAACCGCGCGCCCGGCGCACCCGCGCCGCGCACGGCGCGAGGTCACGGCCGGCGCTGTCTCATGCGCAGCTCCATGTGACGTCGTGCTGAGCCTGCGCAATCTACAAACGAGCTATAAGCGAGTGTAGCCAGACTGATATAACTTTCATATCGATCCGGCGTGCCGTGTGCCGGCGTCGCACTTCATCTCGGAGGTTCTTCCATGTTGCCTTCTCGTCGGATCGTCGCGTCGTGGGTGCTCGCCGCGGCGATCGTCGCAGTCGCGTCGAGCGCGCGCGTCGTGCTGGCGTCCGACGCCGACGCTGCAAACGGCGCCGCCGCCAATGACGCCACGGCACGCGAGGGCTCGGCCGGGATGCGCGTCTACGTCGATCCCGCGACCGGCGCGCTCACGTCGGAGCCGGCGGTGCCCGAGCCGCAACCTCGGAGCGCCGGAATCGCCGCGACGAGCACCAGCACGCAAGGCCTCGTCGAGCAGGCCGCGCCCGGCGGCGGCGTCATGGTGGACTTGCAGGGGCGCTTCCAGAACGAGATGCGCGCGACGATCGGGCCCGACGGCGCGATGCACACCGACTGTGTCGGTACGCCGCCGGCTGCGGAGCGCTGAGCGGCGTGAAGCGACCCGGCAAGACCGCGGCGAGGCGCGCCGTCGCGGCGATCGCGTTTCTCGC
>JBGPIT010000191.1:0-9348 GCA_041485125.1 Binatia bacterium | reverse complement strand
TCGATCGGCGACGTCGTGAAGGCGGTGATCTCCGAGAAGCAGTTCATCATCGAGCAGCTGGAGACCTACATCACCCGCCCGTGACGGGCGCGCTCGCGATCGGATCCGGCGGGCGCCCCGTCGTGGAGCGCCCGCCGGCAACTTTCTTATACGCTCAGCTCGGCTCGCACTGCTTCATGCAGCGGCGGAACAAACCTTGCGCGGTCTTCGCGGCGCGTCCGTGCTTGCCGCCCCGGTCGAGGGTCTTGTTGTAACGACCGCGCGCCAGCACCTCGCATCCCTCCGCACACGTCGTCGGCGGCGCGACGCCGCATTCCTGGCTCAGGCACTCCTCGAGACCGCCTTGCGCCTGCGCGTCGCACGTCGCGGGATCCGTCCCGGCGTCGAGACACGTTTGCTTGGCCTCCTCGGCGCGTTGCTCGCACCCGGCGGCGCAGGTGTCCGGCGGCGGCGGCACGCAGCGATCGTCGATGCAGCTCTGCAGCGCGTCGGCGGCTTTCGCGGCGCACTCTTCCTCGGTTCCGCCCTTCTTCACGCAGCGGGCGCCGAGCCGCTGCGAGCGCCGCTCGCACTGCGCGCTGCAAGGCGGCGGCACGTCGCCGCAGTGGAGCGTCACGCACTCGTCGAACGACGCCTGCGCCTGCGCCTTGCAGTCGTCCTCGTTGCCGCCGTCGGCGACGCAGCGCTGGAAATTGCCGTGCGCGTGGTCCTCGCAGATGCTCTCGCAGGTCGGCGGCGGTGGCGGCGTGTCGGAGCAGTGCTCGGTGATGCACTTGCGTGCGACGTCGTCGGCTTGCGCGGCGCACTGCGCCTCGTCGCCGCCCTCCTCGATGCAATGACCCTTGAACTCCTGCGCGCTGTGGTTGCAGCGGTCCTCGCAGCTCGGCTCCGGCTCGCCGTCGTTGCAGTTCGTCTGGATGCAGGTCGCGCGCGCTTGTTGCGCCGAGACACTGCAGTCCTGCTCGGTGCCGCCCGCGGTCACGCACGACTGAAACTGCGCCTCGGCGTCGGCTTGGCACTGCTCCTCGCAGTCGGGCGCCGGCGGCGTGCACTCCTCGGCGAGGCAACGGTCGAGGACGTTCGCCGCCAGCGGATCGCACTGGTCGGCGGTGAGGCCCTTCTCGAGGCAATTCGCGTGGGCAGCGCCGGCGCGCGCGTTGCAGCGATCCTCGCAAGTCGGCTCGGGCATCGGCTCGCATTGCGCCGCGAGGCAATGGTCCAGCGCATCCTTCGCGAGCGCCTTGCAATCGTCCTCGCCGCGATCGGCGTCGATGCAGGCGGTGAAGATGTGCCGCGCCACGTTGTTGCAGGCGCCTTGGCAGGAGATCTCGCCGCCGTGGCAGAGAGCGGCAAGACAGCTCTCCTTGGTCGCGTCGCCGATCGGCCCGCAGACGTCGGACTCGGGAAACTCCTCGGCGCACCGCTCCGCGACGTCGCCGACGAGCGAGTCACAGCGCACGCTGCACGCCGGCGGCTCGGTCGGACAATTCGCGACGCAGCCCTGAAAGTCGTCGTGCGCGGCGGCGGTGCAAGCATCGTTGCCGCCGCCCTGCTCCCGACAAGCGTGGAAGACCTGTTCGGCGTGCGCACCGCACGCGCGGGTGCAGGCGTTGCCGTCGGGCACGCCGTCCTCCGCGTACGAGGACACGACGGTGAGCATCAGAAGACCGAGTACCGATACGGCGAAGACGTTGAGCCTGCGCATGGAGCCTCCTTGGGGGCGACGAGTGATCGTGAACATGACGTCGCCGCCGAATGAGCAATGGTCGTACCTGATCGCGCCTTGCGCGTAGGCCCCTGTTTTTCCACGCGCGCCACGCATTCGCCTTGGCGCACCGCCGGGCCGCTCTCACGCGACTCGCGACCTGGTACCGTCAATCGGTTGCCGCTGCCGCCGTGAAAGAGCAGTCGGCGTCACCTCGGGCGCGCGAGGGCGCGCTCAGGCGACGACTTCTTCGGTGCGGGCAACGTCGTAGAGCTCGACGAACGACGACTCGATCGCGAGCACGAAGTCGTGCAGGTCGGGAACGAGGTCCCAGTCGGCGATGAACCCCCAGGAGAGCTGGCCGGCGTAGCTGAAGAGCGCGACGCCGAGGGCCTGGTTCGCCAGGAGCGCGAGCACGGGGTAGCACTCGCGGAGGTGCGAGCCGAGCAGGTAGAGCGGGATCTGCGGGCCGGGAACGTTCGTCACCACGATGTTGAAGGGGCGCGAGCGGGTGGCGAGACCGACGGCGAGCGACAGGAGCGTCGTGCTGGTCCACTCGCTCACGGCGGCGAGCACCTGCGCGCCGAGCGCCTGATTCGAGTCCTTCAGCTTCGACGTCGTCTCGCGCACCTTCGCGAGGCGGCGGCGCGGATCGCTCTCCGACACCGGCAGATCCGTCATCCAGAGCGCGATCTGGTTGCCGAGCGTGCCGCGTTGGTCGTCGGAGCGGACGCTCACGGGAACGCTCGCGCGCAGCTCGAGGACGTCGCAATTGATGCGGCGGCGCTCGAGGAAGCGCCGGAGCGCGCCGGCGACGATCGCCAGGACGACGTCGTTGACGGTGCCGCCGAGGCGGTTCTTCACCTCTTTCACGTCGGCGAGGTCCATCGACAGCCAGTCGATCCGACGGTGCGGGCCGATGGGGCGATTGAGCGGCGTCTCGGATGCCGTGTGGGTCGCCGCGCCGAGCGTCTCGCCGAGCGCGGCGACGCTCTTCCACGCCTCGTGGAGGACGGCGCACGGGTGGCGCACGACCCGCGGCAGGTCGGGCAAGAGCGCGAGCGGCTCGCTCGCCCGGCGCATCATCTCGTCGCGAAACAGCTCGAAGGCGGTCGGCGCCGGGCGTGGGATCCACGTCGGCGGGTTGCTCAGCAACGCTTCCGGGTCCGGGTTCAAGAGCACCGCCATGATGTCGACGCCGGAGACGCCGTCGATCATGCAGTGATGGGTCTTTGCGATCATCGCGAACGTGCCGCGCTGCTCGAGCCCCTCGATCATCCAGATCTCCCAGAGCGGGCGCGAGCGATCGAGACGTTGCGACACGATCCGACCGACGAGGCGCTTCAGCTGCCGGGCGTCGCCGGGCTTCGGCAGGCTGGTGTGACGGACGTGGAAGTGGATGTTGAAATGGTCGTCGTCGATCCACACCCGCCGGTTGCCGAACGGGACGGTGAAGAGGCGTTGCCGATAGCGCGGGATGAGATGAAGGCGCGACCCGATGTGCTCGCGAATGAGCTCGATCTGCAGTCCCCCGTCCGGCCGGACCACCGGACCGCCCTCGAAAAGCATCGTGGCCGCGACGTGCTGCGGCGTGTTCGAGCCCTCGATCGAGAGGAACGAGGTATCGACGACGGAGAGGCGGTCGAAGGCATAGCGGCGCATGGGGGTCCTCGCGCGGCGCACTATAGCCGAAGGATGCCACGGCGGAGAACGCGCCAATTGGACGGTTGCCGACGATGCCGTCGGCTGTCACGGTCGAGGGATGCGCCCTGTTCTCGGACGGGTCCTGGTCGCCTGCGTGCTGGTCACGACGACCGCGGCGAGCGCGCTCCGAGGCGCGGCCGAGACGACCGGCAAAGAGGCTGACCGGAGCAGCGGCTGTCAGTCCGGAGAGGTCGCCGCCGTCGACGGCGAGGGTAGGACGCTGACGGTCGGCACCGACGCGCGGACCTATCTGATCGACGCGCCGGCGGGACCCGCGGATCGACCGCTGCCGGTCGTGCTCGTCTTCCATGGCTTCAAGGGGAGCGGGGCGTCGCAACGCGCCGCCGGCTTTGGCGCGCTCGCGCGGCGCGCGGGCTTCATCGCGATCCACCCCGACGGTCACGAGGGCGTGCGACTGCTCGGCACCATCGGCCGCGGCTGGGACCTCGGCGTCGCCGACAGCCGCGACCTCGACTTCGTACGCGCGCTCCTCGACCGCCTCGAGGCCGAGCGTTGCGTCGATCGGCGGCGGATCTACGCGACCGGGATGTCGAACGGTGCCTTCTTCGCGAACCTGCTCGGCTGCCGCATGGCCGATCGCATCGCCGCGATCGCGCCGGTTGCCGGCGGCATGGCGCTTCCCGCCTGCACGCCGGCACAGCCGGTCGCAGTGCTGATGATCTTCGGCTCCGCCGACGACATCATCTCGCCCGACGTCGCGCGCGGTGCCCGCGACTGGTGGGCGCACGTAGAGGGATGCAGCGGCCGCGCCGAGCGCGACGGCTGCACGCACTACGACGGCTGTCGCGCCGATCTCACGTACTGCGAAGGCCCGCAGGCGCACGCGTGGCCGGCCGACGCCACCGACCAGATCTGGCGCTTCTTCACCACGCATTCGAAGCGCTGATCGCGTGCGGCCGGGCCGCGCGGTCTACGTCCAGAGCGCCAGGCGCAAGTCGTAGTCGCCCGCCTGCGCGGGCGGAAACTCGCCCGCCTCGATGCGCGCGATGATCGACGGCAGCGCGGCGACGAACGCGGGCCCGTGATCGCGCGGGTGCAGCGTCCACGCCGACGGCGCGGCGACGTCCGCGCGCGTCGTCCCGGTCACGATCATGCGCTCGGAGACCAGCGCCTCCCAGCGCTCGAGCGCGCTCTTCCCGGTGAGCAGGCCTGCGAGACGCCGGCGCCAAGAGACCGCGCGCGACGCGAGCGGCAGGAACGCATCGAACCGCCGGCGCTCGACGAGGAACTTCCGCGAGGTGAAGTGCTGGAAGACGTAGAAGCCGTCGGGATCGCGCTCGTAGGGCACACGCTGGCGGAGGCTCCCGTCCGGCGTCGGCGGCCCCGCGAGCGGCGTCACCGTCACGATCTGCGGTCGCGCCCGCAACAGGCGGATGCCCTCCTCGATCCAGCTGAAGCCGGGCGCTTGATGCATCAGCATGTCGGAGTCGAAGTGCAGGAAGTAGTCGCCGCGCGCGCGCTCGTAGGCGAAGAGGAGACCGTAGGTCGGGTAGCCGCGGAAGTCGTGGGTGTGACGGAGCGGGCGACCGAAGTGCTTGGTCGTGATCTCCCGCACGCGCGCGGGCGCGTAGTCGACGTCGACGACGCGATCGACGACGTCGGCCTCGCGCAGCGTCGCGCAGGCGGAGCGGAGCTCCTCGAGCGAAGCGAGCGCGCCCTGCCTCTCGTAGCGCCGGTCCGGCGGCGACGTATCGACGACCAGGACGCGCTCCACGAAGGGAAACCGACACATGCGGACGAGATGCCGCACCGTCGCGTCCAGGAACGGCACGTCCGGCCGCGCGGCGTTGATGGAGAGCGCGACGGCCGGCGTCATCATTCAGACCAGCGAAAGCTCGGGCCGATGGCGCACGCGCCTGGATCGTCGAGTTGATGGACGCGCATGTCCACGCGCGCAGGGTAGCATCGCCCGATCGAGCGGCCTACCGCGCACGCCTGCACTGTCACGCGCGTGCATCGTGCTATCTTCCGCCCGGTGCGGGTGGGTCTCATGCGTCTCGCGGCGATGCTCGTCGTCGCGCTTGCGCTGGCGTCGGTTCTCGCCGGTGGGCGCGCGCCTTCCGCCGAGGTGCGTGAGTTTCAAGGCGCGTACCCGGCGAACGCGCATCGCACCGGCGTGGTCCGCGAGTTCGCGATCCGCGCCGCGCCGACGAAGATCGCGCTCCTCGACGGCCGCCCGCTCGAGGTCTGGGCCTACAACGGGCAGGTGCCGGGTCCGACGTTGCGCGTCCGTCTCGGCGACACCGTGCGCGTCACCTTCACCAACGACCTACCCCAACCGACGACGATCCACTGGCACGGCGTCCGCGTCCCGAACGCGATGGACGGCGTCCCCGGCGTCACCCAGCCGCCGATCCAGCCCGGCGAGACCTTCGTCTACGAGTTCACGCCGAAAGACGCGGGGACGTTCTGGTTCCATCCGCATCTGCGCTCGAGCGAGCAGATCGAGCGCGGGCTCTTCGCGACGCTCATCGTCGACGACCGCGAGCCGCGGCCGTACACGCGCGACGTGCTCTGGGTGCTCGACGACTGGCTGCTCTCCGACCGCGGCGAGATCTTCCCGCAGTTCAACACCCGCCACGATCTCGCGCACGACGGCCGCTGGGGCAACGTCGTCACGGTGAACGGCCGCACTACCGAAGCGCTCGACGTCGCCGCCGGCGAGCGCATCCGTCTCCGACTCCTGAACGTCGCCAACGGCCGCGTCTTCGCGCCGGACCTGTCGCAGCTCGATGCGAAGGTGATCGCCGTCGACGGCATGTACACGTCGCGGCCGCTCGATCCCGCCGGTTTCGAGCTCGCGCCCGGGAACCGTCTCGATCTCGACGTCACCATTCCACCGTCGCATCGCGGCGAACGCCTGGTCGTGAGCGACGTCTTCACCGGCGGTCGCATCCGCCTCGCCGAAATCCAGGTCGGCAACGACGTCGTCGACACGCCGCGGTTCCCCTCCCCCGCCGCCGCGCATGTTCCCGCGTGGCGCGACGGTCTCGCCGCGCCCGTCCGCGCCGAGTTCAAGCTGAACGCCCGCACCGGCGGCCCGTTCGGCATCGAGTGGACGATCAACGACGAGGCCTTCAATCACGATCACGCCATGGTGCACGAGCCGCGCGAGCTGCCCTACGGCGAGTGGAGCAAGGTGCGCTTCACCAACGAGTCGTTCCGCCTCCACCCGATGCACATCCACGGCCTCTTCTTCAAAGTGCTGGCGCGAAACGGCGTCGCCGTCGACGAGCCCTACTGGCGCGACACCGTGCTCCTCAAACGCAAGGACACCGTCGACGTCGGCCTGGTACCGCTCGACCGGGGCGACTGGATGGTCCACTGCCACATCCTCGAGCACGCCGAGTCCGGGATGATGACGCTCATCCGCGTACGCTGATAAGGAGACGGGTCATGGCCGCCTTGGACGAAGGTCCCCATCACGTGCGCGTCGTCTCGGAGGCGATCGAGATCGACGGCACCCACGTCGACATCATCGCCGCCGCACCCGACGACGGGCCGGCGCGCGGCACGCTCGTCGTGATCCCGGACATCCTGGGCCTCCGCCCGTTGTTCGACGATCTCTGCCGGCGTCTCGCGACGCACGGGCTCTCCGTCTGTGCCTTCGAGCCCTTCGCGCACATCCCCGATCACGAGCGCGCGCAGCTCGACATACCGGCGCGCTTGACGCGCGTCCGCGAGCTCCGCGACGATCACATCCTCGAATGGGCGAGCGGCGCCGCCGATCGCGCCGAGGTCGACACGCAAGTCGGCGCGACCTCGGTGATCGGCTTCTGCATGGGCGGCTACTTTTGTTTCAAGGTCGCCGCCAGCGGCCGCTTCGCGAATGCCGTCCCGTTCTACGGCATGGTCCGCACGCCCGAGCCCTGGCGCGGCGAGCGCCTGCGCGAGCCGCTCGACACGATCCGCGACACTTGCCCGACGCTCGCGATCTTCGGCGGCAAAGATCCGTGGACGCCGCCCGCCGACGTCGAGGCCCTGCGCGAAGCCTGGGCCGGGCTGCCGGGCCACGAGATCGCCGTCTACCCCGAGGGCGAGCACGGCTTCGTCCACGATCCGACTCGGCCGTCACACCGCGAAGCCGATGCCGCAGACGCGTGGCGCCGCACGCTCGCCTTCTGCGGCGCCGCGTAGCGGACCCGCAGAAGGCGCACTCAATCCCGCGCGCTCGTTCCGCGCGGCAGGCGCGGCAGGCCGCGCGTCGCCCGCAGGTGGTCGATGTGGCCGCCGCGACAGCCGGGCTGACTTTCCAGGAGTTCCTCCCCTCGGCAGCGCCTAGGCGGCGCGCCGTTGCATGACGACCGGCATCCCCTCCGACGGCGCGAAGGTGATGCTGCGTCGCACCAGCCGCACCCGATACCCCGGTACCATCGAAAGCTCGACCCGCGAGAGCACCTCGGCGAGGACGACCTTCATCTCGTAGAGCGCGAAGGCCATGCCGAGACAGCGTCGCACGCCGCCGCCGAACGGATAGAACTCGTACGGGTTCGGCCGCCGCCCGAGAAACCGTTCGGGCGCGAAACGCAGCGGCTCCTCCCACACGTCGGCGCGCCGATGCGTGAGATAGATCGCCGGCGCGACCGCGACCCCTGCCGGCAGGTCCCAGCCGCCGATCGTGAACGGTCGCGTCAGATAGCGGCCCACGTCGGGCAGGATCGGATTCAGACGCATCGTCTCCTTGATCGTCGCATCGAGGTACTCGAGGCGGCCGACGTGCTCGGCACTGATCGCCGTCCCGCCGCTCACCGCCGCGAGCTCGGCTCGGATCCGCGCCAGGACGCCGGGGGTCGAGAGGATGCGATAGAGCGTCCACGAAAGCGCCGTCGCGGTCGTCTCGTGACCGGCGAGCAGCAACGTCATCATCTCGTCGAGGAGCTCCTCGTCGCGCATCGGCTCGCCGTGCTCGTCGCGCGCCGCGACCAACAGCGACAAGACGTCGTCGCGCGCCGGCGCGTCCGGCCGCCGTCGCCGCGCGATCTCCACGCGCAAGGCTGCGTAGACGTCCTGCCGCAAGCGAACGAAACGTCCCCAGGGCGACCATCGCCCGACGTCTATCTGTAGACGGGGCCAGAGCCAGATCGGGTTCATCGTGACCGCGACGTAACGCACGAGCTTCTCCCGCAACGCCGCCATCGCCGCCCCCTCCTCGACGCCGAACACGGTACGCATGATCACGTCGAGCGTGATGCGTTGCATCTCGTCCTGCAGGCGGAACGCGCGCCCCGACGGCCAGCGCTCGAGCGCGGCGCCGGCAACGGCGAGCATGACCTCGCCGTAAGCGATCATCCGCTCGCCGTGGAAGGGCGGCATCATGAGCCGCCGCGCACGCTCGTGGCGAGCGCCGTCGAGGAGCAGGATCGAGTTGGGGCCGACCAGCGGCCGCAGGATCTCGGTCGCCTCGCCGCCGTGCAGATCGTCGTCGGGCGCGGTGAAAATGTCGCGCACGGCCGACGGCGCGCTGAAGAAGACGAACGTCGGCCCGACCGGCATGTGCAACGTGAACGCGTCGCCGTAGCGGCTGGCGCAGTCTTCGAGGAGACGCACCGGCCGGAACGCGAACCGGAGCCCTTGCACGAGCGCGGGCGCGCTCGGACCGGGCGGGAGTCGATCGTCGGTCACGTCACGGCTCAGAGCTTCTCGGCGGCGAAGGTGTTGCAGGCGTCGACGCGACCGGTCTCGAGGCCGCGTCGGAGCCAGCGCACGCGCTGCTCGGAGGAGCCGTGCGTCCACGATTCCGGCTGGACCGTGCCGTGCTGGCGCCGCTGCAGGCGGTCGTCGCCGGGCGCGCCGAAGCGCTGGTCGAGGTCACGAAAGAACGAGAGGTCGAGATACACCTTCCGATCGGCGGGACAGTAGAACGGCCCGACCGCGGCTGAGCCGAAGCCGCACGCGGACTGCACCGCCTCCGTGAAGAG
>JBGPIT010000190.1:0-9361 GCA_041485125.1 Binatia bacterium | reverse complement strand
GCCCGCGGCGCGCTGCGCTGCGTGGGCGCGACCACGCTTGACGAGTACCGCAAGCACATCGTGAAGGTCGCCGCGCTGGAGCGGCGCTTCCAGCCCGTCCTGGTTGAGCCGCCCTCGGTCGAGGAGACCATCTCGATCCTGCGTGGCTTGCGCGAGCGCTACGAGCTGCACCACGGCATTCGCATCAAAGACTCCGCGCTCGTCGCCGCGGCCGTCCTCTCGGACCGCTACATCACCGATCGCTTCCTCCCCGACAAGGCGATCGACCTCGTCGACGAGTCCGCGGCCAAGCTGCGTACCGAGATCGACTCGATGCCCGCCGAGCTCGACGAGGTGTCGCGCCGGGTGATGCAGCTCGAGATCGAGCGCGAGGCGCTGAAGAAGGAAACCGACAAGGCCTCGCGCGAGCGTCTCGAGAAGCTCGAGAAGGAGCTCGCCGAGCTGCGCGAGCGCGCCAGCGAGCTGCGCGCGCAGTGGGAGCGCGAGAAGAGCGTCGTCCAGGCCCACCGCCAGCTCCGCGAGCAGATGGAGAACGTCCGCCAGGCGATTACCAAGGCCGAGCGCGAGTACGATCTCAACAAGGCCGCCGAGCTCAAGTACGGCCGACTGGCCGAGCTCGAGCGTCAGCTCCAGCAGGAAGAGGAGCAGCTCAAGACCCGGCAGAACCGGCTGATGAAAGAGGAGGTCGACGAGGAGGACATCGCCGAGGTCGTCGCCCGGTGGACCGGCGTTCCGGTGTCGCGGCTGATGCAGGGCGAGGTGCAGAAGCTCCTCGGTTTGGAGCAGCACCTGCACGAGCGCGTGATCGGCCAGGACGAGGCGGTGCGCGCCGTCTCCGACGCGGTGATCCGTGCCCGCTCCGGGTTGAAAGACCCGAACCGGCCGATCGGCTCGTTCATCTTTCTCGGCCCGACGGGAGTCGGCAAGACCGAGCTCGCGCGCGCGCTCGCCGAGTTCCTCTTCGATACCGAGCAGGCGATGATCCGCATCGACATGTCGGAGTACATGGAGAAGCACACCGTCGCGCGCCTCATCGGCGCGCCGCCGGGCTACGTCGGCTACGACGAGGGCGGTCAGCTCACCGAGGCCGTGCGCCGGAAGCCCTACTCCGTGATTCTCTTCGACGAGATCGAGAAGGCGCACCACGACGTCTTCAACATCATGCTGCAGATCCTCGACGACGGGCGCCTGACCGACGGCCACGGTCGCACCGTCAACTTCAAGAACACGGTCGTGATCATGACCAGCAACGTCGGCAGCCAGCTGATCCTGAACTACGGCGGCGGCGCCGATTCGGAGGCGTACGAGAACATGAAGCGTGAGGTCCTCGACGCGCTCCGCGGCCACTTCCGCCCGGAGTTCCTGAATCGCGTCGACGAGATCGTCGTCTTCCACGGCCTCACGCGCGAGCAGCTGAAGCAGATCGTCAACATCCAGCTGAACCGCCTGCGCGAGCGCCTGGTCGACCGTAAGATCGAGCTCGTGCTCAGCGATCGTGCCCAGGAGCACTTCGCCGCCGCCGGCTACGATCCGATGTACGGCGCGCGGCCGCTCAAACGCTTGCTGCAGAAGGAGATCGAGACCGTCCTCGGCCGGAAGATCCTCGCCGGCGAGGTGCCCGACGGCTCCCGCGTGGTCGTCGACTGGGACGGCCACCAGCTCACGATCACCGCCGCGCCGCAGTCGAGCGCCGCGGCCTGACAAGCCGCGGCGCGGTGATGCAGCCGACCCGTACGGCAAGCGCCGTGCGCCGACTTGCACGGGCCGTCTGCGTTCAATAGCTTACGGTCGAGAAAGTCCCGCCGTCCCCGATGGACACCCGCCAGAAAATCCTCGAGTCCGCGACGCGGCTCTTTTCGGCCCAGGGCTACGCCAACACCTCGCTCGCCCAGGTCGCCAAGGAGGCGCAGGTCTCGAAGGCCCTCATCTTCTGGCACTTCACCAGCAAGGAGGACCTCTTCCGCACCGCGCTCAAGAGCACGCTCGAGCCGTACTCGATCGACGTCGTCGAGCTGCTGTCCGGCCTCGACGAGCTCGGGCAGGTGCAGAAGCTCATCGACCTCTACTACGACTTCGTCAGTCAGAACGTGTACTCGGTGCGCTTCCTGCTCTCATTGGTGGTGCGCGAGGAAAAAAATCTCGATGACCTCCTCGACCGCATCACCGAGCTCTACCAGATCTACTGCAACCTCCTCGCGGACATCCTCCAGACCGGTCGCGAGAAGGGCCTCTTCCGCTCGACGGTGAGCCCACCGGCCGACGCCGCACTGATCATGGCGACGTTGAACGGCATCCTCGTGCAAGGATTCATCAGCGGTAGCAAAACCGAGCCGCGTCCGCTTCTCGAGCAGCTGAAGCTCGGCCTCGCCGAGCGTCTCTCGCAGCCCGCCTAGCCGGTCGTCCCGTCGAGCGGGCCCGTTTGCCGAGGGCGATTCTTTCGCATATGCCACTCGCCGGCATGCGCGATTGGGCCCGTAGCGTCGCCGAGAAGGCTCAGAAGAAGCTGATCTCGAACGGGCGCGTTCGCCACCGCGCCAATCGCGAGAAAGAGCTCTTCACTCTGCGTGCGCGCCACGTGAAGAGCCTCTTCGCCGACGTCGAAACCCTCACCAGCGCGATCAACAAAGAGCTCGCGGAGCAGCTCATCAAGACCCAGCGCACGCTCAACCCCAAGAACCTCGGCGGCATCGAGGTGCCCGACGGCGCCCGCCTCGCGATCGAGTTTCTCGACCGCCGCCTGGAGATGGTGGTCCAACCCCTGACGAACGTCGGCGGCCGTCCCGCCCCGGTCGGTCCGCTCGCGACGGCCTCCGTCATCCAATACGACCGCAGCAACCCCTCCGCCGCCGACTGGTTCGACATCTCCCTCCGCGAGGACGGCACCTGGCAACGCAAAGCCCCCGACGGCACTGCGAGTACGTTCACCGACAAAGACATGCGGACGCTGCTCGAGTGGCTCGTCGCCTGAGGTCGTTCCGCCATCCTCTGACGTCGGCGCGGAGCGCGGGAGCGCCGGCGGAGGCCGTCGCGGGCGCGGAGACCGGGCGGCCCTCCGCGGCAGCGACGACGTACCCGCCACCCCCGCCGCCATGGCAACGGCCTCAGGGGCCCTGACTCACTGCAGCTGAGAACGGACCGCCGACAGTGCCGCTTGGGCGAAGCGTGATGTGGGGTCGAGCTCGAGGGCGCGTTCGAATTCGGTGATGGCGCGGTTGAGGAGTCCTTGGGCCCAGTAGATGCGACCCAGGTTGCAGTGCGGGAAGTGGCGAGGTTCGTAGCGCTTCGCCTCGATCGCGCGCTCCAGCCACGGGATCGCGTCGTCGAGCTTGCCCTGCTTGAAGAGATACGAGCCGATGTCGTTGTAGGGGTTGCCGAAGTCGGGGTCGACCTCGATCGCCTTCTTGCACTCGGCGATCGCCTCGTCGAGGCGGTCCTGGAAGCTGTACGCCCAGCCGAGGAACGTGTGCGCCTCGGCGGTCGGGTAGGCGGCGAGCGACTCGCGATAGCGGACGATCGCTCCCTCGACGTCGCCCGCCATCTGGAGGTGGTAGGCCTCGTGGAAGAGACGCTGCGCGCGTTCGATGCTGCTGTCGTCGTCAGGCACGGCCGGTCGCCTGCAGCCAGAAAGAAAGGCCGACGTAGTACGCGGGGTAGAGCAGCGTCGCCCAGAGCAGCGCTGGTGAGGTCGCCGGCGCGGTCCACACCGCGACAACCATCGCGACACCCCACACGAGCCCCGACCAGACCGTCGCGGCGCGGAAGTGCGGCGCGCGCGACGGGTAGAGGAACTTGAGCGGGGCGAACACCAGCGCGGCGAGGACGAGGACGATGATCGCGGTCGTCGCGGGCGGCAGGTGAAGCGCCCAGGCGTAGAACGCGACGACGTTCCAATAGGAAGGGAAGCCGCGGAAGTAGTGATCGGCGGTCTTGGCGTCGGTTCGGCAAAACCCGTACGCGCTTGCGAGTAGTGGCGCCGCCGCGACGACGACGCCGAATGAGCCCGGCGGCAGCAGCGCGGCTTGGTGCAGCAGGAGCACCGGCACGAACACGTAGGTGAGGTAATCGACGACGTCGTCGAGCTTGGTGCCGTCGAACCACGGCACCACCCGCTTCACCTCGACGGCACGCGCGAGCGTGCCGTCCGAGCTGTCGATCACCATGGCGATGACGAGCCAGCGGCAAGCGGCGCCGATGTCGCCGTCGATCGCGGCGCGGGTCGCGAGGAACGCGAGGACGACACCGAAGGCGGTGTAGGCATGGACCGCCCACGCGGCGGCGACCCGCAGCGCGCCGTGCGCGCGCGGCGACGTGACCTGCGGCGTCGACGGGGCTTCGGCGGTGGTGCGCATCAGCCGGCGAGCGGCACGCGGCCGCGCTCGCCCTCGTCGCCGGCGGTGGCGGCGTCGATCGGGATCGTGAGGGTGATCTGCACGCCCGCCTTCGGCCGCGAACGGATCTCGATCCGGCCGCGGTAGTAGGCAACGCGCTCGCGCATGCCGAGCAAGCCGACGCCGCCGAGCGCCGGCGTGCGCAGGAAACGCTCGACGTCGAAGCCGATCCCATCGTCGGCGATCGCCAGCATCACCTCGCGCTCGCCGACCGTGAGCTCGACGTCGACGTGGCGCGCCTTGGCATGCTTCGAGACGTTGGTGAGGGCCTCCTGCGTGACGCGGTAGAGTACCACTTCGATCGCGCTCGGCAGCCGGGTGTCTTGCGGCGGCGTGCGCAGGCTCACCTCGATGTGGGTGCGCGCCGCGAACTTGTCGACGAACCAATGCAGGGTCGGGACCAGGCCGAAATCGTCGAGCATCGACGGCCGCAAGACCTGCGCCATCGTCCGCACCTCTTGCAGCAGCTCGGTCACTTGCTCGCGCGCCTCGCGCACCTGCGCCCGCATCTCGGTGGTATCGAGGTTGGTGGCGCGCTCGATGAGGCCGAGGTCCATCTTGATCGCCGTCAGCATCTGGCCGACGCCGTCGTGCAGCTCGCGCGACAGGCTGCGCAGGTTGTCCTCCTGCAGCTGCGCCCGCATCTGCGAGAGCTTGCGGAGCTCGGCCTCGTGCCGGCGCGCGGTCTCGAACAGCGACGCGTTGGCGAGCGCGCCGGCGGCCTGGCTCGCGAGCGCGGTCGCGAGCGCGAGATCGGGCGCCACCGCGGCGTCCTCGAGGCCGGCGACGATCAGGCCGAGGAGCTGATCCTTGAAGACGAGCGGCAGCCGGAGGATTTGCGGTGAGGCGAGCATCGCGCCGAGCGCGGCCGGCAGGCTCGAGCGCAAGCTCTCGAGCGGCGTGATCGTCGGCAGGCGCGACGCCGGGCAGAGTGCCGCGAGATCGACCGGCTGCTCGAACTCGAGCCGCCGCCCGGCGGCGCCGGCGCTGATCGCGTAGGCGTCGACGACGCCCTCGATGTCGGGCGGGTACCAGAGCAGCACCAGCCGTTGCAGCTGCAGCATCGCGAGCGTCTTCTCGGCGACCAAGGTGAGCACGTCCTCGATCTCGAGCGTCGACGTCGTCGTGCGGGTGACGTCGTACAGCGCCGTGATGTTGCGGGTCGCCTCGGCGACGCGGCGCTCGAGCTCGGCGCTGTGACGCTCGAGCTCCTGGCGCGCATCCTCCAGGCGCGCCGTCATCTGATTGAAGGCGGTCGCGAGCTCGCCGACCTCGTCGTTCGTGCGCACCGCGACCATCTGCCACGGCCCGTGCGGCGTGCGGGCAATCCCGCTCGCCATGCGCGTCAGCACCTCGATCGGACGGGTGAGGCGTCGCGACAGCAGAAAGCCCTGCACCAGCGCGAGGAGGAGGCTCAAGACGAAGACCACGCCGCCGCGACGGAGCATGCGGTCGAGCTCGCCGGCGAACTCGCTGCGATAGGCGACCGCCACCACGCGCAACGACGAGTCGGCGAGCGGCGTGAACGCGACGATGCGCGGCACGTACACGCGGTCGACGAGATGGTCGGCGGGCGCGGTGAGGATGGTCTCGACGGTCGCGGCTCGGAACCCTTCCATCGAGAGCCGGTGCCCGGGCTCGGCGCCAGCGATCACGGCGCCGCCGTCGTCGACCAGGTAGACGTGTCCCGACTTGCCGAGGCGCAGGCGGTCCTCGCGATAGCTCCACCAGGCGTGGTCGCTGGCGCGGTCGGTTCCCTGCTGGATCAGCTCGGTCGCGAGATAGCGCGCCTCCGAGAGCACCCGCCGCCCGACCTCCGCCTCGAGGATGCGCTCGCCGCGTGAGTAGAAGATCGTGCCGAGGAGGAGGAGGGCCGTCACGGTCAGGATCAGCGACGACGCGAACACCTTCTGCGAGAGCGGCGTCCGGCGCGCGCTCGGCGCCACCACGGCGCGGAAGCTGCCGAGCCGTCCGAGCAGCGGCGCGAGCCGCCATTCCAGGTAGAGGAAGCTGAAGAGCGCGCCGACGAGACCGGTCACGATGCCCAGAATGCAGATCTTGATCGCGTCGGCGACCGGCAGCTCGGCGAAGAAGCGGAGCTGCAGCGCGCCGACGCCGTAGCCGACCATCGAGGTGATCAGCAGCGCCCACGCGACCCGCCGCGGATACTCGAGGATCATCGTCTCGAGCTCGGCGACCTGTGCCGGATCGGACGAATCGGGATCGGAGAACACCCGGTCCCACGTCTGCTCGATCCGCCGGAACCAGAGCATCGGGAAGAGCAGCGCGCCGAACAGGCCGCACGCCGGCACCTCCCAGCCGTAGCAAATGAGCACCCAGCGAAGCTGCTTCGCGTCGAGCAGCCAGGTGTAGAGCGAGTACGGCAGCCCGAGGCCCCACCAGGTCGACATCGCGACCAGCGCCGAGATCAGGATCGACCAGCGGAAGTGCGAGGGATGGGGCGGCTCGTGTGCGGGGCGGCTCACGTGCTCGTGCCTCGGCTCAGACGTCGCGATCGACGATCATCGCGATCGCCTCGCCGCCGCCGAGGCAGAGCGTCGCGAGGCCGCGGCGCTGGCCGCGCTGCTCGAGCGCGGCCAGGAGCGTTGCCAGCACGCGGGCGCCGCTCGCGCCGATCGGGTGACCGAGGGCGATCGCGCCGCCGTGCACGTTGACGCGGGCCGGGTCGAGCGCGAGCGCGTCGATCGCGGCGAGCACGACGACCGCGAATGCCTCATTGATCTCGAAGAGATCGATGTCCTCGACGGCGAGCGCGGCACGCGCGAGGACGTTGCGGATCGCGTCGATCGGCGCGATCGGGAACTCGGCGGGCTCACGTCCCGCGGTCGCGGCCGCGACGACGCGGGCGCGCGGCCGTATCCCTTCGCGCGCGGCGACCGCGGCGCTCGCGACGATCAGCGCCGCGGCGCCGTCGGCGAGCGTCGACGCGTTGGCCGCGGTGATCGTGCCCTCTGCCTCGAAGCTCGGCTTCAAGCTCGGCAGTCGGTCGAAGTCGACGCGCGACGGCTCCTCGTCGGCGTCGATGGTGACGGCGGCACCGCGACGGTCGGTGACGGAGACCGGCGCGATCTCGGTGAAGAGGCCGGTCGCGGCGGCGTGCTGCGCGCGGCGATAGCTCTCGATCGCGTAGGCGTCTTGTGCGGCGCGCGAGACGTCGCGCTCGCGGGCGCAGCGCTCGGCGGCGTTTCCCATGTGGAAATCGTTGTACGGGTCCCACAGGCCGTCGTGGACCATCGCATCGATGAGGGGCGCGTTGCCGAGACGATGGCCCTGGCGAGCGCGCAGCAGGAGATACGGCGCGTTGCTCATGCTTTCCATGCCGCCGGCCGCGACGATCTCCGCCTCGCCGAGACGGATCGCCTGCGCCGCGAGCGCGACCGCCATCAAGCCGGAGCCGCAGACCTTGTTGATCGTGAGCGCACCGTGGCCGCGCGGGATGCCGGCGCCGAGCCCAGCCTGGCGTGCCGGCGCCTGACCGAGGCCCGCGCCGATCACGTTGCCCATGATGACTTGCTCGACGCGTGCGGCATCGATGCCGGAGCGCGCGACCGCGGCACGGATCGCCACGGCGCCCAGTGCCGGCGCGGTGAGCGGCGCAAGCGCGCCTCCGAACGAGCCGATCGGCGTGCGCACCGCGCTGAGAATGAAGGCATCAGGCATGGCGGCCTCGGGAGCGAGGATTCTCGCAACTCGAGCTACGCCGTTCAACCGCGATTTGGCGTACGCGGGCGGGCGCGCCGGCACCGCAGTGACGCACGATCCGCTGCTCAGCGCGGCGCAAAGAAGTAGAGCGCGCCACGTGCTTTCGTCCGCCCCGCGACGGCCTCGGCGTCAGTACCCGCACCGAAGAACACGTCGACGCGTGCCGGACCGCGGATCGCGGCGCCGCGGTCCTGATTCAGCACCCAGCGCGCCAGACCGTGGTCGTCATTGCGATCTGCTCCTTCGCCGACGGGGATGCGGACGTAGGCGAGCGCGCCGGGAGGATAGATCGCCGGATCGGTCGCGATCGTCCGTCCCGCCGTCACCGGCACGCCGAGCGAGCCGACCGCCGGACCGTCGAGCGGACGGAAGAACACGAAGCGCGGGTTCGCGTTCAGGACCCGGGCTTCCTCGCTCGGGTGGGCGGCGAGCCAGCTCCGGATGCCCTGCATCGACGCGCTGTCGGCGTCGAGGCTGCCCTCCTCGACGAGCATCTTCCCGATGCTCACGTACGGATGGCCGTTCGAGCCGGCGAAGCCGACCGGGCGCGCGCCGCTCGGAAACATGAGGCTGCCCGACCCCTGCACGTGCAAGAAGAAGAGCGCGACCGGATCATCGACCCAGGCGAGGACCGGCGCGTCGCGCACTGCGCCCGCGGCGATCTCGGCGCGCGTGAAGTAGCGTCGCAGCCTGCCGTTCTCGATGCGGCCGGCGATCTCCTGCGGGCAGTTCAAGTCGGGCGCGGCGAAGTCGCGCGCCGCGGCCGTCACCAGATCGCGCGGTCGACCGAGGACCGGGTAGCGGAAACGACGGTCGGGCTTGGCGCGCGCCGCGAGTGCCGGGAGGTAGTAGCCGGTGAAGAGCACGTCATCGGGGACGACCGCGCGGTAGGCGACGAAGCGACGCTCGATCTCGGCCGCGATCGCCTCGGGCGTGGGCGCGCGCTCCAAGAACGCGGCGAGCGCGGCGAGGGCGGCGTGCATGCGGCCGGCGGTGACCCGCTCGGGCCCGACGTCGATCGACTGCTCGGCCGGCAGCCGCCCATAGTACGCGACGCTCGCACGGACCGCGTTCACGAGCGCGGCCGGGTCGCCGTCGTCCGCGAACGGGACCTCGGCGACGCGCTCGAGCGCCGGTGTCGCGGGAGCCTCGGGTCGCAGCTCCGGCCGGCACGCGGTGGTAGCGGCGAGCGCCACGCCCAGCGCCGTCGCCACGAGACCGTCAACTATGCGTCGCGTCCGTCGCCCCGT
>JBGPIT010000189.1:0-9374 GCA_041485125.1 Binatia bacterium | reverse complement strand
TTCACGCTCGCCGAGAGCCTCGGCGGCGTCGAGTCCCTCGCCGAGCATCCGGCCCTCATGACGCACGCGTCGATTCCGCCGGACGTCCGTCGAACGCTCGGGATCGACGACGGTCTGGTGCGGCTGTCGGTCGGCCTCGAGCACGTCGAGGATCTGTGGCGCGATCTCGAGGGCGGCCTGAAGGCCGCGCGCACGGCATGAGCGAGCAGGCGGCACCCGCCGCGCGCAGCGGCGTTCTCGCGCTCATCGGCGATACGCCGCTGGTCGCGCTGGCGTCGTTCGACGTCGGACAGTGCGAGCTCTTGGTGAAGCTCGAGAGCCAGAACCCCGGCGGCTCGATCAAGGACCGCATCGGCCTCGCGATGATCGAGGCGGCGGAGGAGAGCGGCGCGATCGCGCCGGGCGCGACGCTGGTCGAGGCGACGGCGGGCAACACCGGCCTCGGCCTCGCGCTGGTCGCGGCGCGGAAGGGCTACCGCCTGATCCTCGTGATCCCCGACAAGATGAGCCAGGAGAAGGTCTTCCACCTGCGCGCAATGGGCGCCGAGGTGCGGATGACCCGGTCCGACGTCGCGAAGGGCCATCCCGAGTACTACCAGGACATGGCGGCGCGGATCGCCGCCGAGACCGGCGCCTACTACGTGAACCAGTTCGCAAACCCCGCCAATCCCCTGGCGCACGAGACCACGACCGCGCCGGAGATCTGGCGCCAGACCGACGGGCGGCTCGACGCGGTCGTGTGCGGGGTCGGCTCGGGCGGCACGATCACCGGTGTCAGCCGCTACTTCGCGCGGGTCGCGCCGGAAGTCGAGATCGTCCTCGCCGATCCCGTCGGCTCGGTGCTTGCCGACTACGTGCGGACCGGACGGATCGGTGCGGCGGGCTCGTGGCTCATCGAAGGCATTGGCGAGGACTTCGTGCCGCCGGTCGCCGATCTCTCGCGCGTCACCGCCGCGTACTCGATCTCCGACGAAGAGAGTCTGCTGACGGCGCGGAAGCTCCTGCGCGATGAGGGGATCCTCGCCGGCTCGTCGTCAGGCACGCTGGTCGCCGCAGCGATGCGGCACTGCCGCGCGCAGACGTCGCGCAAGCGCGTCGTCACCTTCGTGTGCGACAGCGGGAACAAGTACCTCTCGAAGATGTTCAACGACAACTGGATGCAGGACCAGGGCTTCTTGCGCGGCGCGCGCCAGGGCGACCTCCGCGACGTGATCGTGCGGCGCGCCGGCGCGGGATCAGTCGTCGCCGTCGGTCCCGACGACTCGCTCCTCACCGCGTATTCGCGCATGCGCCTCGCCGACGTCTCGCAGCTGCCGGTGCTGGAGAACGACCGCATCGTCGGCCTCCTCGACGAGTCGGATCTCCTGCTCGCGGCGTCCGGCGACGAGGGCACGTTCGGCCGCCGCGTGCGTGAGTTCATGACCCGCCGCTTGGAGACCGTCACGCCGGACGCGCCGCTCGAGTCGTTGCTGCCGGTCTTCGATCGCGGCCTGGTCGCGATCGTCGTCGAAGAGGGGCGCTTCATCGGCCTCATCACGCGCATCGACGTCGTGAACTACCTGCGCCAGAAGCTCCGCTGACGCCGCGCTTACGCCGTGGTCTCGGCTTGCGCCTCGCGCCGGACGCGTTCCAGATCTTCGCGCGTCACCGCGCGCACTTCGGGGTCGCGACGGAAAAGGAGGATCAATCCGCCCGGCACCGAGAGCGGCACCTTCTCGATCCAGAAGCCGAGGTTGCCGATCAGGAACGCTTTCGCCGCGCCGGCCTTCGAGCCGAGCAGCCACACGAACACCAGCTCGCGCACGCCTTCGCCCGACGCCGACGGCGCGACGAACGTCCCGAAGGTCATGACCGCCGAGGCGAAGAGCACCTCGCTGATGCGCACGTTCGGCGTCGCCAGCGACATCGCGTTCGCGAAGTACATCAAGGTGGTCGTGAGCTGGCCGACGACGGCGAGACCGAGCGCCAGTAAGAGATGGGCGCGATGCTGCGAGTACGCGGTCGCGGCATCGATCACGTTCGCCGCGAACTTGCGGGCGCGGCCGCTGGGGACGAGGCGGAGCAAGGCGCGGAACCAGGTCGGCTGCAGCAGGACCAGCATGCCGAGGAACGCCGCGGCGACCAGCGGCACCATCATTGCCCCGATCATCTCGCCGAACGACTGCCCCTGCGTGATGCGGCCGGCGAACGGCATGAACATGAGGATGACCAGCAGCAGGCCGACGAGGCCGATGACGCGCTCGACCGCGAGCGCCGTCGTGCACTCGACCGGCCGGCGCGTGAGACGGATGGTCTCGTAGAGCCGCCACGCGTCGAGACCCATCGTGCTCGGCGTCACGATCCCGAAGTAGCGGCCGATGAAATACGTGCTGGTGAGAAAGCCGAACTCGAGATCGATGCCTTGGCCGCGCAGCAGGATCTGCCAGCGCCACACGTTGGCGAAGATGCCGACGAGCTTGATCAGCATCGCGGCGACGAACCACGGCAAGAAGATCGAGAGGTCGAGGCCGCGGATCTCGGCCCAGAGCTCGGAGAGCTCGGCCGGGACGAGCTGGAAGCCTTGCAGCCGTACGTACGAGGTCGGCGGCGCGCTCTCGAGCGGCACCGGCAGATACTCGCCGCCGCTGCTCTCGGTGTAGACGGTGGTGAAGCCGCCTTCGTGACAGTGACGGATCGGCTTGAAACGCCGGTAGGTGCCCGCGCTCGCGCCGTGCCCGGCGCCGCCGGCGTCGAGCACACGCACGAAGACCGTTCGTTCCGACGCCGCGGTGCACACCTGCTCGCGCGCGATCGGCAGGATCGGCGGGGGCAGCTCGCGGCCGGCGAGCTTCGCCCGCAGCCGTCCGACGATGCCCGGATAGGCGGGGTTGCTCACGCCGAAGGCGTCCGGAGCCGAAAGGCTCGCGGTGTCGACCGGCGCGTAGCCGCCGCCGAACTCGAGAAAGATCCCGATGAAGATGCCGACCGTGACGACGAGCTTGAGGAGGAGACCGAGGACGCGCTTCATGGAGTCCAGAACCATACGTGGAGCAGGGGATGGAAGTCGATACGCAAAGCCACGTCAGACCGCGTGCGCGCGGCAGTGCGACCGACGCTCAAGCGACGCGTGCGCTCACGGCTTCACCTCGGTGCGTACCGCGCCCGGCGCTTCGGCTGGACGCTCGATGCGGAGCAGGAAGTTCGGCTCTGCGCGCGTCACCAGTGGATCGTGACCGTACTCCTCGGCCGCACGCAAGACGTTGGCGTCGGGCGAGAGCTTGAGGACGTACGCCCCCGCCTCGCCCGCGCGCGGCGCGATGCTGGTGGCGCGGTACTTCACGTTCAGGCGATCGAGCGACGGAACGCCGAAGCGCAGCGGGCCGGTCGCCCGACCGACCATCGGTGCGACGGTACGCTCGCCGTCGGGCGAGAAGCGCAGCACCAGCTCGCCGTCGACGAAACCATGAGGCGTCACGCCGACCGCGTTGCCGGCCGGGAGCGCGACCGGCCGGCGGGTGGTCCCGAGCGATTGCGTGGTGCACGCCGCGATCGCCAGCGGCGCGAGCACGAAGAGCATCGCGGCGGCACGGAATGGAACGGCCGCCCCGCGGAGCGCCCGAGCGCGTTCACGTAGGCGGCCGTTCATCGTCTCGGAAAGGACGTTCGGCGGGTTGCCGATCTCAGCTCGGCTTCTTGGCCTTCAGCTCCGCCTCGACTTGCGCCTTGAGGCCGTCGACGGAGCGGTTCTGCGCGACCTTGCCGTTGATGTAGAGCGACGGCGTTCCGCGGACGTTCACCGACTGACCGAGCGCCAGCTCCGCGTCGACCTGCTTCTTCACCTCGTCGGAGTTCATGTCGGCTTCCCACTTCTTGGTGTCGAGGCCGATCTTCTCCGCGATGCCCTTCATGGTCTCGGGACTGAGATTGCGCTGGTTCTTGTAGAGCTCGTCGTGCATCTCCCAGAACTTGCCCTGCTTGCCGGCCGCGACTGCCGCGCGCGCGGCGGGATCGGCGTTCGGGTGGATCTGGCGCAGCGGGAACTGCTTCATGACGAAGTTGACGTCGTTCGGGTAGGCCTTCAGGACCTCGTCGACCATCGGCGCCGCCTGGCTGCAGAACGGGCACTGGAAGTCCGAGAACATCGTGATCGTCACCGGCGCGTTCTTCGGCCCTCGGACCGCCGAGTCGGCGACGGGGATCGTGTACACCTTGTTCGGATCCGGTGCGCCGGCGGCCGCGGCTGCGGCCGGCGCGTTCACCTTGGCGAGGATCGTCTTCTGATCCTTGTCGATCGACTCGAGCTTGGCGAGAATTTCCTTTTGAGTGGCCTGCACTGCCTCGACGTCGCTCTTCTGGGCACAGCCCGACACGGCGACGGCGGCCAGGGCGATGGCGACGGCGGTGAGAGTGTGACGTTTCATCATAATCCTCCTCGACTCACGAAATGGGCGTTGAGAGTTCCGGCACCGCTTCCGGCGCCTCATGGCGGATGTCGCTGGGACCATCCGTCCGTGGGCCGTACAGTATCGACCCCTTGCCCAGGAATTCAAGCCGGGCTGGGCGGACGGGCACGGGCGGATCGTGCGCGGTTGCGGTGGATTGTCCTTGACCCCGCGGCGTGGCGCGGGGTATCGCTCGCGCGGCTTCTGGACCATCCGAGAGGCGTCGGACCCCGTGCCGTGGGTGCCGTAAGGTTGCCGCTCGCAGTGACAACCCTCCCGTCCCGCCCGTGACATCGTAGTGACGCCGTCCGGAGCGGTCGGCTGTCGTGCGTAACCACCGCGCCGGAAATTCGTAGGCGAGAGAAACATCAGCGAGCGGCGTCCGCCGCGCCAGCGAGGAGAATCCCATGCGTACACAGCGGCTCATTCAGGCGATCGCGACGCTCGTCGTCCTCACCTGCGCGACTCACGCGCAGGCCGACCCGGTCAAATGCTCCCGCGCAATCGCCAAGGAGTACGGCAAGTACGTCGCCGCGGCGTCGAAGGTCATCGACAAGTGCAAGAACGGCGTGATCGCGAAGCACGCACCGGCCTCTCTCGCCGGCTGTCCCGACGCCGCCGGCGCGGCGAAGATCAACGCCGCTGCTGCCTCCATGAAAGCGAAGATCGCCGGGCAGTGCGGCGGCGCCGACAAGACCTGCGACGGCGCGGGCGACGACTCCCTCGCTTCCATTCACTGGAACACGGGCCAGTGCATGGGCTTCGAAGCCCAGTGCGGCGCGATCGCGATCGGCAATTGCGGCGACGTCGGCGATTGCCTGGTCTGCATCGGCGACGCCGCGATCGAGCAGGGCGTCGACGGGCTGCTTTATGACCGGCTCAACCCGGCGAGCTTCGCGCCCAACAATGGCTCCGAGCCGAACAAGACTCGCAACACGTGCCAGATCGCCGTCACCAAGAATGCCGTCAAGTTCCTGCAAGCGAAAGTGAAGATCCTGAACAAGTGCTGGGACGCGAAGCTCAACAACAAGGCCGGCTTCGCGGACGCGCAGCCCTGTCCCGACACCGATCCGAGCATCCCCAACAAGACCGTCGCCGCGATCCAGAGCGCCGAGCAGAAGAAGATCGCCGCGATCTGCAAGGCGTGCGGCGCCGGCGGCGATGGCGACAAGAACGGCCTCTGCGACTCGCCGCCGGGGCTCGTCCTCGGCGACATCGTCCAGACGCCGTTCACCTGCCCCAACGTGATGGTGCCGCCGAACGCGGTGCATCCAGGTGGCCTCGACTGCGGCGCGATCGTCGTCACCGACCTCCAGTCGTACGCCGACTGCATCGATTGCGTCCTCGAGTTCAAGGCCGACTGCGTGACGCACGCCGGGGTCGGCGACAACAGCGCCGCCGCCGGCATCGACTATCCGACGCAGTGCAATCCGCCCGTGCCGACAGCGACCCCGACCCCGACGTCGACGCCGAACGGCACCGCGACGGCCACACCGACCGGCCCCACCGCCACCTCCACGCCGCAAGCGACCTGCACGCCGAAGCCGAACTGCGGCAACGGCATCGTCGACGTCGGCGAGCAGTGCGATCCCAACACCGCCAGCAACTGCCCCGGCAGTGTGCAATGCGCGCCCGCCGACACCTGTGACGGCTGCACCTGTCCGACCGGCGACTTCACCTTCAGCGCGACCGCCAACGCCGATCTCGATACCGGCTGGACCGGCATCTCCCACGACAATGCCGCGCTCGTCGGGAAACTGTTCGATGCCAAGACGTACGGCTGCAGCTCGGCGGGACCCGATAAGCAATGCACGTTCGTCGCGCAATACGGGGTGCCGTTCTTCGGCCCGCCTTTGCCGCTGTCGTCGGGCGCCACGCCGGTCTGCGTCGTCAACGAGCTGCCGCCGGGCGGCGCCGCCGACGGCACGCTCGATCTCGTCACCGGCGAGCTGCACTACAACTACGATCTGATCTCGCACGTCTACGTCGGCCTCTCGATTGGGCATCCGTGCCCGACCTGCGACAACGATCCGGGCTTCGACGACGGCATGCTGGATGGCACCTGCAACGGCGGCGAGCAGAACGGCAGCCCCTGCGATGCCGACGCCACGAGCCAGCAGTTTGGCAAGACCTCGTTCAACTGCTTCCCGCCGACCGCGGCGGCGATCGGCGATCTCAAGATCAGCTTCGTCGACGCGCAGACCGGCTCGAAGTCGATCAGCACCTCGGCGTCGAGCCCGAGCTGCACCGCCAACGGTGTCACAGGTCAGAAATGCTTCTGCGACACCTGTAACGACGCCGCGGCCGAGGTCTGCGCCAGCGACGCCGACTGCCCGCCGGGTGGTATCTGCGGCGGTCTCCGCTGCGTCGTCGGCAGCACGACGCCGGGTCTGGCCTGCACGACCGAGGGCACCAATACCGATGCGCTTTGCGGCCAGGTTGGTGCGGGTGCTTGCGTTCCCGGATCGTGCCCTGCGGGCAACTGCGTCGGAGGACCGAGCGCCGGCGCCTCCTGCAACGATGGGACCGACTGTGGATCGTGCATCGCCGGCCCGCATCCGGGGGGACCGTGCCTGACGGATGACGAATGCGGCGGCACGTGCGGCCGTCCGGGTGAGGCCACCAGGCCGAACGCCTGCAACGGCCCCTGTACCGCGGGCGGTGGCGCCGGAGACGCCATCTGCTCGACGGGTCCGATCGACCAGCTGTGCTCGGTCGAGAAATTCCGGGGCTGCAGTATGACCTCGGACTGCAGGCCTCCGGCGGAAGGCGGCACCTGCCTGGACTGTGCGCCGGGCAATCAGACGTGCGTGAACAAGACCCGCGAGTGCTTCCGGTCGACCGTCACCAAGACCGGCACGGCGACCCCTACGAGTGGCGCGTTCGTCGGCCTCTACTGCATCGGGCCTACCCTGTCGCCGTCAGTGAACAACGTTGCCGGACTCCCCGGACTGGGCACGCTCCGGCTGCCCTACGCGCTCAGCAACATCGTCGTCCCGTGACGCGCGCGGCGGGGTCGGGCGACTACTCGCTCGGCTCCGCCGCCATGCTCCGCGCGCAGCAGACGCGGCGGTGCTCAGCTGCGCGCGGGCGGACCTTCCGCTTGGCGGGTCGCGATGATCTCGCGGACGCGATCGCGCAGGCTGTCGCGATCCTCGTAGGTAGTGCCCGCGGTCGCGATCGGCGGCTCGACGACGATGTCGACGTCGCCCGGCACGATCGAGAGGTAGCCGCCCTTCGGCATCACCGAGACCGTCCCGAAGCACACCACCGGCACGATCGGCACCTGCAAGTGGATCGCGGCGATGAACGGTCCCTTCTTGAACGGCAGGAGCGCGCCGTCGCGGCTGCGCGTGCCTTCGGGGAAGATGATCAGCGACGAGCGGTCCTTCGTGATCACGTCGCTCAAGAGCTGAATCGCCTCGAGCGGATTGTCGCGGTCGACCGGCACCATCCCGAGGGTGCGCAGCACCATCCCGAGCACCGGCTCCGAGAAGAGCTCTTTCTTCGCGACGAAACGGTTGTGACCGGGCAGGTAGCCGAGCAGCGCCGCGATGTCGAAGTGGCTCTGATGGTTGGGTGCGAAGATGAACGGGCCGTCGCCGCGGAGATGCTCGAGCCCGTGGACGTGGACGCGCACGCCGCAGAGCCGCGCCAAATTGCGCGCCGAGATCTTGGCGAACCCCCAGGCCGGGCTCTTCCACGGCAAGGCGCGATGCAGCACGACCGCGATCGATCCCATGCTGAACAGCATGGCACGGTAGATGAAACGGTTGAGCGCGGTGCGATCGACGACCGGCGTCGCGGCGACGGGCTTCGCGCCGACGCTCGGTGCGACCGCTTCGCCCGACGTCTGGTCAGATGGTGTCGTCATGACTCGCTGGTTGCCTACTCTCGGGCTGCATCGTAATTGACCGCCTCATGCGGATCTATTTCGTCTCCCCCACGCACTACAATGCTGACGGCGGGCTACACAAGACGACGCGCTATTGGACGAGCGCGGTCACGCTCCCGTACCTGAAAGCGCTCACGCCGCCGCAGCACGAGGTGTCCTTCGTCGACGAGCTGATGCACGACGTCGACCTCGACCACGAGTGCGACATCGTCGGCATCACCGCGATGGGACCGCAAATCGCGCGCGCGTACGACCTCGCCGCGCAATTTCGTGCACGGGGACGCCGCGTCGTCCTCGGCGGCACGTGGGTGACACTCACCGCCGAGGAGTCCCTCGAGCACTGCGACGCGGTCGTCGCCGGCGAGGCGGAAAGCGTGTGGCCGCAGCTCCTTGCGGACTTTTCGGAAGGTCGCAGCCGGGGCATCTATCGCGCCGAGCAATGGGGCTCGCTCGCCGGTCTGCCGGCGATCGACTATGCGACCTTGCCCCTCCTCAAGCGCGAGGCGTTTCGCACCAGCAAGCTCTACCGGATGTACTTCCACTGGCCGGTCGTCTTCTCGCGCGGCTGCCCGCATCCCTGCGAGTACTGCGCGGTGCAGACCTACTATCAGCGCTCGTACCGCACGCGTCCCGTCGACGACGTCCTCGCCGACCTCCGCACCATCCAGGCGCACGGCGGCAACCGCATCCTCTTCCTCGACGACAATCCGGTCGCGCACCCGGAGAAGGCGAAGGAGCTCTTCCGCGCGATGATCCCGCTCAAGCTCAAGTGGGCGTCGCAGTCGACGATCAACATCGCGCGCGATCCCGAGCTGCTCGACCTCGCGGCGCGGAGCGGCTGCGTCAGCCTGTCGATCGGGCTCGAGAGCATCAACGAGGAGAGCCTCGCCGGGGTGCGTAAGGACTTCAATCAGGCGCCGCGCTTCGCGCGCGATCTCAAGGCGCTGCGCGAGCGCGGCATCCAGGTGATCGCGCTCATCATGGTCGGCCTCGACGGCGACACGCCCGAGACCTTCGGGCACACCTTGCGCTTCCTGATCGACAACAAGATCTCGTTC
>JBGPIT010000188.1:0-9467 GCA_041485125.1 Binatia bacterium | reverse complement strand
TGGCCGATGAAGTCCGCGAGCGCGAGCTGCGACAGGACCGGACTGCCCGCATCGGCGAGCGCCTTGGCGGTGCGAAACGCCTTCGCCAAGGTCTCGGGCACGACGAGATAGCCGAGCCGCAACGCCGGAAACATCACCTTCGAGAACGTGCCGGAGTAGAGCACCGTGCCGCGCCGGTCGAGGCCCTGCAGCGCCTCGATCGGGCGGCCGCCGTAGCGGTACTCGCTGTCGTAGTCGTCCTCGAGGACGTGCGCGCCGCTCGCGTCCGCCCACGCGAGCAGCTCGAGACGGCGCGCGAGCGGCATCACGGCGCCGGTCGGGAACTGATGTGACGGAGTCACGTAGGCGAGCCGGCAGCGGCGCGCGCGGGCGCGCAGGCGGTCGACGCGGAGACCGTCGCGATCGACCGCGACGGACAGCACGCGCGCGCCGGCGGCGGCGAACACGACACGCGCCGGCCGATAGCACGGCTCCTCGACGACGACGCCGTCCTTCGGCTCGACCAGGACGCGCGCGACCAGGTCGAGCGCCTGCTGCGAGCCGTTCACGATCAGCACCTGATCCGCGTGGCAGACGACGCCGCGCGCGCGACCGAGATAGTCGGCGATCGTCGCGCGCAGGGCCGGCAGCCCCTCCGGCGGTCCGTAGTCGAGCTCCTGCGCCGAGGCCTTGCGCGCGCGGCGCGCCAGGAGGCGGCACCAGGTGGCGTACGGGAAGTCGGGGAGCGGCGGGCGGCCGTAGCGGAAGTCGTAGGCGACCGGCGCCCCGGTCGCCGCCCACGAGACCTCGACGCCGCGGGTCGCGTCGAATGCGCGGCGGACGTAGCGCGACACGCGGACCGCCGCTGGCGACCGCTTCCGGGCCGGCCGCGACGCCGACGTCGGGCCGACGCGCAGCAGATCGTCGGGCAGCTCCGGCGCGACGAAGCTCCCCGCCCCGCGCCGGGTCGTGAGGTAGCCCTCATCGAGCAGCCGGCCGTAGGCGATGAGCACGACGTTCCGCGACACGCCCGCGTCGTGCGCGAGGGTCCGCGTCGACGGCAGGCGCGCGCCGGACGCGAGCCGGCCGGCGAGGATGTCGGCGCGCAGCGCCTGGTACACCTGCTCCGCCAGGACGCGCTCGCGGTCGAGTCGGATCAGCACGAGTGGCACCACAGCGTGAACGAGAAATGGCGCCATTGGAAGGCCACTGCCGGCGCCATATCGTGGCGCCGACGGCAGGGACTCGAAAGGAGACACCGCGTGACGGACACGATCTTCCGTACCTGTACGCTCTGCGAGGCCTGTTGCGGGCTGCGCTTCGAGGTCGAGGACGACCGCATCCTCTCGGTGCGCCCCGACGACGACGACGTGCTGTCGCGCGGGAACATCTGCCCGAAGGGCATCGCGATCGCCGACGTCCACCACGATCCCGACCGGCTGCGCCGGCCGATGCGGCGGACGGCGAGCGGCGACTTCGAGCCGATCGGCTGGGACGCGGCGTTCGACCTGGTCGCGACCCGGCTGAACGCGATCCGCGCCGCGCACGGCCCCGACGCGATCGCCGTCTACATCGGCAATCCGATCGTCCACAACCACGGCGCGCTGCTGATGCGGAACGCGCTCCTCAAGGCGATCGGCACCCACAACGCGATGAGCGCCGGATCGCAGGACACCAGCCCGCGCTTCGTCAGCTCGTACCTGCTCTACGGCAGCTCCTTCGCGATCCCGATCCCCGACGTCGACCGCACCGACTATTTCCTTTGCATCGGCGCGAACCCGATCGTCTCGAACGGCAGCTTTCTCAGCGCGCCCGACATGCGCGGGCGCATGCAGGCGATCCGCCGCCGTGGCGGCCGCGTCGTCGTCGTCGACCCGCGCCGCACCGAGACCGCCCGCGAGGCCGACGAGCACGTCGCGATCCGCCCCGGGGCCGACGCCGCGCTCTTGCTCGCGATGGTCCACGTGCTCGTGCGCGACGGCAAGGTCGTGCGCGAGCGACTACAGTCCGAGACCCGCGGCTGGGATGCGGTCGAGGCGCGCCTCGACGCCTACGCGCCGGAGCGGGTGGCGGCACACACCGGCGTCGAGGCGGCGACGATCGTCCGGCTCGCGCACGAGTTCGCCGCCGCGCCCACTTCGACGGCGTACTCGCGGGTCGGCGTCTGCAACAACCGCTACGGCACGCTCGCCACCTGGGCGACGGATCTCTTGAACATCGCCGCCGGCCGCCTCGGCCGGCCGGGCGGCGCGATGTTCACCACGCCCGCCTTCGACCTGGTCCCGCTGCTGCGCCATCTCGGCGACGGCTACGACCGCTGGCGGAGCCGCGTCCGCGGTCTCCCCGAGACCGCCGGCGACGTGCCGGCGTCGGCGCTCGCCGAGGAGATCGAGACCCCCGGACCCGGCCAGGTCCGCGCGCTCCTGACCTTCGCCGGCAATCCCGTCCTCTCGACGCCGAACGGCGGCCGGCTCGACGCCGCGCTCACGGGCCTCGAGTTCATGGTCGCGATCGATCTCTACGTGAACGAGACCACCCGCCACGCCGACGTGATACTGCCGCCGGCGTCGGCGCTCGGCGACGACCACGTCGACCTGGTCTTCTCGACGTTCTTCGTCCGCAACGTCGCGCGCTGGTCGCCGCCCGTCGTCCGGCGCGCCGAGGGCGAGCGCGCCGACTGGGAGATCCTGCTCGAGCTCACCGAGCGGCTCGGCGGCGGGCCGACGGCGATCCCGATCGTCGACCGGCTGCTGCGGCTCGCGCGCCGCTTCGGCGTGGCCTGGAATCCGACCGCGATGGCCGACTTCCTGCTGCGCATCGGACCGCACGGCGACCGCTTTCTTCCCGGCTCGCGCGGCTTGAGCTTGCGGAAGCTTCGCGCCGCCCCGCACGGCATCGACCTCGGACCGCTGCAGGAGGGCTTCACCCGCCGCGTGCTCCACCGCGACCGGCGCATCCACGTCGATGCGGCGCCGCTCCTCGCCGCGATGGAGAAGCTCGGGCACACGCTCGCGCAAGCGCCCGCGCAGGACGAGCTGCTCTTGATCGGCCGCCGCGAGGTTCGCACCAATAACTCGTGGATGCACAACGTCGAGGCGATGGTGAGCGGCCGCGAGCGCTGCGTGCTCTTGGTCCATCCCGCCGACGCCGAGCGCGCCGGCGTCGCCGACGGGGAGGTCGCGACGCTCGCGAGCCGCGTCCACCGCGGCGACGTACGGGTGCGACTCGCCAAGGAGATGCGCCCCGGCGTCGTCAGCCTGCCGCACGGGTGGGGACACGCGAGCGCGGCCCGGTGGCAGCACGTCGCCGGCGGCCACCCGGGCGTCTCCGCCAACGACTGGACCGACGATCAGGACGTGGAAGCGATCGTCGGCCAGTCGATTCTGAACGGGGTGCCGGTCCGCCTGGAGCGCAGCGGCCCGGCGGCGAACGTGCGCAAAACCTCACTTGTCGGTGGCGCGATCGCCGGGGTATAGATCCGTCTGCCCAATCCCCCCGTATCGCGAGGTACCACCCGTGCGGACACTCCTCATCATCTTCGTCAGCGTGATGCTGTTCACGCCGTCGTTCGCGACGACCGCGGTCGCGCGCAATTCGACGCTCGAAGAGAAGTACGAGCAGGAGCAGCGTAAGAGCCGCAAGGAAGGCGAGCGCGAGAGCGATGCCGAGGAGCGCGAGAGAGCGCTACGCATCAAGCTCAAGAAGGCGAAGCAGGCGCGCCGCACCATGATCCACAACCACGAGGACACCCTCGACATCGACGACGACATCGAGCGTCTGAAGCGCGACAGCGGCGGCGACGAAGACTAGTGTCGAACTAGCGCGGCATCGGCGGCGCGACCGCCGCGACCCGTGCCGCCGACGGCGGCGCGGCGAAGAGCGTCGCGCCGTTCCGATCGCTGAGCGTGAGCGACGGGCTGTCGGGCCCGTCCATCGCCATGATCAAGCGCGGGCGCTGGTTGCGGTCGAAGAGCTGCATCGCCGGCTTGCCGTCGTCGTCGCTCCGCAGCGAGAGTCGTGGGCGGCCGCGCTCATCACCGAGGACGAGGAAGGTCGCGCCCCTCGCGTCGCCCGCCATCCAGAGCCGGCTGTGGCCGTCGCCGTCGAGGAAGGTGAGCGCCGGCGTGTCGCCGTCGTCGAGCGTCAGCATCGCGCGCGACCGGGCGCGCTCGTCGGCGAGATAGAGGCCGGTGAGCCGGCCGCCCCGCTCGTCGTCCATCGCCTGCAGCGTCACGCGCGTGCGTCCCCGCTTCTCGGCGAGCTTCAGATACGGCTCACCGCCGTCATAGAGCCCGAACGACGCGCGGTGGGTCTCGCGGGCATCGAGGAGGCTGAGCAGCGCCTCGCCGTCCGACGAGAGCCCGAGCTGCGCCCGCTCCTTGCCGTGGTCGTCGACGACGATGAACATGCGCGCCCTGACGATCGAGGCGGCGGGACCGGCGGCGACCGTGAGCGCGACGCCGACGACGGCCAGCACGACGACGCCGAGGCGTCGCATGCCGCGGATCTGTCGCTCCAACGCCGCCATCCGCGCGGCCATCGCTTCGTGGTCGGACGTATGCGCCATCGACTCTCCTCCCGTGTGGAGAGTTCCTTTGTCAGATTCGCCGGGACGGTCAAGCGCGAGCGGTCCGTACGGCCCCGCAACGACGAACGCCCCGGCATCCGTCGGGGGGGGGGGCGACGGACAGCGGGGCGCTCGAGCGGCAACGGCGCAGGTCGGCCGGTTACTGCACGCCGCCGCCGCCGCAGAGGCCGAGACAGCTCGCCGAATCGTCCGCGCACGAGAGCTTCTCGTCTTGCGCGACGCCGGCGAGATCCGCCATGCAGGCGCCGAAGTCGTCCTTCGCGGCGCTCTTGCAATCCTTGAGGTCCAGCTTCGCCCCGCTCAGGCAGTCGCGCGAGTCGACGCCGCACAAGCCGGTGCAATCGCCGCGCGCCGCGAGAGCGTCCGCGTCGCATCCGAGCTTCGCGGTGTCGAAATCGGATTCGCAGGAAAACTTCCCGGCGCGCATGTCGAACGCGACCTCGGCCGCGCACTGCGCTGCCTCCTGTTTGCATTCCTGCTGACAGCTGACTGAGCAGTCCTGTGCCTTCGCCGAGCCGGCGACGAGCAACCCCGAGATGATTACGGCGGATATCGTGATGATCGTGCGCATGAGCTGTCTCCTTTGCGAATGACCCAGAGCAAGCGCAATGCCCGTACGGGGCGATCTGCGGCACGGCGCCGAATGTCGCGGCAGAACGCACCGATGCGAAGCGCGCCGGCGACCGTCAGCGCGTCCGACTCATCCGTTCGCATGGGCGAACCGCCACCACGACGCGCCGGCTCGCTACAAACGTGACGCTGCCGCCGCATGCCGACCGCGCTCGCTGCGCGCGATGTCGTAGCGTCATCCGTGCGCGCTGCGCGCCGGCGACGTGTCGTCAGTCGGGGAGCGCGCCCCAGGGCGGCAGCGTCGCGCCGCCGGCGATTGCCGCCGCCGCAAGCGCGCCGGCGCGCACGCTGAGCGCGACGCCGTGCCCGGCGTAGCCGCCGCTCACGAGGACGTCGCGCGACTCGCCGTACCAACCGAGCAACGGCGGTCGATCGCGAAGGAACGCGATCGGACCGCCCCAGCGGTGCTCGATCCGGATGCTCGCGAGCTGCGGGTGGAGGCCGCGCACGCGCTCCTCGAGTCGCGCCAATGCCACCGCCGGCCCCGCCTGCGTGAGGTCGAGCCGGGTGAGATCCGCGGCCGCGTCGAAGCTGAGACCCGCGCCGAAGATCAGCCGGCGATCGGTGGTGACGCGACCCCAGAGGTACGGCAGATCGATCGTGTAAAACGGCCGCCGCGCCGCGAGACCGATCGCGGCGAGCAGCGCCTCGTCGACCGGGACGGTCGCGATCGCGTACGTCAGCGCGGGCGTGAAGGTCCGCAGCGGCACGAGCGCCGGCGTATACGCGTTGAGCGCGAGGACGACGCGCCCGCAGCGCACCCGGCGCCCGTCGGCGAGCACCAAGATCGGTGACGGCTCGCGCGCGAGCGTCGCGACCGGCGTCGTCTCGTGCACGCTCGCGCCGGCAGCGAGCGCGGCGTCCGCGAGACCACTGACCAGCGCGCCCGGATCGACGCTGCCGCCGGGAACCGTCTCCACGACGTCGACGGCGGCATCGCCGTCCGACCAAGCGAGGACGCGCGATCCGCCGGGAACCGCGTGGGCGATCTCCCAGCACCCGTCGAGTTGGAGGTCGCAGTCGATCGCCGCCTCGGCGGCGAGACGCGCCAGGCCATCGACGCAGTCGGTGACGCGGTCGAGCGGCCCGGTCGCGGTGCCTTCGAGGACGATGCCGCCGGTCCGGCCGCTGGCGCCGGCACCGATGCGCCCGGCCTCGAGCAGCGCGACCGGCACGCCGGCGCGCGCGAGGTGGTACGCCGCGCTGAGACCGGTGAAGCCGCCGCCGACGACGGCGACGTCGACGCGATCGGGCAGCGCCGCCGCGGGCACACGGGTCGCGACGCGCCAGGGCGGCACGCCCCAGGCCTGCTCGACGTCGCGCGCCGGTGCCGGTGCGACTCGTTTCTCCATCACGTCACGCTACGCATTTGACGCTCTCGCCGCCAGCGGCCTATGAGCGGCCGGTGCACGTCCTCGCGATCGATCAGGGCACGTCGGCGACGAAGGCGCTCGTGATCGGCGACGGCCACACCGTCCTCGGCGCCGCGACGGCACCGCTCCACCCGCGCGCGTCACCGGGCGGAGCGGTCGAGCAGGATCCCGAGGAGCTGTGGCGCTCGATCGTCGACGCCGGCCGCGCCGCGCTCGGTCGCGCCGGCGTTGCGCTCGACGCGGTCGCGCTCGCGAACCAAGGCGAGACGGTGCTCGCCTGGGACCGGCAGAGCGGCGCGCCGCGCTCGACGGCGCTCTCCTGGCAAGATCGTCGCGCCGTGAGCGTGTGCGAGCGCGTGCGCGCGCACGCTCCGAGCCTCACCGCGACGACAGGACTGCCGCTCGATCCGTACTTCGCCGCGCCGAAGATCGCCTGGCTGCGGGAGCACGTCACGCGCGACGGCATCGCGACCACGACCGACGTCTGGCTGCTCCATCGCCTCGCCGGTGCCTTCGTCACCGACGCGGCGACCGCGTCACGTACGCTCCTCCTCGATCTCGACCGGGTTGCGTGGTCGGCGGAGGCCTGCGCGATCTTCGGCGTCGATCCGACGACGCTGCCCGAGATCGCCGACTGCGCGGCGATCGTCGGCGAGACGAGCGTCTTCGGCGGTGCCGTGCCCGTCGCCGGCATCGCCGTCGACCAGCAAGCCGCGCTCTACGCGCAAGGATGTTTCGCGGCGGGCGACGCGAAGTGCACCTACGGCACCGGCGCGTTCATTCTGGCCTCGACCGGAGGCACTCCCTCGCGCTCGTCGTCGGGACTCGCGTCGTCGGTCGCGTGGCGGCTCGCCGGCGTCGCGACCTACTGTCTCGACGGGCAGGTCTATACTGCCGGAGCCGCGGTCGAATGGCTGCGACGCATCGGCCTCGCCGGTGATCCGGCGGAGCTCGACGGTCTCGTCGCCGGCGGCTCGGACGAGTCGGAGGTGCTCTTCGTCCCCGCGCTCGCGGGCCTGGCGGCGCCGTTCTGGCAGCCGTCGGCGCGCGCGAGCTTCGTCGGCCTCTCGCTCGCAACCGAGCGGGCGGACCTCGCGCGCGCGACGCTCTGGGGGATCGCCGCGCAGATCGCAGTCCTCGCCGGCGCGATCGCCGCCGATCTCGGCCGGCCGCTCACGCGCCTGCGCGTCGACGGCGGCCTCACCCGCTCGACCGCGTTGATGCAGGCGCAAGCGGATCTCTTGCAGATTCCGATCGAGGTCCATCCCTCGCCGGACGCGACCGCGCACGGGGTCGCGGCGCTCGCGCGGTTGGCGATGGGCGCGGCGGCGACGTCGCAAGACGCGGTCGGCGCGTGGCGTCCGACCGCGGTCTACGAGCCCCGGCTCTCGCCCGACGCCGCGCGCGAACGGCTCGTGCGTTGGCGCCGCGCCGCCGAGCGCGCGAGCGATCTCTAGGCGCACGATGAGTCGGGAGCCGCAGCACGCAGGCGACGATTCGATCTACGACGTCGCCGTGATCGGCGCCGGCGTCGTCGGCGCCGCGATCGCGCGCGAGCTCGCCGGCTTCCGCTTGCGGTGCGCCCTCATCGAGGCGGCGTCGGACGTCGGTACCGGCACCAGCAAGGCGAACACGGCGATCCTCCACACCGGATTCGACGCCAAGCCCGGCACTCTGGAAGCGCGCCTGGTGCGCCGCGGCCATCGCCTGCTCGGCGCCTACGCGGCGGAGGTCGGCATCCCCACCGAGCCGCTCGGCGCGCTCTTGGTCGCGTGGGACGCGGAGCAACTCGCGGCCTTGCCGGCGATCGCCGAGACGGCGGCGCGGAACGGATACGCCGCCGCGCGCCCGCTCACGGCAGAGGAGCTCTACGGGCGCGAGCCACACCTCGGCCCGGGCGCGCTCGGCGCGCTCGCGATTCCGGACGAAGGCATCGTCTGCCCGTTCACGACGCCGCTGGCACTCGCCACCGACGCGGTGGTGAACGGCGTCGAGCTCGTGCTCGACGCGCCGGTCGAGGCAATCACGGGCACCGCCGATGCCGGATACGCGCTCGCGACTCCGCGCGGCACGTTGCGCGCACGCTGCGTGGTGAATGCGGCCGGGCTCCACGCCGACACGATCGATCGGCTCTTCGGTCACGCCGGCTTCTCCGTCGTCCCGCGTCGCGGCGAGCTCATCGTCTTCGACAAGCTGGCACGCCCGCTCGTCGCTCACGTGATCCTGCCGGTGCCGACCAGAGTGACCAAAGGTGTGCTGGTGAGCCCAACCGTCTTCGGCAACGTCATGCTCGGTCCGACCGCCGAGGACGTCCCCGACAAGGGCGCGACGGTCTCGACCGCCGCGGGTCTCGCGGGCTTGCTCGACAAGGGCCGCCGCATCGTACCGGCGCTCCTCGACGAGGAGGTGACGGCCGTCTACGTCGGCCTCCGCGCCGCGACCGAGCACACCGACTACCAGATCGCCTTCCACGCCGCGCAACGTTACGTCTGCGTCGGCGGCATCCGCTCGACCGGCCTCACGGCGGCGATGGCGATCGCCGAGCACGTCATCGAGGGCCTGCGCGAGATGGGCGTCGCCCTGACGCCGATCGCCGAGCGGCGCCGCATCCGCATGCCGAACATCGGCGAGGCCGCTCCGCGCCCCTACCAGTCGGCCGCGATGATCGCGGCGAATCCCGACTACGGGCGGATCGTCTGCCACTGCGAGCGCGTCACGCGCGGCGAGATCGCGGACGCGACCGCTGCCGTCATTCCCGCCCGCAGCGTCGACGGGCTCCGCCGCCGCACCCGCGCGGTGCTCGGCCGCTGCCAAGGATTCTACTGCGCGGCCGCGGTGGCGCGCCTTCTCACCGAGCGCAGCGGACGGCCGCTCGACGAGATCCTTGCCCTCGACGG
>JBGPIT010000187.1:0-9474 GCA_041485125.1 Binatia bacterium | reverse complement strand
GGCGAAGAGCGCCGTGAGCTTCTTCCCGTCCCAACGGTACGCTTTCAGGAACTGCTCGTCGTCCTTGCCCTTCTTGTCCCAGTTGGCCAGCAGCGACGAGGTGAAGTAGACGCGCTCGCCGTCCCAGGTCTCGGAGACCATGTTCACCTGTGAGCCGATCTTCTGCTGGTGCACCTGCTTCGGGTGGTACGGATCGCTCACGTCGTAGACGCGGACGGTGCCGTCCATGAACGTGTCGACGAAGAGGAAGCGGTCGTCGGCGGAGAGGCTGATGTCGACGGGGAGCGGCGTCTTCGACGGATCGGCGATGTCGGCGACGGCCTTCGCCTCGAACGTGCCGTCAGCCTTCTGCGCGATCAGCCAGATCTTCGAGGTGAGCGCGGTCGAGGTGAAGCCGTAGTTGTGGCGCGGCTGGAGCGCCCAGCGGATCTCGAGCGGCGCACCCGGCACCTGCAAGGTCTGGATCGGCTTCCGGGCGTGAAAATCCCAGACGATCATCGTGTTGCCGAACTGTTTCATCGCCTCCGGATCGCCGACCAGCGCGCCGAAGTCGCGCATGTAGTTCTTCTTGCCGGTGAAGGACGACGTCAGCATGCGGTTCAAGCGCGGCTGCACCCGGACGTCGTAGCCGTAGGCCGCGTCGTCGGGCAGCCACAGCGTCTGCACGTACTTGCCGTCGTTGTTGTACTCGACGAGCGCCGTCTTGCCGCCTTCGTCCTTCGCGTTCGAGAGACCACTGATCAGCATGCGGCCGGGAAGCGCGTAGAAGGTGTGCGGGCCGACGACGCCGCCGCTGTCCGCGACGAAGCTGTCGATCGTCTTCACCAGCTTCGGCTTGGCGGGATCGGTCGCGAGGTCGAAGACGTAGATCATGCTGTCGTCGAGTCCGCCGGCCCAGAAGTGGCGGCGGTCGTCGGTGAAGCCGCCGTGGTGCGCCTCGTGGCGGCCGCCGACCGACGCGGTCGAGAGCACCTTGCCGTAGCCCTCGCGCTTGGGGTTGGCGCCGATCGTGACCAGCTTGTCGGAGCCGTCGCCGACACCGTCGACGCCGAGCGTCCAGACGTAGACGTAATCCTCCTGGCCGGTGATCTTCGGCATGTAGGGCGACATGCAGGTCTCGTCGGCCCGCGCCGTCGAGGCGTTGACCGCACAGACCACCGCGACTGCCAACGCGAATAGTTTCACCGAAAGCGCTTCACGCATCTGATCACCTCCTGGGTTCGTGTGGACGACTACCGGCGGCTCATATCGTCACAGCGTCGCTATGTGAACGAGGTTGCTGACCCCGCCCGCGGCGAACGGCCAACCCGCCGTCACGACGACGCGGGCACCGGCGGGCACGATCCCCGCCGCCCGCACCGGGTCGCGGAAGAGCTCGAGGACCGGCGCGCCTTCGCAGAGCCACGGCGCGACGATCGCCGTGATGCCCCAGACCAGCGAGAGCCGCCGGCGGATCGTGTCGTCGCGGGTGAGCGCGACGATCGCCGTGCGCGGCCGGAGGCTCGCGACCATCCGCGCCGTCGCCCCCGACTGCGTCGGCACGACGATCGCCGCCGCCTCGACCCGCGCCGCCATCTCGCACGCCGCGTGCGCGATCACGCCGGCGATGTCGCGGTCGGCGGTCGGGGCGTCGAGCGGGCGCGTGAAGCGCGGCACCAGCAACGGCTCGGCGGCGGCGGCGATCCGGTGCATCGCCCGCACGGTCTCGACGGGATAGGCGCCGATCGCGGTCTCCTCGCTCAGCATCAGCGCGTCGGTGCCGTCGAGGACGGCGTTGGCGACGTCGGTCGCCTCGGCGCGCGCCGGCAGCGGGCTCGCGACCATCGAGCGCAGCATTTGCGTCGCGGTGATCACCGGCTTCGCCGCTCGATTGGCGAGCGCGATGAGCTGCTTCTGCACGATCGGCACGCGCTCGAACGGAATCTCGACACCGAGGTCGCCGCGCGCCACCATGATGCCGTCGGCGGCGGCGACGATCTCGTCGGCATGCTCGACGGCCTCGGCCTTCTCCATCTTCGCGATCACCGGCACGCCGGTCGCGCGCACTTCGTCGAGGTCGGCGGCGCGGCGCACGAACGAGAGCGCGACCAGATCGACGCCGTGCTCGAGCCCGAAGCGCAGGCTCGCGCGGTCGTGGTCGGTGAGCGCCGGAATGTCGAGCCGCGACGACGGCAGATTGATGCCCTTACCCGCCGGCACCGCACCGCCGATCACGATCTTGCTCCGGCCGGCATCGACCACCTCGAGCTGCATGAGACCGTCGGCGAGCAGCACCGGATCGCCGGGACGCACCGTCGCCGGCAGCGGCAAGGCAACGACGTCGCCCGACTTCCCGGCGACGGGCGCGTGCAAGCGGAGCTTCGGGCCGGCGAGGTCTTGCAGCACGGCGACCGGCCGCGCCCCGGCGACGCGGCGGATCGTCGCGATCGCGGCGCCGTGCTCCTCGAAGGTGCCGTGCGAGAAGTTGAGGCGGAAGACGTCGACGCCGGCGTCGACGAGCGCGGCGATCGCGGCCTGCGAGGACGTCGCGGGTCCGAGCGTCGCGACGACGCGGGTCCGTGTCATCGCGACATCCAGCGCGCGGGCCGAGCCGCTCAGGCCCCGCGAGCGACCGGCGGCGCCGGGCGTCGCGCGTCCATTGCACGCCGCAGCCGTTTCCAACGTTTGCCGCGTACCCGCGCCCAGAGCTTTGGAAAGGCGGCGCGCACCTCGGCGGCGCGCTCGACGTACCACTGGGTGAACTGGCCGACCATGAAGACCGTGCTCGGCGGCAAGCGGCGTCCCTGCGTCTCGCAGAGCTCGCGCAGCTCGCCGCCGATGATCTGCGCGTCCTGGTGCAGGCCGAGCGCGTCTTGCAGCTCGACGATCTCGCTCGCGAGCGCGCGCCCGGGCTTGTCGTAGAGCGCCTGGCAGAACTCGATCGCGTAGCGCAGGCGCTTCGCCGCGATGCGGAGCTGATGGTACTCGTCGCCCGGCGCCTCTTGTGTGATCGCGTCGCCGCGCTTGCGCATCGTGCCGTAGCGCTTGCGGATGAGATCGGGCGCGCCGGCCAGGATCGCCTGGCGCGCCGGCGGCGGCCGTCGCGCCGGCTCGTGCGTCAGCATGCGGGCCATGGCGGCGATCACGCGCTCGTAACGGCGACCGTCGAGGACGCGCAGCATCCGCCGTTGCGCGCGCGCACGGCGGCGGCGCAGCTCGACGAGCAGCGGCTGGAGGGCCGCCGCGTCCGCCGGGGCGACGCGCGTTCCCCAGCGTTCGACCTCGGCGAGATGAACGTCGAGGTCGCGCACCGCACCGAGCGCGTCGCCGACCTTGCCGAGCTCGTCCCGCAACCGGCCGGCGCGCGCCGGCAGCGCCGCCGCGAAGAGCTTCATCGCGACCCGCAAGCGGCGTGCTGCGACGCGCATGTCGTGCAGCGCCTCGATGTCCTCGCCAAGGCGGGTGCCCGGCTCGCAGGCGACGATCCTCACGAGCTGCGCGCGCAGGACCGCGAACGCCGCCGCGCCGATCGACATGCCGGGATCGATCGCGGTCGGGCCGAAGTCGGGCGGCGCCGGCGCCTCGAGGCCGCTCGCCGCGAGGCCGATCTCGTACTTCGACCCGGTCGCCGGCGTGAGCTGCCAGGTGCGGCGGAGCGCGTCGACGAAGGGCGTCACCCGCGCGATGGCTGCCGGCTCGACCTCGACCTCGACCCGCGTGAGCACCGGCGACTTCATGCGGTGCGGGGCGATGAAGGTGGTCGCGTCGAGCGCGACCTCGGCGACGTCGTCGCCGTCACGGCGGAGCGCGAACCGGCGCCGTCGCGTGCGCACGTCGAAGAGCGTCGTGAGCGCTCGGCGTCCGGCGACGGCGCGCACGCGCGCGCCGACGGGACCGGGCAGCGCACACACCGCCTCCGGCGAGGCTTCGCCGGCGGGCTCGGTGATCTCACGCCGCCGGCTGACGCCTTCCTCGGCCGGGGCCAGGGCCTTCAGCGTCGCTTCGAGCGCCCGCCCGTCGCGGCGAACCCGCAGCGCGTAGCCGGCGCGATGCAGCCGACGGTCGTTGGTATCGAGGTAGCTATCGTGAATGGTGACGAGATCGGGCGTGCCGACCTCCAACCCGACATCCGGCAACCCGGCCGTCAGCCAGCGCGCGACCGCCTCGAGCGCGGGGGCGTCGAACTGCCACTCGACCTCTTCGTGGTCGGCAGGTGAGGCATCGACGAGGCGCCGGCCGTTGTCGAGCCGCTCCCCATCCATGGCGCGCGCCGGGTGCATCGATCAGCCGTCGTAAGGGACGGGGATTCTAGGCGCGCGGCTGGATACGAGCAACACGGGCCGGCGCCCGGGCGCTACTGGCTCTCGAACGCACCCGCGTCGGGCGCGGCGCCGGCGGGACGCGGCTGGCCGAGAATGTCGTGCGTCGGCCCGATCGCCGCGTCGGCGGCGTCGATCGCGGCGCTGCCGGCGCCGAGCGCGCCGTACTGCGTCGCCAAGCGCGTGAACGCCTCGCAGGTGGACGTCGAGCCGTCGGCGAACTGGCCGCTGTCGGGATCCCAGCGCGGCAGGACGATGCCGGTCGGCACCGGCAGGCGCGGATCACCGATCACGGCATCGACGTCGTCGGTGACGTTGACCAGGTCGTCGTGACCGAGCGGAATGGCATTGCCGCCGTTCCAGTAGACGTTGTTGTCGAGGACCCAGGAGAGGGTCTCGCCGGGAGTCGAATCGGAGAAGTCGACCATGGTGCCCGTCGGGTCGGACCAGATGTTGTTGTAGAAGGCGATCTCTTCGTTGGGCGGCGAGCCGGCCGAGATCATGCGGAGCCCGAACGCGAGCGACGGGAAGTCGCCCACCAGGGTGTTGTGCCGGACCGTCACGCACTTGGCACCCTGGACGCCGAGCGGTGCCCGCATCACGTTCGGCGAATCGCCGAGCATCAGGTTGTTCTCGACCAGCACGTCGCGGGCTTGGAAGAACGGTTCGCCGTCCTCGCCGACGAGGACGTAGTTGGCGCCGGTCTTGCCTTCCCAATGCGCGAAGATGTTCCGCCGGACGACGACTCGCGCCGCGCCGTGGTTGCTGTCGCCGGAGGCGTTGCTGTCCTTGATGACGATGTAGTTGGCGGTGTCGTTGGCGTTCTCGCGGCCGCTGCCGGCGAAGTCGTTGAAGAAGATGTTGTCGCGCACCACCACGTCGGTCGCGCTGTTGATGTCGATGTGCTCGTCGTCGCCGTGCTGGTTGTAGAAGATGTTGCCCTCGACCGTGATCTGGCCGGCGCCCTTGTTGATCTTGAGGATGTCGTTGGCGTAGCTGTCGTGCAGGACGTTGTTGCGGAGCGTGATGCGGCTCACGAAATCGTCGCCGCCCGCGGAGCCGCGCAGATCTTGAATCTGCACCACCAGCGGGCCGGCGCCGGGCCCATCGTGGGCGACGTCGAAGCCTTCGAAGGTGATGCCCTGACCGTGGAACGCGGTGACCACCGCGGCGTTGTAGCGCAGCCGTGCTTGGTACGGCACCTCCGATCGCACGGTGACACCTTGGGGGAAGGCCTGCTCGAGCTGCACGCGTCCGAAGTACGTACCCGGTCGGACGAGGATGGTGCTGCCGTCGGGCACCTGCCCGAGCGCCGTCGTGATCGTCCCCCATGGCGCATCCGCGGCGCCGGTACCCGCCACATCGTCGCCGTCGGTCGCGACGTAGAAGACCGGCCCGGTCGGCTCGGCGGCAACGCAGCGGCTCGGCGACGGCCCGTCGTCCTCCGGCAAGACCTCGCAAGTCGAGGCGGACGGATTGATCACGGCCGGCATGCAGAGCTCGTCCTCACGCGTGGTGGTGAGACGTCCCGGGCCGCCGAGATTCACGTTCTCGAGCGAGTTGTTGGCGTAGATGCCGAGCACGCGCACGTACGGCGGCTGACCCGAGGCGCGCTTCACCTTGTAACACATGAGGTGTCCGAACGGGTTCTTGACCGGCGCGCCGGCGAGGCTCACCGGAAGACAGAGTCGCGTCGGCTTCCGCACCTCGACGATCGCCGGCTGGTTGAGCTCGTCGACCACCGAGACTCTGAGCCGCGACGGCAGCGACGCCGTGCCGGGCGTCACGCGCACGCGATAGCACTGATACGCATCGACCGCGTGGCTCTCGGGGTCGGGCGGCAGGATCGGCGCCTGGGTGTCGGACGCGGTCGGGACGAGCAGGCGATCGGGCTTGTTGGTGTCGATGGAGAGCTGCCCGAGATCGTCGACGACGATCGTCCTGCGCCGATCGGCCAGCGCCATCGCGCCCGGCCCGACGCGGATCGCGTAGCTCTCGAGGTGCGTGTGCGTGTCGACGATGCCGGCGCCGTTGGCGTCGGCCGGCATGCAGAAGGCGCTCCGCTTCAGCACGTCCCAGTCGGCGGTATCGAAGGCGTTGCTGAGCGGGACGCCCGTCACCGGCGCGAAGGTGGGCGCGCCCGCGGAGGTCCGCACGCGATAGCAGAGAAACGGGTCGTTCGGCGGTCCCGCGGGCGTCGACGCGACATCAGCGCCCAGACTGAGCTGGGCGAAGAACCCCGTCAGGACGAGGCTCATCGTGAAGATCACGAGCCGGTGGAGATGCGGTGTGTGCAAGAGTGAACTCAGGCTCAGGGTGCGCGTGCGCGGTTGCACACAATGGCCAACTGTCGCACCGCATGTCAACGATTATGTCAACGGATTCGTCTCTCCGCGAGTTTTCGAGGCCGCTCGCCAGCGGGCTCGCGTTGGCGAACCGCATGCACGTCCCCAAAAGGAGACGCCGCGGCGGGCGAGCCCGTCGCGGCGTCTCGACGTCTCCGGCGCCGTGACGGCGCCGGGTTTTGGGGCGGACTCCTCAGTTCTCTTCGACCCTCTGCTCGATCGTCCGCTTCTCGATCACCGCACCGGGCACGGTCTCCACCGTGGTCCGCTTCTCGACCACCGCCGGTGCCGGCACGGTCTCGACCTTGGTGCGCTCCTCGATCACCTGCGCCTTCGGCGCCGGCACGGTCTCGACCGTCGTGTGCTTCTCCTCGACGCGCTTCTCGATCACGGTCTCGTCGGCGAGACGCGGCGCGCTGTCGACCGTGCGCTCTTCCTTGTACGTGCTGTGGTGCTCGACGATCGTGTCGCCGGCGTAGACGTCGTGCAGGCCGAGCATCAGCACCGTCGCCGCCACGCCGATCACGAACAACGCGATCGCCATCGTCATCCCACCGATCACCTTCGCGGAAACTCCCAGGGCTCGACGCATCACGCTCTCCTTCAGTAGTCGACGTGCTCGGTCGTGCGGCGCTCAGTGGTGCGACGCTCGACCACCGCGGGATCCGTTACGGTCGTCGTGGTGCGGACCGTCGAGTCCGCCGGAACGCTGGTCACCGATTCCCTGCGCACGATCGTCTTCTCGTGGGAGCATCCCGTCGTCGCGCCGAGCGCGATCGCCATCGTGATGCCAAGCAACAATGTCTTCATGATTCCCCCTTTCGGGGGAGAGTTTCAGCAAGGAGCATACCGGGCGGGTTCGCGCTCTCGACGGCGTGCAAATCCCCGTGTGACGGACGTTGCACACGCGCCACGCCCCGCCGGTGTAGCGCGAGCGTGTAAGTTCTTCTTGCGCGCGACGGCAAGAACGGGTGCGCACCCGCCCAATCAGAAGCGTCGAGACGTCGCCGCTGACCGTCAGTTGCAGGCGGGCGGATACGCGCCGGCCCACGGGACCGCGAGCGCGTCGATGCAATCGACGGCGTGGCGCGCGACGCACGCGCTGCACTGCACGAGGTCGGTGAGCGAGCCGATCGGCGCGCCGCAGCTGCCGCCCGACGGCGGGCTCACGCTCGGACAGCTCGCGCTGAAGCCGATGTCGGCGGGGGCGATGTCGACGGTACCGTCGCACGAGCGGTCGGCACCGCCGCAGACGGCGCAGATGCGGGACGCGACCGTGGTCGAGGCGTGATCGATCGCGGGCTGCGCTCGTCCGTCGCCCGGCACGGGACACGGCCCGGCGATGTCGCCCTTGTTGACGAGGTCCCAGCAACCCTGCAGCGCCTTCGAAGTCGAGCGCACGAAGCGCAGCGTTTCCTTCCCGAGCCTCACTTGGCAGCTGTTGAGCGTCGTCATCGGCGCGGAGGGCTCGAGGTCGTCGTACGAGAGTGCGACCGTGCCATCGACGGCCGCGGCGGCGGCGCAAATGAGGCAATCGACGATTCCACCGCAATCGGTGATCGCGTTGGTGCAGCCCGCGCCGCGGAAGTCCGGGCAGGTCGGAGCGGTCCACCCGATCGCCGCGAGCGGCTGATCGTCGACGTCGCCGCAAATGCGGTTCAGGCCGCCGCAGTTGGTGGCGATCCGCGTCCGCATCTTGCTTTCCGCCTTGGCGATCGTCGCTGCCGCCCTCGCGTCCGGGCACGGTCCGGGCTGCGCGTGCTTCACCACGAACTCGTGGCAGCCGGCGAGCGCCTTCATTCTCGTCTGCACGTAGTGCGCCGACTCGCGCGCGATGCGCGACTTGCACTTGATCGGATCGGCGTCGGCGGCCGCCGGCACGAGCACGCCGGCGAAAAAGACGATCAGCGAGATCGCCGTCGTCGAAGCGATCGATCCGTCGCGGCCCCCGCGCCGCCTGCTGCTCGCCGTCGGCCTCATTGCGGTCGCGTGATCGCGCCCTCCGCGGCCGACGAGACCAGCGCGGCGTACTTCGCGAGCACGCCGTGGGTGTAGTGCGGCGCCGGCGGGCGCCAGCGGCTCAGGCGCTCGCGAATCACCGACTCCGGCACCTCGAGCTCGAGCCGGCGCGCGGCGATGTCGAAGACGATCGTGTCGCCTTCCTCGACCGCGGCGATCGGACCGCCGACCGCCGCCTCGGGCGCGACGTGCCCCGCCATGAGGCCGCGGGTCGCGCCGCTGAAGCGGCCGTCGGTGAGCAGCGCAACACTCTCGCCGAGGCCCTCGCCGACGAGCGCCGCCGTGACGCCGAGCATCTCGCGCATGCCCGGACCGCCGCGCGGACCTTCGTAGCGGATCACCACCACGTCGCCGGCGTGGATGTCGCGCCGGAGCGCCGCGGCCATGGCGTCCTCCTCACGTTCGAAGATGCGCGCGGGCCCGCGATGGTGCAGGCGCTCGTGGCCCGCGACCTTCACGACGGCACCCTCGGGCGCGAGGTTGCCCTTCAAGATGACGAGGCCGCCGGTCGCCTTGATCGGCGTCTCGAGCGGCATGATCACCTCTTGGCCGGGCGTCTCGACCACGCGCGCGATCTCCTCCGCGAAGGTCCGTCCGCTCGACGTCAGCGCCGATCCGTCGACGAGCCCCGCGGCGAGGAGCCGCTTCGCCAACACCCCGGTACCGCCGGCGCGCCCGAGGTCGACGGCGGTGAAGCGACCGCCCGGCTTCAAGTCGGCGAAGAGCGGCGTCCGTTCGCTCACCCGGTCGAAGTCGTCGATCGTGAGCGGCACGCCGCTCTCGCGCGCCATCGCCAACAGATGGAGGACCGC
>JBGPIT010000186.1:0-9483 GCA_041485125.1 Binatia bacterium | reverse complement strand
GGTGTGCTGACGTCGCCGATCCTCGGGCCGGCCGGCAATCGCGAGTTCTTCCTGGCGGTCCGGACGGCGCGCGACGCGAGTGCGTGACGCGAGTAAATGATCGACGGCCGCGCGTCAGTCCGCGGCGTGCGGGTCGCTGAGGGCGATGAGTCGGGTGAGCACGCGCCCCATGGCGACCGAGTCGTGCGCGAGGCGCTCGAAGAGGGCGGCGGTCTCCGGATAGTCGAGGTCGAAGTGGTGCGCGAGCTCACGGTACCGCTGGCCGACCGCGCGCAGATCCTCGAGGTCGACGTTCAGGCGCTGCCAATAGTTGCGGCCGCCCCCGGGCTCACGGTCGGGCGGGCCGTCGTTTCCGTTGGCGATCGCGGCGCCTTGGCGGGTGAGCTCGTCGGCGAGCTGTCCCGCGCGCGCGCGCGCCCGTTCGGCGAGCTCGCGGAGCGGCGCGTGGGAGCTCTCATAGGGCACCTGCTCGGCGTGCCGGCTCAGTTGGACGGCGAGACGGACCTCGTCGTGCCACGCGTCCCTGAGGGCGCGGACGATCCGACCACGTGATCCGCCGGCAAGCTCTTGGAGATGAGACCAGAACGCCATCGTGGCGGCTTCGTTAACGATGCCCCTTCGCGCTTGTCAAGCTCGGGGGCCTGGACACGACCGCCCGCTGTGCCGCGGGGTTCCCCTCAGTGCGACATTCCGATACATGGTACAGAACGCTCGCAAGCTGCTGCAGGAGGCTCGATGGCTCGCATCACCGTGGAAGATTGTCTCGACAACGTCGACAACCGTTTTCAGCTCGTGTTGCTCGCCGCCAAGCGTGCCAAGCAGCTCCTGAAGGGGTCACGCCCGCTCCTCGAGTCCGACAACAAGGAAGTGGTCACCGCGCTCCGCGAGATCGCTGCGGGAAAGGTGAAGCTCGCGCCATCAGCCGAGCCCGCGGCGCCCGAACCGGCGGTCTGAGCGGGAGGTATGAGCCAGCGTCGCGTGCGCTCGCTGCGCCGCCGGCGCGACGATCTGACGATGACGGGTCGGCGGCCTGAACGATGGCAACACGCGACCTCTATGCCGACCTCGGCGTCAAGAAAACCGCGACCGCCGAGGAGATAAAGAAAGCCTACCGCAAGCTCGCGCGGAAGTTTCATCCCGACGTCAATCCCGGCAACAAGCAGGCCGAGGAGCGCTTCAAGCAGATCTCCTTCGCGTACGACGCTCTTTCCGATCCCGAGAAGCGTCGCACCTATGACGAGTTCGGTATCGACGGTCTGCAGTCGGGCTTCGATCCGGAGCGCGCGCGCGAGTACAAGCGCGCCGGCGGGCGCGGCTTCGGCGGCGGCGCGGCCGGTGGCTTCGGCGGCGCCGGGGGCGGCTTCGGCGGGGCGGGCGGCGGCGACTCGGCCGGCTCCGGCGGCGGCTACGGTCGCTATACGAGCTTCGAGGACGTCTTCGGCGACATCTTCGGCGGCCGCGACACGGGCGCCGGCCCGGGCGGCGCCTCGCGCGGGCCGGATCTCGAGTCCTCGCTCGACATCGGGCTCCTCGACGCGATCCGCGGGACGACTGCGACGATCTCGCTGCGGAAGCCGGTAGAGTGTCCCGGCTGTCACGGCAGCGGCGCCGAAGGTGAGGGCACGGAGTGTCCCGACTGTCATGGCAGCGGCCAGGTGAAGGTCGGCGCCGGTCCGGTCTCGTTCAACCGGCGCTGTGCGCGCTGCGGCGGCACCGGGCGCATCAACCTGCACGCTTGTCAGGAGTGCCAAGGACGGGGCGTCGTCGACCGCGTCGAGCGGCTGAACGTGAAGATCCCGGCGGGCGTCGATGACGGCTCGCGTGTTCGTCTGGCGGGGAAGGGCGGCGCCGGCATCAACGGCGGTCCGCCCGGCGATCTCTACATCGTGACGCGCGTGCGGCCCCATCCGCTCCTCGAACGGCGCGGACAAGACCTCTACATGAACGTGCCCGTCACGGTCGGCGAGGCGATCAACGGCGCGACGATCGAGGTGCCGACGCCGGACGGCAACGTGAAGCTCAAGGTCGCGCCCGGCAGCCAGAGCGGCAAGAAGCTCCGCCTGCGCGGCAAAGGCGTGCCGGCGATGAAGGGCGGCACCCGCGGCGATCTCTACACGGTCTTGCAGGTGCAGGTCCCCACCAACGGCGGCGAGAGCGCGCGCGAGGCGGCGACCGTCCTCGAGCAGGCCTACACCAAGAGCCCGCGCGCGGATCTGAGGCTCTGATGAGCGTACGCTATGTGCCGCTGACGGACGCGACCGAGCGCACCGGCCTGAGCCAAGGCTTCTTGCAGATGCTCGCGCACGAGGAGCTGATCGAGCTCAAGCGGACGCTCGACGATGTCGTGGTGATCTCGTCGGAGGACATCGAGCGCGCGCGCGTGATCGCGCTTCTCACCGAGGAGCTCGACATCAACCTGCCCGGCGCCGAGGTGATCGTGCACATGCGCGAGGACATGATTGCGATGCAGCGACAGTTCGAGGAGATTCTCGCCGATCTCGTCGCCGAGGTCCGCCGCGGCTTGGCGGCGACGCAGCCCCGTCGCGACCAGGAGAGCTGACCGGCAGCGATGGCGCAACGACGATCGACAGCACCACGGCGGAAGGCCGCAGCGACGAAAGCGGCGACGCGTCGTCGCGCCGATTCGCCGGCCGCGGCGCCGCCGGGGAGCGGCGAGATCCTCGACGATGAGGTTGCGCATCCGGCGGTCGAGCTCGTCCACGACGATCACGACGAGCCGGTCGCCGTGATCGCCGAGTCGGTGGAGCACCCCGAGGCCGACACGCACGAGCTCGCGGCCGCGGTGCCGGCAATCGAGAGCGAGCGCGAAGACGCCGGCGCCCTCGTCCCGTACGATCCGCTGCAGCGGTATCTCCAAGAGATCCGCCGCTATCCGTTGCTGACGCGCGAGGAGGAGCACGACCTGGCGGTGCACTACCAGCGCGACGCCGACATCCAAGCCGCCTACAAGCTCGTCACCGGCAACCTGCGCCTGGTGGTGATGATCGCGCGCGAGTACCAGCGCTCGTTCCGCAGCCTCCTCGACCTCATTCAGGAGGGCAACATCGGCCTCATGGAGGCGGTGAAGAACTTCGATCCGTACCGCGGCGTGCGCTTTCCGTCGTACGCCGTGTGGTGGATCCGCGCCTACATCATCCGGTACGTCATGAACAATTGGCGCATGGTCAAGCTCGGTACCACGCAAGCGCAGCGCAAGCTCTTCTTCAATCTCCAGAAGGAAAAGGACCGCATCGAGGCGGAGGGATTCGTCGCCGGCCCGAAGCTCCTCGCGGAGCGCCTCGACGTGAAAGAGCGCGAGATCGTCGAGATGGAGCAGCGTCTGGGGGGCAGCGATCTGTCCGTCGACATGCCACTCGCCGACGGCGAGAACACGACCTTGCTCGATACGTTGAAGAGCGGGGCCGCGACCGCCGAGGACCAGGTCGCCGACGCCGAGTATCGCGCCGCCGTCGGCGAGAAGATCCGCGAGTTCGGCGAGACCTTGCGCGACAAGGACCGTCTGATCTTCGAGCAGCGCCTGCTCGCGGAGGAGCCGCTCACGTTGCAGGAGATCGGCGATCGCTACGGCATCAGCCGCGAGCGCGTGCGACAGATCGAGAGCCGGGTGAAGCGCCGTCTCAAGGACTACCTCGAGCACGAGTTCGCAGATCTCCGCGGCATCGATCTCACGATCAACTGATCACGCGCGCCGCGACGTCGCGCCGGCGAAACCCACGCGTTTCCAGGCCGCTTGCCTTGCCACTCCCGAACGGCGGGGAGTATAAGTGCCGAGTTTCTTTCGTCTGACGGGGGATTTCGCATGAGCCAACTCCACGGCGGTCGCATCGTCGCGCAGGCGCTGAAGAACGAGGGCGTGTCGCACATCTTCACGCTCTGCGGCGGCCACGTGATGCCGATCTACGACGGCTGCCTCGACCAGGGCATTCGCGTCGTCGACACGCGCCACGAGCAGACCGCCGGCCATGCCGCCGACGGCTGGGCGCGCGTCACGGGTCATCCCGGCGTCGCCGTCGTCACCGCCGGTCCCGGCCTCACCGACGCGGTGACCGGTGTCGCGAGCGCCTGGCGTGCGAACATCCCGATGCTCATCATCGGTGGCCAGGGCCCGCGCTCGCTCGCCGACAAAGGCTCGCTCCAGGACATGAACCACGTGGACCTGATGCGCCCGATCACCAAGTGGGCGCACTCGATTCCGGAGTCGCGCCGGCTTCCCGAGTACATCGCGATGGCGTTCCGCATCGCGACCACGGGCGTGCCGGGTCCGGTTTTCCTCGAGATCCCGGTCGACTTTCTCTTCGACACCGTCGACGAGTCGCGCCTCGACTTCCCGACCGGCTCGCGCACCGAAGCGGCGATCGCCGGCGATCCGCGCTACATCGAGCGCGCCCACGAGCTGCTGCGCAACGCGCAGCGGCCGGTCGCGCTGGTCGGCAGCCAGCTCTTCTGGTCGAAGCGGCGCGAGGCGTACCAGCCCTTCATCGAGCGCTACGGTTTGCCCGTCTACGTGAACGGCCAGGGCCGCGGCTCCTTGCCGCCGGATCACCCGTACTACTTCCACCGCACCCGCAAGGACGCGCTCCGGGCTGCCGACGTCATCCTGATCTTCGGCACGCCGCTCGACTTCCGCCTCGGCTACGGCCGCTCGAGCCACTTGAACCCCGACGCCAAGCTCATCCAGGTCGACCTCGACGGCGGCGAGATCGGACGCAACCGCCACGTCGACCTCGGCATCGTCGGCGACACCGGCCTCGTCATGGAGCAGCTCACCCAGGCGGCCGGTCAGGGCGCGCCGAGTGCCGCCGCGCGCGAGTGGGTGCGCGAGCTGCGGACGAAAGAGGCCGCGCGCTGGGAGCAGATGCAGGAAGAGATTCGTTCCGACGCGAGCCCGGTCAATCCGCTCCGTCTCTGCAAGGAGATCGACGACGTCTTCGGCGGCGACGCGATCTTCATCGGCGACGGCGGCGACTTCGTCGCGACCGCAGCGTCGGTCCTGCGCGTGAACGGCTTCGGCAACTGGCTCGACCCCGGGCCGCTCGGCACGCTCGGGGTCGGCCCCGGCTACGCCATGGCCGCGAAGCTGGCGCGACCGGACAGCACGGTCGTCATCATTTACGGCGACGGCGCCTTCGGCCTGAACGCGATGGAGTACGAGGCCTTCGTCCGCCAGAAGATCAACGTCATCGGCGTGATCGGCAACGACGCCGCCTGGATGCAGATCCGACGTGGGCAAGTGGAGCTCTACGGCGAGGAGCGCGCGGTCGCGACCAAGCTCGAGTTCACGCGCTACGATCAAGTCGTGACCGCGCTCGGCGGTCACGGTGAGTACGTCGACAAGCCGGGCGACATTCGTCCGGCGCTGGAGCGTGCGGCGGGTGCCGGCAAACCCGCGCTCGTCAACGTGCGGCTCGGCGTCAGCGAGTTCCGCAAAGGCGCGATCTCGATCTGAGCTAGGGGTATGGGCGAGCTCTCCGCCGCCGCCGTCGTCATCGGCAACGAGATCCTCTCCGGGAAGGTCGTCGACACCAACTCGCCGTTCCTCGCGACCGAGCTACGCGCGCTCGGCGTGTCGCTGCAGCGGATCGTCGTCATCCCAGACGAGCTGTCGGTCATTCGCGACGAGGTGCGCGCGTGCTACCGCACCTACGACGTCGTCTTCACGTCGGGCGGCGTCGGTCCCACGCACGACGACATCACGATCGAAGGCATCGCGATGGCGCTCGACCGCAAGGTGATCGTCCACCCCGACATCGAGAGCAAGCTGCGCGCGTTCTACGGCGACAAGATCAACCCGGCGCGATTGAAGATGGCTGAGGTGCCCGACGGTGCCGAGCTGATCACCGACGTGAGCCTGAACTTCCCCACCATCAAGGTCGAGAACATCTACATCCTGCCCGGCATCCCGGAGATCTTCCGCAGCAAGCTTCTGGGCTTGAAGCCGCGCTTCGAGGCGACGCCGTTCTGCTTGAAAGTCGTCTACACGCGGGTCGGCGAGGGCACCATCGCGGAGTTCTTGAACGACACCCTGCGGGTCTTTCCCGAGCTCATGCTGGGCTCGTACCCGAAGATCGACAATCCGGAGTACATGGTGAAGGTTACACTGGAGTCGAAGGACGCTGTCTATGTCGAGCGCGCCCTCGAGCACTTGCTCCGAGTGCTCCCGGAAGGCAGCGTGGTGCGAACGGAGGAGTAAGCCAACGCAGTAAAACGGAAGAGGAGGAGTGGTGATGGGACGGATGCGGAAATTGATGGTGGTGGCGATGGTGGTGACGAGCCTGGGCGTTCGAGCGGTTCCTGCGCATGCGGATGGGTACGCGGACGACGCCGGGATGGGATTCGCGGCGGTCGGGATCGATATCCTCTACATCCCCGCCAAGGTGGTCTATGCGACGCTCGGCGGCATTACGGGCGGCTTCGCGTACATTCTGACCGCTGGAAACTTCGATACGGCGACCTCGATCTGGAAGCCGTCTTTGGGCGGGACCTACGTGGTGACGCCGTCGATGGTGGCCGGTGACGACCCGATCTACTTCAGCGGCGGGCAGAAGGAAGAGGAGACCGTCGTCGCCGATACCCGGACGCACGAATCCGAGCGGTCCCGGGCGCGGGTGACGGAAGATGCCGACGAGCGTCCGACGAAGCAGCACGCGCGCGGCGAAGCGTACTGAGCGGTGTGCAGTGCTTGCCCTCGTTTGCCGGGCACGGCGCGAGGGCAAGCGCAACTTGTCTCATCGCATCCTTTCTGCGAGTAGGAAGCCCGCGAAGGAGGGGCTTTCATGAGAACATTTCTCGCCGGTTTCATAGCCGTTGCCGTGCTGTTCGCTGGCTGCTCGCCGAAGCTCGAGGAGGGTGAGCTCCTCGAGAAGAATGGCGATACCTTCACGATCCGGCTGTCGAAGAAGATCGACGAGCCGATCGACAAGGTCTGGGACGGCTTCCAGCGCCCGGAGCGGCTCGAGAAGTATAGCGAGCAGTATCAGCAGACCAAGCTCGTGAAGAGCGAGGGCAACACCAAGGTCGTCGACTACCGCATTCAGGCGCTCGGCCAGGTCCAGGCCTTCACCATGGAGCTGACCTCCGACCCGGCGACGAAGAAGGTGAAGCTGAAGACCCTCGAGAGCTCGCTCGCCGACATCGACGGCGAGTACACGCTCACGCCCGCCGACGGCGGCAAGGCGACCGTGATCACCTACAAGGCGACGCAGAAGGACAAGGTCAACATCCCGGCGCCGGTGAGCGTGCAGAAAACCGCGATCAAGGAGTCGTTCGACAACCTCGTCGCAGGCATCAAGAAGGGCATTCAGGCGGAGGGCGGTACCGCCAACGCGCCGTCCTGACGTCGTGGTCCGATCGAGGCGGGTGCGACCGACGATCATTCGTGCGTCGCGCCCGTTTCGTGTAGGCTTTCGGTAGATGAAGATTCGTACTGCCGAGTTCATCGGCGCCTCGAGCGAGCCCGGCCGGTTTCCTCCCGCGACCCATCCCGAGATTGCCTTCGCCGGCCGCTCCAACGTCGGCAAGTCGTCGGCGATCAACCGCCTGCTGGCGCGCAAGCACCTCGCGCGCACCAGCTCGACGCCGGGCCGGACGCAGCAGATCAACTTCTTCGGCGTCGACGGGCGTCTCGTCTTCGTCGATCTCCCCGGCTACGGCTACGCCCGCGTCTCGCACGCCGCGCGTGCCGCATGGCGGCCGCTCGTCGAGAGCTATCTGCGCACGCGCGACGCGCTCACCGGCGTCGTCCTCCTCGTCGACGCGCGCCGCGGCCTCGAAGAGGAGGAGCGCCAGCTGATCGAGTTCCTCGCCGTGATCGGCCGCCCTGTCCTCGTCGTTGCGACCAAGATCGACAAGCTGAACCGTCGCGAGCGCGACGCGGCGCTCGCCGCGTTCCGGCGATCGTTGCCCGGCGCCTCCGGCTCCGCCGACGTTGCGCTGGTGCCGTTCTCGGCGACGACCGGCGAAGGCCTCGACGAGGTCTGGTCGGCGATCCATGCCTTCGCGGTGCCGCCGCCCGCGCTGGCCGCGGCCGGCGGACGTCGTGGCGGCCGGCGCTAGTGTCGCGTCTCGGAAATCGCAGGCACGTCCGGCCGCCGATCCATCCCCGCTGGCTGCGTTGCGCTCCCTGCGCCATAGCACGCGACTATGCCTCGGTCGCGCGCCTTGCCGGCGGGGCGGCTCGACGCCCGCCCGTGCCTGCGATTTCCGAAACGCGACACTAGTCACGCCGCCGCCGATGTCTCGCGTCGCGGTCGTCATCCCGGTCCGCGATCGCGCCGCGATGGTGCGCGAGGCGATCGCATCGGTTCTCGCGCAGACGTGCCGCGACTTCACGCTCGTCGTCGTCGATGACGGCTCGGCCGACGGCTCCGCTACCTCGGCGCGCGCGGCGCTCGCCGACGCGACCGTCCCGTCGTGGGTGATCTCGCAAGCGGCGGCGGGTGTCGCGGCGGCGCGGAATGCCGGCGCGCGGGCCGCTCGCGAATGCGGCTGGATCGCGTTCCTCGACTCCGACGATCTGTGGTCGCCGGCGAAGCTCGAGCGCCAGCTCGCATGGCTCGCGTCTCGGCCGTCCTATCGCGTCGCGCAGACGCAGGAACGTTGGATCGAGAACGGCCGGCACCGCAACCCGCGCGCGTGGCATCGCAAAGAGGAAGATCTCTTTCGACGGAGCGTCGAGCGCTGCCTGGTGAGTCCATCGGCCGTCATCGTCCGTCGCGACCTCTACGAGGCGACCGGCGGCTTCGACGAGACCTTCCCCGTCTGCGAGGACTACGAGCTCTGGCTGCGGATCACCGCGCGCGAGCCGGTCGGTCTCGTCCCCGAGACGCTCGTGGTGAAACGCGGCGGGCACACCGATCAGCTCTCGCGCTCGACGTGGGGCCTCGACCGATTCCGTGTCGCCGCGTTACTGAAGCTGCTCGCGACGACGCCGCTCGCCGGCCATGAGCGCGACGCCGTCTGCTCGACGATCGCCGCGAAATGCCATTTGCTCGCCGGCGGGGCGGAGCGGCGCGGCCGTCGCGAAGAGGCGGAACGTTACCGCCGGCTCGCGGCCTTCGCCGATCCGCCCGACGACGGGCCGCACCTCCGGAGGGTTGACGATGCCGTCAGAGTTCCGCGGGAATCGCCGCCGCTCGGGCGCTAGCCCGCGTCCCAGCAATCCCACCGTCGAGGCGATGCTCGGTGCACGAACCGCGGACTGGGCGCGCAGCGACGCCGAGGCGCTCCGCGCAATGGTCGCGACGCTCCGCCCCTCCGCACGGCATCTCGAGGAGATCCTCGATTGGATCGACGACATCGCCGCGCGTGACGGCTGCGCTCCGGCCGTCACGCTCGCCGACACCGAGCTGCAGGCCGCGCTCCGCGCCGCCGGGTCGGGACCCGACCGCCTCGAGCGTTGGAAGGTGCGGCTCCGACGGATGCGCTACCCGCGCTTGGTCGCGCGCGAGTCCGCGATCGCCACCG
>JBGPIT010000185.1:0-9545 GCA_041485125.1 Binatia bacterium | reverse complement strand
CTCACGCAGAGCGGCCAGCTCTACATGGAGGCGGGGGCGATGGCCTTCGGTAAAGTGTACTGCTTCGGCCCGACGTTCCGTGCCGAGAAGTCGAAGACGCGCCGCCACCTGACCGAGTTCTGGATGATCGAGCCCGAGATCGCCTTCGCCGACCTCGACGACGACATGGCGCTCGCGGAGGACTTCCTCGTCGAGGTGGTCGGCCGGGTCGTCGACGAGCGGCGCGCCGAGCTGGCGTCGCTCGAGCGTGACGTGGCGCCTCTCGAGCGGGTGCAGAAGCCGTTTCCCCGCGTGCGCTACGAGGAAGCGCTGGCGCTGCTCGCCGCCGACGGCAAGGCGCTCACCTTCGGCGACGACTTCGGCGGCGACGAGGAAACCGTGCTCTCGCAGCGGTTCGATCGCCCGGTTCTGGTGCACCGGTACCCGGCGGCGTCGAAGGCCTTCTACATGAAGCCCGATCCCACCGACCCTCGCCTCGCCCTCTGCGTCGACGTGCTCGCGCCCGAAGGCTACGGCGAGATCATCGGCGGCGGGCAGCGCGAGGACGACCTCGCGGCGCTCGAGACCCGTATCCGCGAGCACGGTCTGCCGCCGGAGGCCTTCGGCTGGTATCTCGATCTCCGCCGCTACGGCTCGGTGCCGCACGCGGGCTTCGGCATGGGGATCGAGCGCATGGTCGCGTGGCTCTGCGGCCTGCACCACGTACGCGAGACCATCCCCTTCCCGCGCATGCTGGAACGGCTCACCCCATGACCGCGGCGAGCCGCTTCGACGAAGAGCTCGAGCGCATCCGCGACGCCGGTCTCTACCGCACGCTGCGCGAGAGCGCAGGGCCGCCCGATCGTTGGGTGACCGTCGACGGCCGGCGCGCACTGCTGTTCTGCTCGAACAACTACCTCGGTCTCGCGAGCCATCCCGCGCTCGCCGACGCCGCCGCGCGCGCCGCCCACGAGCACGGCGTCGGCGCCGGCGCGTCGCGCCTGATCTCCGGGTCGCTGCCGATCCACCGCGCGCTCGAGGAGCGGCTGGCGCGTTTCAAGAAGACCGAGGCCGCGTTGCTCTTCCCGACCGGCTACCAGGCGAACGTCGGTGCGATCACCGCGCTCGTCGGCAAGGGCGACGCGGTCTTCAGCGACGCGCTGAACCACGCCAGCATCATCGACGGCTGCCGGCTCTCCGGCGCGCGCATCTGCGTCTATCCACACGCCGAGCCCGACGCGCTGCGCTCTGCCCTGCGCGACACGCCGGCGGAGCGCCGCCTCATCGTCACCGATTCCGTTTTCAGCATGGACGGCGACCTCGCGCCGCTGCGCGAGATCTGCGACGTCGCCACCGAGTACGACGCGATGCTGATGGTCGACGAGGCGCACGCGACCGGTGTCCTCGGCCCGAGCGGCGCCGGTCTCGTCGAGGCGCTCGGCCTCGCCGATCGCGTGACGGTGCAGATGGGGACGCTCGGCAAGGCGCTCGGCAGCGCCGGCGCCTTCGTCGCCGGCTCGCGCTCGCTGATCGCGCTCTTGGTGAACCGCGCCCGCACCTTCATCTTCACGACCGCGCTGCCGCCGCCGGTCGTCGCGGCCGTCGACGCCGCGCTCGACATCGTCGCGTGCGAGCCGGAGCGTCGCGAGCGCCTCGGCCGCAACGGCGCCCGCCTACGCGCGGAGCTCCAGGCGCTCGGCTTCGCGGTCCCGGCCGGCGAGACGCCGATCATTCCGGTGATCGTCGGCTCCAACCACGCCGCGCTCGCATCGTCGGCGACGCTGCTCGAGCAGGGCGTCTTCGTGCAGGCGATCCGGCCGCCGACCGTCCCGCAGGACACGGCGCGTCTGCGCGTGACGGTGATGGCGTCGCACACCGATGAGGACTTGAGTCATGCGGTGCGGGCATTCGCCGCGGTTCGTCCGGACGCGCGCGTGACCGCCGGGGCCACGCGCAACGCCCGGTAACGTCGCTCAGTCCGCCGCGAGGATCTGCAGCACCAGGGTTCGCTTGCGCGGCCCGTCGAGCTCGATCACCAGGATGCGCTGCCACTGCCCCATGGTGAGCGCACCGTCGGCGATCTGCAGCGTGACGCTGTTGCCGAGCAACATCGCCCGCAGATGCGCGTCGGCGTTGTGGCGGTCGCAATCCGAGTAGCGCGGGTCGTTGTGCTTCCACTCCTCGCCGCGCGGCGCGAGCCGTTCGAGGAGCTGCTCGACGTCGTCGAGCAATGCCGACTGTGGCTCGTTCACGATGACCGCCGTGGTCGTGTGCATCGTGCTGACCGTCACCAGACCCGCGCCGACACCGCTCGCCGCGACGAGCTCGTGCACCTGCGCGGTGAGATCGCGGATCTCGACGCGCTTGATGGTGTCGATCTCGAAGCGCTGCACGTGCACTCCGGGGTGCCGCGAATGTGTGCCGTTCGTCCCCCGCGACGTCCACCTCAACGCCGTATCCGAAACGTGTGTGCTCATCGTCCCTCCCTCTGAACGCTCGTTTGCTGCAAGACCGCCCCCTGGTGACGTTTCACGTCAGCTCGCGACACGCGTCGCCTCGCGCCGCATTCGGTGCTCGCCGAGCCGCGCCAGCACGTGCGCGGCGGCGGCGTGCCCGCTCGCGACCGCGCTCTCGATCGTGGCCGGCAAGCCGGTATCGATCCAGTCGCCGGCGAGCGCGAAATTGCCGAACGGCGTCGCCGTCGGCGGCCGCAGCCGCGCGGCCTCGACCGTCGGCGACATGGTCGCGAACTTCTCCTTCACCACCTGGGCGTGACGCACCGTCGCGCCGCGCGCGCGCGGCAGCATGCGCCGCGCGTCGGCGAGCGTCGTCGCGACCAGGCTGTCGTTGTCGAGCTCGACCGCGTCGCGCGCGCCGGAGATCACGAAGCTCAGGTAGCTGCCGTCGCTCCCCTCGCGTCCCGCGATGACGTCGCGGTTGAACATCCAGTGCGTCGGCGTGCCGACGAAGCCCGCGAAGGCGTGCTCCGTGACGCGGCGATCGAGCCACAGGTGCACCGAGACGATCGGCGAGCTGGTGAGACGCTCGATGCCGCCCAAGGTCGGAGCGTCGCGCCGCACCGCCACCGGCAGCAAGGGAAAGAGCCCTTGCGGCGGCACCGCGCTGACGTAGGCCGCGGCGGTGAGCCGCCGGCCGTCGCGCAAGTCGAGATGGCTCACCTCGCCACCGCGACAGCCGATGCCGACCACGTGCGCCTTGGTCTCGATCGTGCCGCCGCGCTCGGTCACGTAGCGGTGCGCGTCCGCCGTGTAGAGATCCGAGAGCCCGACCCGTGACAGCACGAAACGCGCGTCGTCCTTAGCGGCGAAGAACGCGCGCACCATGACCTCCGCGAGCAGGTCCGCCGAAGCCAGCGCCGGGTCTTCGTTGAGCGTCGCGATCGCGACCGGGTGCCAGAAGGCGCGCCGCGCCGCCGGCGACTGCCCGAGGAGATCGAGCACCTGCTCGACCGTCGACGCGCGCAGCACCGGATCCCGGCGCTTCTTCATCGCGAGGAGACGGAGACCGCCGGTGAGAATGCGCGCACGGTCGGCGAGACCGACCAGCCGGTAGCGCAGGACGCCGGCCGCCATGTGCAGCGGACTCGGCAGCGCCGCGCCGGCGATCGCGCCCTCGCCCAGCTCGGGGTCGATCATCGTCACCTCGAGCCGCGGTTGGATCGCGAGCTTGGCGGTCGCACCGATGCGGTCGAGGAAGCGGAACATCTCGTGGTAGCAGCCCATCATCGCGTGCTGCCCGTTGTCGATGGTCTCGCCGGTCGTCGCGTCGGTATACGAGTAGGCGCGCCCGCCGAGCACCGGCCGCTTCTCGAGCACCTGCACGCGCACGCCCTCAGCCGCGAGCGCGACCGCGGTCGAGAGGCCGGCAAAGCCGCCGCCGATCACGATCACCTCGCTCATCGCTCACCTCGTCGGGTGCGGAGCCACGCCATCGCCGTGCAGACGGCTTTCTCCGCGAACGGCACGCTCACGCGTGGCCCGAAGATCGCGTCGGGCCGCACCGCGATGCGGGCGAGCAGACGCTGGTACACGAGGCGCATGCCTTCCGCCGGCGCGAGCGCGCGGAGGTCGCGCCCCGGCAAGGTCGTCCGCGCGACGCGGAAGAGCTCGGCGGCGCGCGCGCACTCGTGGGCGACGAGCGCACGGAACTCGGCGCCGCGCGTGTGGGTGAGGAGGTCGCGCTCGCGATAGCCGAAGCGCCGGAGGTCCTCGAGCGGCAGGTAGATGCGGCCGCGCTCGGCGTCCTCGGGAATGTCGCGCAGGATGTTGGTGAGCTGGAGCGCGATGCCGAGCGCCTCGGCGTAGACGCGACTCTGCGGATCGCGGCAGCCGAAAATCGGCAACGCGGCGAGACCGACCGCGGCCGCGACGTGGTAGCAGTAGCGCCGCAGCTGATCGAAGGTCTCGTAGCGCCGGTGCTCCAGATCCATGGTGACGCCGTCGATGATCTCACCCAGGTGGACCACCGGGATGCCGAAGCGCCGCACGGCATCGGCAAGCGCGATGGTGACAGGACGCGTCGGCGCGCCGGCGAGCGCGCAGGTCAGCTCGGTGCGCCACTCCGCCACCGCCACGACCGGATCGGCCGCCTCGTCGGCGGCGTCGTCGACGACGCGACAGAAGGCGTAGAGCGCCTCGAGGCCGCGCCGGCGCTCGGGCACGAGCAAGCGGAACGCATGATGGAAGCTGCTGCCGCTCGCGCGCACGATGCGGCCGCACTCGGCGTACGCGGCATCGAGGCTCGCCGCCGTCGCCGAGTCGACGAGCTGTGCGTCGCCCAGATGCTCGGACGTCGCGGCGCCGATCACGACGCACCGCCGACGAGCGCGCGCACCACGAGGCCGGCCTTCGCCCAGCGAGACAACGTCGGTCGCGCGGTGAACGCGTCGTAGCCGACCTGCTCGAGGCGATCGAGGATCGCCAGACCACCCGACGCGAAGAGCCGCACCTCGCGCCCGCGCTGGCGCGGCAACATCTGCGCGAGCGGGAGGCCGCGGTGAAAGAGCGCCCGCGTCCGCTCACATTGGAAGCGCATGAGCTCGCGGAATGCCGGCGTCAGCGCGTGACGGGCGAGGTCCTCGCTGCCGTAGCCGAACCGTGCCATCTCCTGGCGCGGCAGATAGACGCGGCCTTTGGCGAGATCGACGGCGAGATCCTGCCAGAAATTCGTCAGCTGGAGGGCGGTGCAGATGTCGTCGGCGCGCGCGCAGCGCTCCGCGTCGGCCGACTCGAACAGGTAGAGCACGAGATGGCCGACCGGGTTCGCGGAATGGACGCAGTAGTGCAGGAGGTCGTCGAAGGCCTCGAAGCCGCGGAACTCCACGTCCATGCGGAACGCCGTCAGCAGACGGAGGAACGGGTCGATCGGGATGCGGAACTGCTGGACGGTCTCGCCGAGCGCGACGAAGATCGGATGCCTCGGCGCGCCGGCGTAGCACTCGCGCAGGCCGCGCTCCCAGGCGTCGAGCTCGGCGCGCGCGCGCGCCGGATCGGGGATCTCGTCGGCAAGGTCGTCGGCGGTGCGCGCGAAGGCGTAGATCGCCGCGATGTGGCGGCGGAGCGCGCGCGGCAACAGGCGCGACCCGAGCGTGAAGTTCTCGTAGTGCGCGCGTGCGATCCGCTCGCATTCCGCGAACGCGGCCTCGATCGAGCCGCCGCCGTGCGTGTCCGCGTGCGGCAGACCGATCGCAGTCTCCACTGCCTGCCCGGAGCCCGTCATCGTAGCCCCACGGTCCTCAGGACAGGACCGCCGCCTTTCGTCTGTTTTCGACCGCGCCGTCGGGCGCGGCGTGCGGCCGCAGTCCGCGCGCGGTCTCGCGTGCCCAGCGATCCGCCTCCAGCAGGGTCTCGAGATCGGTGGCGGCGGCGACCGCGTGCGCGTCCATGACCGACTCGACGAGCGCCGGAATGTCCAGGTAGCCGATGTCCTCGGCGAGGAAACGCTCGACCGCGATCTCGTTGGCCCCGTTCAGGACCGCGGGCATCGTCCCGCCGGCGCGCAAGGCGCGGTACGCGAGGCCGAGACACGGGAAGCGCTCTGCATCCGGCTCGACGAACGTGAGGTCACCGGCTGACGGCAAGTCGAGCGCCGGCAGGTGCTCGAGCGGCAAGCGATCCGGGTAGGCGAGCGCGTAGCCGATCGGGATCGTCATGTCGGGGACGGCCATCTGCGACAGCACCGATCCGTCGACGTACTCGACCATCGAATGGATGATGCTCTGCGGATGAATCACGACCGCGATGCGGTCGGGCTCGACGTCGAAGAGCCAGTGCGCCTCGATCACCTCGAGACCCTTGTTCATCAAGGTCGACGAGTCGATCGTGATCTTCGGGCCCATCTTCCAGGTCGGGTGTTGGAGCGCGTCGGCGCGCGTGACGCCGGCGAGGTCCGCCGCGGAGTGTCGCAGGAATGGTCCGCCGGACGCCGTCAGGATGATGCGGCGCACCTCCGAACGGTTGTGGCCCTGGAGCGCCTGGAAGATCGCGTTGTGCTCGCTGTCGACCGGCAGGAGCTTGACGCCGCGCTCACGCGCCGCCGAGGTGACGAGCGCGCCGGCGACGACGAGGACCTCCTTGTTCGCGAGCGCGACGTCCTTGCCCGCATGGATCGCGGCGAGCGTCGGCACCAGGCCGAGCGCACCGACCAGTGCCGAGAGGACCACGTCGGCATCGGGATGCGTCGCGACCGCCAGCGGTCCGTCGGCACCGGCGAGGATGCGGCCGCGAAACTCCGGTACCCGTGCGCGCAGGTCGCGCGCGACCTCGTCGTCGGCGACCGAGACGAGCTCGGGTGCGTGGCGCCTCAGTTGATCGGCGAGGACCGCGGTGTTTCGTCCGGCGGCGAGCGCGACCACCCGAAAACGCGCCGGGAACCGCTCCACCAGCGCCAGCGTCGATACTCCCACCGACCCGGTGGACCCGAGGACGGCAAGCGATCGGCAGCGCGGGGCGTCGGTCATGCGGTCACGTGGACGGCGTCCTCGATCGGCGCAGCGCTCGCGGCGCGAGCACGGAACAGGCCGAGCGCCATCAGCGGGAAGTAGTTCCGGTACATGTAGTAGCGCAAGTAGAAGTGCTTCGGGAACCCGGTGCCGGTGAAATGCAGCTCGTCCCAGGTGCCGTCCTCCTGCTGGGTGCGGGCGAGATGATCCATGCCGCGTATCAGCTCGGGGCTGAGTGCGTCCTCCCCGGCAAGCAAGCCCAGGAGCGCCCAGGCGGTCTGCGACGGCGTGCTCGGCCCGCGACCGGCGAGCGCGGGGTCGGCGTAGCTGTCGCAGGTCTCGCCCCACCCACCGTCCTCGTTCTGGCGGCTCTTCAGCCACTGGACGGCGCGACGTGCGTACGGCTGGCGCATATTCTCGCCGATCGCACGCAGGCCGCTCAGCACCGACCACGTGCCGTAGATGTAATTGACGCCCCAGCGTCCCCACCACGAGCCGTCCGGCTCTTGCGTACGCTTGATGAAAGCGACGGCGCGTTTGGCGCGTCGCATCTCGAGGTCGAAGCTGAACTCGCCCATCAGCTCGAGATGGCGTCCCGTCAAGTCGGCCGTCGGCTGGTCGAGCATCGCCTCCATGTCGGCGAACGGGATCTTGTTGAAGAGCTCGCGCAGATTGTCGGTGTCGAAGGCGCCCCAGCCGCCGTTCTTGCTCTGCATGCCGAGCGTCCAGTTGAGGCCGCGCTGGATCGAGCGCGCCTTCTTGCGCTCGTCGGCGAGCGCGATGCGACGCAGCACCATCAGAATGACCGCGGTGTCGTCCGTGTCGGGGTACCAGTCGTTGGCGAACTCGAAGGCCCACCCACCCGGCTCGAGGTCCGGGTTCTTCACCTGCCAATCGCCGCTGGCGAAGATCTGGTTGGCGATGAGCCAGTCGGCAGCACGCTGCAACGCGGGATCGTCCGCGGGCACGCCCGAGTCGAGCAAAGCCTTGGCCGCGAGCGCCGTGTCCCACGTCGGCGAGACACACGGCTGGAAGAAAAGCTGATCGCCTTCCTCGATGACGAAGTCCTCGATCGCCTGGATGCCCTTGGCGACGGTTGGATGATCGTCGGGATAGCCGAGGGCGTGGAGCGCCATCACCGAGTTGATCATCGCCGGCTGGATGCCGCCCCAGCCGCCGTTCACGTCCTGATGCGCGATGATCCAGTCGGCCGCCGCCGCGAGCGCGCGACGACGAAGCGGCTTCACCGGGCTGCGGCCGATCACCTTCAATACCTTGTCGAGGGTGAGAAAGAAGTTGCGCCAGGAGAGCAGATGCGAGTCGGCGGCAAACGCGTAGTCGTCACGAGTCGGCGGCTTCAGGAAGAGCTCGGGACAGCCGCGGTCGGGCTCGATCCAGACAAAGGGCCGCTGCGCCATCAAGATCGTGAGCGGCACCACGGTACCGCGCGCCCAGCTCGACATCTCGTAGATGTTGATCGGGAACCAGTGCGGCAGAAGGTTGAGCTCGACCGGCATCGCCGGCACGCCGTCCCAGGGAAACTGCCCGAAGTAGGCGAGGAAGATCCGCGTGAACACCCCCGCCTTCGCCGCGCCGCCGCGCGCCAAGACGAACTCGCGCGCCTTCGTCATCGCGTGATGCTCGGGCGACATGCCGGCGAGCTTCATCGCGAAGTATGCCTCGGTCGTGTTCGAGAGGTGACCGGCGGCGCCGGGATAGAGCGACCAGCTGCCGTCGTCGAGCTGCGTCGCCAGGAGATGGTTCACGATGCGCTGTTGGCGCTCGGGGTTCACCCGCTTCATGAAGTGCATGAAGAAGATGTACTCGGCATCCATCGTCGCGTTCGCCTCGAGCGGGCGGTGCCAATAACCGTCAGCGAACTGCGCGCGCCGAAAGTAGCCTTGCGACTGCGCGATCGTGTGGTCGACCTTCGCGATGAACTCGTTGCCCCGCGGTCCAGGCGCCCGGTGTCGCGCGCCGTACGGTGATGCCCCCGCGAGGTGCTCGCGTCCCCGATCCATGCGGTCCGTCCCCCTCCACACACGCGCCGGGTGCTAACCACCCGGTCAGCGAGGATTCGAAAAAAGCGGCGTCGGAATCTTTCGGCCGACACCGCAATACACTCTCCGACTCGACCCGCCGGTCAGTGAGCGTCCAAAAAAACCGCGACAGTTTAAAAAAACCAGCCGCGGCGTCTCCAGTAGAACGGGCCTCGGCTTATAAGTGCTGCCTCAGATGCTGTCAATTACATGCCAGCCCCGCTCGCCCTGCTCACGATGGCTGTCGGCTCGCGAAGTAAATTCGCGAGCCTCCGCCGCTCGCGCAGGGCTCGCGCCGAAAGTGGTCGGGCGTGGTGGGACCCTGAGTATCTCGCTCGCTTCGCTCGCATCGGCGTCGATGTCGGAGGAAGAGGTCGAGGGGGGACCGCGCGCGAAAGCGCGCCGTCGAAGACGGCGTCGCTGCTCTGTCTTCAGGTCGTCGGAGGCGGGGGTGGGGCGGGGGGGGGGGGGGGCCCGGGGCGGCGGCGGCCGGGCGCCGCGGGGGGGGGGCCGGGGGGGGGCGCCGCCGGCGTGGGGCAGCGAGGAGTACACGGGCGGGGGGGCGG
>JBGPIT010000184.1:0-9610 GCA_041485125.1 Binatia bacterium | reverse complement strand
CATGCATGGCGGCATGGTCGTGAAGCTCCTCGGCGACGGGGTGATGGCGGCCTTCGGCCTCCGGCGAGTGGCGGAAGACGACGCGCTCCGGGCCGTACGCGCCGCGGTCGCGATGCAGGACGCGTTCCGCGCTCTGGTTGGTGTGGAGGAGGCGGCGCTCGGTGCGTCTGGCCTGCGCGTTGCCGTCAACACCGGCGAGGTGGTCGTGAGCGGGGCCCGCGACGACGTCATCGGCGACCCGGTGAACGTGGCGGCGCGCTTGCAAGAGCAGGGCCGCGACGGCGACGTGGTGCTCGGCGAGGCGACGCGCCGGCTCGTCGCGACACGGGTGACGCTGGCACCGCTCGGACACATCGCGCTGAAGGGCCGGGCGGAGACAGTCGCCGCCTACCGTCTCGTGTCGCTCGATCCGCCGGCGGGTGCCACGGCGGGGCCGTTCGTCGGCCGCGAGACCGAGCTGGCGCGCATCGAGGGCGTGTACGACGCGGCTGTGACGACGCCGGTGACACGGCTCGCCGTGCTGGTAGGGTCGCCGGGCCTCGGGAAATCCCGCCTGATCGACGAGCTCACGTGCCGGCACGCCGAGGGCGCGACGATCCTCGCCGCGCATTGCGACGCCGCCGGTGGCGCAACGTTCGCGCCGCTCGCCCAGGCTCTCCGCGGGTTCCTCGGACTCGACGACGGCGCCGCGGGCGAGCCGGTGCGGGCCGCCGTCGCGGCGGCGCTCTCCGCCGGCGACGAGAGCGAGCGGGCGCGCATCGCCGGTGGGATCGACGGCCTGCTCACCGGCGCGCCCACGTCGCCCGAGGAGACGTTCTTCGTCGTGCGACGGTTCCTCGCCGGACTTGCCGCCGCGAAGCCGGTCGTCCTGGTGATCGACGACCTGCACTGGGCCGAGCCGTTGCTCCTCGATCTCGTCGAACATCTGGTGCAATGGGGAAGCGGCGTGCCGCTCTTCGTGCTGGTCGGGGCGCGACCAGAGCTCCGCGATCTCCGTTCTTCGCTCGTCACGCCCGGTGGGCTCGTCGCCGATGTGGTCACGCTCGGCGGCCTCGACGCCGGCGCGGCGATGCGGCTCGCGGCGAACGTCATCGGGGCCGCCGACCTGCCCGCGGCGGTCGCAGCGAAGGTGCTCGCCACCAGCGAGGGCAACCCGCTCTTCGTCGGCGAGCTGGTGCGCATGCTGGTGCAGGAGGGCGCGCTCACCAAGGAAGGCGAGCGCTGGACGGCCGGGGTCGGGCTCGCCGCGCTCGAGATGCCGCCGACTATCCATGCGCTGCTCGCCGCACGTATCGAGCGGCTGCGTCCCGAGGAGCGCACGGTGCTGGAGCGCGCGTCGGTGGTCGGCCGCCACTTTTCGCGGAACGCGGTCGCCGCGCTGCTGGGGCGGAACGGCAGCGAGCTCGACGCGCGGCTTGAGGCACTGCAACGAAGTGAGCTGATCGAGCGCGACACGGGCTGGCTCCTCGGCGAGCCGGTCCTGCGCTTCCATCACGTGCTGATCCGCGACGCGGCCTACCGGCGTCTCTTGAAAGGCACGCGTGCCGAGCTGCACGCGCGTCTCGCCGACTGGATCGAGGCGCGGGTCGGCGACGCCCCCGAGCACGATGAAATGATCGGCTGGCACCTCGAGCAGGCGCACCAACACCTCCGCGAGCTCGGGCCGCTCGACGCCGCGGCGGTAGTGCTTGGCGAGCGGGCGGCGCGTCGCGTCGCCGCCGCCGGGCGGCGAGCGCTCGCCCGCGACGACGTGTCGCTGGCGGCGAGTCTCCTCGGGCGCGCCCTCGATCGCCTTGGCCCCGATGCGCCGGAGCGCGCGGACCTCGTGCTCGATTGGTGCGAGGCCCTGCTCTCGGCGGGCGACGTCGGCCCGGCAGCCACCGCCATCGCCGAGCTCGAGCGTGTCGCCAAAGACTCCGAGCGGCTGCGCGCCTGGCACACCTGCTTCGCGGGCCAGCTCACGGTAATGACCGCGCCGGAGGCATTGCACGCAACCGCCGACCGGGTCGGCGCCGCGGCCCGGGAGCTCGCCGCGCTCCAAGATGCCGCCGGCGAGGCCAAGGCGCATTTCGTCCACGCCCAGGCGCTGGCGCGGCTCGGCAAAGTCGGGGCGTGCGAGGCGGCGCTCGATCAGGCGCTCGCGGCGGCGCGCCGCGCCGGCGATCGCCGCCGCGCCAACGCGGTTCTCGCCGGTGCACCGCTCGCCGCGCTCTGGGGACCGAGCCCGGTGACGCGCGCCAGCGGCCGCTGCCTCGACGTGGTGCGCGTGCTCCGCATCACGCAGGGTGCGCCCGCGGTCGAGGCGGTCGCGCTCAGCTGTCAGGGCGTGCTCGAGGCGCTCCGCGGCCGCACCGACGCCGCCCGCCGCATGCTCGCGTCGGCGCGCACGATGGTGGAGGAGCTCGGCATCACCCACCGCCTCTTCGAAACCGACGTCTTCGCCGGGCGCATCGATCTCCTCGAAGGCGACGCGCCGGCCGCCGAGCGCGCGCTCCGCGCCGGCTACGAAGGGCTCCGCGACCTCGGGCTCGGCATCGACGCGGCCCGCGCCGCGGCGCTGCTCGGCCGCGCGCTGCTCGCGCAGGACCGCGCCGCCGAGGCAGAGACGCTCTCGCACGAGAGCGAGCTGCTCGCCGGCGACGACCTGCAGGCCGCGATCGCGTGGCGCGGCGTCCGCGCCGAGGCCCTCGCGCGGCGCGGCGACCATGCCGCGGCGATCGCGCTCGCCGAAGCCGCTGTTGCGATCGCCGCCGCGACCGACGCGCTGCTCGACCACGCCGACGCGCGCCTGGCACTCGCCGCCGCGCTCCGTGCCGCCGGCCGGAACACTGAGGCCGACGCTGAAGAGCGCCGCGCCGTCGAGCTCTGGGAGGCGAAGGGCGCGACGCTGCTGGCCGAGCACGCACGCGGGGCCGTCGGCCAACCGCAGTCGAGTCCGCACGCGGTCACGAGCGTCGCCACGCCGACGTCTGCCATCCAACGGAGAGTGACGGCGAACGCTGCGACAGCGTCGGCCGCAGCGTTCGACACCGCCTTTGCGAAGGAGGACATGGCCGCCTTCGGAGAGGTGCTCCACACCGCGGTGCTGGTCGTCGATCACCCGACGGAATCCACGTACGGTCGCGATGGCGCGATCGAGTCGTATCAGCGGCTGCTCCGCATGAAGGACCCGCTGCTGCGGCACGAGCCGCTCGCGACGCTCGGTGAATCCCTGGGGCTGTTCCGGCGCCGTATCGCCGCCGGCGGGAGTCGGGGCGGACGCTTCGACGTCGGCGAGTACGACCGGGAAGAGATCGTCGTCATCGATGCCGGTGTCCTCATCGAGATCTTCGCCGCCGACCACCTCGGCGACGCGATCGCGCGCCTCTACGAGCGTTACGCCGAAGGGCTCCCCGAAGGTCCGGAGCGTGAGCGCGCCGCGGTGACGTCACGGGCCGTCGCCTTCATGCTGACACCGGGGGACGCGCCCGATCTGATGCAGCTCTACGCGCCGACCTACGAGGACGTCGACCACCGCAGCGTCGGATACGGAACGCTGTCGCTCGACGAGTCGAAACATAGGCTCGTCCAGTCGTTCCAGGAGGTCGCCGACGGCATACGTTTTCACGTCGACGACGTGCTGGCGCTCGACCCGAATGGGTTCGTCCGCAAGACCACGGCCACCGGTGTCTGGCGCGAGGGCGACGGTCCGTTCGAGCGCACCGTGTGTACCTTCTCGGTCTTCGGCCCGGACGGCCGGGTGACGCGACACGAAACCTTCGAACCCGAGCGTACGGCCGAGGCGCTCGCGCGCTTCGACGCGCTCACCGGCACCTCCGTGCCGCAGCGGGGGCCGGAGGCGGCGCCGCGCGCCCGCGGGCGCGTGCGGCCGAACGCGGTCACGCGCGTCAGCGCCGAGTTCGAGGGCATCGTCGCCGCCCGTGACTTTGCTGCCCTCGCGACGTTCTTCGCGGAGGACGCCGAGTGCATCGACCACCCGACCGGCGCGACGTACGGCGTCGAGGGCATGCGCACCGGCATGCGGCGGCTGATGCAATCGCCCGACGCGCGCCTCCGCTTCGTCCCGCTCGCCACGCTCGGAGCGTCCTGGGGTCTCGCGCGTCGTGAGATGTCGGCGAGCGGCGCGGTCGGCGGGCGCTTCGACGTCGGCGCCTACGAGATCGTGGACGTCGCGATCTACGGCACCGACGAGCGCGGTCGGCTACGCGACGTCGAGATTTTCGCGGCCGAGCGCCTGCACGCCGCCATCGTCCGGCTCTACGAGCGCTATGCCGAAAGCCTGCAGGAAGGCCTCGCGCGCACCCGCGCCAGTGCAATCGCGCGCTCGCTCTCAGCCTTCGATGGACCGCTCGAAGCCGATCGCATCGCGCGCACCTACGCTCCGTCCTTCGAATGTGTCGACCACCGAGTTCTGGGGACCTGGTCGGCGCAGGGATGGGAGGAGTGGCGGACGCACTGGCGCAGCCAGGCCGATCTCTCCGCGGGCTGGATGCTCCGCGACGACGATGTTCTTGCTCTCTACCCCGCCGCGCTCGTCCTCCGGCAAATCTTGTCCGGGACCAGCCGCGCCAGCGGCGGCGTTTTCGAGAACGTCGTCATCTCGGTCGTCACCTTTGGTGCCGACGGTCTCATCACGCGCACCGAGATCTTCGAGCCCGACCGCGAGGCCGAGGCGCTCGCGCGCTTCGACGCGCTCACCGCGGGCGCGCTGCCGCAGCAACCCGTCCGGCGCCGCGTACACCCGAACGCCGCGACCAGGACCTTCGCCGCCATCGAGGCCGCGTTCGCGCGCCGCGACCTCGGCGCGATCGACGCGCTGCTCGGCGAGCCGTTGGACACGACCGAGCACCCGACGGGAACGAAGTACGGCCGCGAGGGCCAGCTCGAGTCGAGCCGGCGGACGATGCGCGTGCCGGACCTGGACTTCCGGATCGAGCCGCTAGCGACGCTCGGCGACTCGCTCGTCCTCCTCCGGCGTGTCGTCACCGCGAGCGGAACGGCGGCGGGCCGGTTCGACGTCGGCGAGTACGAGATCGAGAGCATCGGCGTGAACGGGGTCGACGAGGCCGGGCGACTCACGTCCTCCGAGGTCTTCGCCAGCGACCACCTCTGCCAGGCGACCGCGCGTCTCTACGCGCTGTACGCCGAATCCTTGCCGGACGGCCCCGAGCGCACACGCGCCGCGGGGATCGCGTCGTCGCACTCGGCCTGGGAGGGGCCGCTCGATGTCGATCGCGTCGTGAGCGCCGTTGCTCCGTCTTTCGTATGCATCGATCACCGGAGCCTCGGGACCTGGTCGGCGCAGGGACGGGACGAGTGGTTGCAGCACTGGCGCGGGCAGGCCGACCTCGCCGCGGGCTTCTCCCGTCGCGACGACGACCTCCTCGCCTTCGCACCCGACGCGAACGTCACGCGCCACACCTATTTCGGGACCAACCGCGCGAGCGGCGGGCCTTTCGAGAACGTGTTCCTCGCGCTGAACGTGTTCGGCGCCGACGGGCTCTACTCGCGGTGCGAGCTGTTCGAGCCCGACCGCGAGGCGGACGCGCTCGCGCGCTTCGACGCGCTCATCGTGGGCGCGGCGCCGAAACCTCCGGTGCGGCGACGGGTGCGACCGAACGCTGCGACCGCCCAGCTTGCGCGCTTCGAGGCTGCGTTCGCGGCGTGCGATGTCGACACGCTCGCGGCGCTTCACGCCGAGACCTACGAGGAGATCGATCATCTCACCGAGGTCACCTACGGGCGCGAGGGCGTGATGGCGTCGCTCCGCCGGGTGCTGCGATCGGGAGATCCGCGGTCGCGGAGCGAGATCCTCGCGACCCTCGGCGATGCGCTGCTCCTGACCCGGCGGTGGATGGCGACGAGCCGAACGAGCAGCGGACGCTTCGACGTGGCCGAGTCGGAGCGCGAGTGGATCGCGGTCGTGGAAGACGAATCACGAGGTCGGCTCCAACGGAACGAGGCGTGAGCTCACGCTCGCCTTGGCGAGGCCGTCATATGCCTGTACGAGCGCTACGTCGCGCGCCTGCCCGAGGGGCCGGCGCGCGACCGCCCCGCCGCCACGGCCCGCACCGTCGCGACGTTCTCACCTCGCCACGCCGCCGACCCCGACAGCGTCGGCGCCGCGTTCGCGCCGACGATCGTCGCCGTCGACCACCGAACCGTCGGCTTCGGCGAGCTACGCGGTCGGGAGGCGGCGCTCGCCGCGGTGCGCGCGCTGCTCGATCTCTCGGAAGACGTCACGTGGCGGTACGACGACGTGTTGGCGCTCTCGGAGCACGCGAGCCTCATCCGCACGACCAACCGCGGCCGCGACCGTGCGAGCGGCGGCGCCTGGGAGCGTCCGATCTGCTCGCTCCGCGTCCACGACGCGGACGGCCTGATCTGCCGCTGGGAGATCTTCGAGGCCGAGCAGGAGGCGGAGGCGCTGGCTCGCTACGACGCGTTGGTCGCGGGGTCCGGCGAAGCGGCAGCACCGCCACCGTCGGAACCGCCCTTCGCCAACGCGGCGACGGCGACGGTAGCTCCGGTGATCGCGGCCATGATCGCGCACGACTGGCAGCGCTTCGCGCAGCTCTTCGCGGGGGACTTCCGCTGCTCCGACCGGCGGCGCGTCGTGCAGCTCGAGCTCGACCGGGATCAGTACATCGCCTTCACGCGCGAGGTCGCCGACGGGCGCACGATTCGCGCCGAGTCCGAGCTGCTCGCAACGCGCGGAGATCGGTTGGCCCTCACGCGCCCCACCTACGAGTTCAGCGATGCCGACGTCGGGCCGAGCGAGATCGCGTTCCTCATCCTGACGGAGGTGGACGCGCGCGGCCGCATCGCCGCGTACGTGCGCTGGGACATCGACGACCTCGACGCCGCGTACGCCGAGCTCGACGCGCGCTTCGAGGCGGGGGAAGGCGCGCCGCACACGCTTTTCATGCGCTCGTACCAGCGCGCGTTCGCCAGCCGCGACTGGGACGCGATCGCGGCGCTCTATCCGCCGACCTTCGTCGAGCACGATCACCGCGCCGTCGCCGTGCTCGGGACGACGCACGGGGCCGAGGCGTGGATGCAGGATCGCGTGCTGGTCGAGCTCGCGCCGGACACCGTAGTGCGCCTCGATCACGTCCGGCTCGGTCCCCACGGCCGCCTTTTTCAAGTCACGTGGCTGGGCTCGCGCGACGGTGCCCGCTACGAGATCCCGTTCGTCGTCGTCACCAAGGTGGACGAGCTGGGCAGGCAGCAGCGGAGCGACCTCTACGACCCCGAGCAGATCGATCAAGCGCGCGCCCGCTTCGCCGAGCTGGCGGCGCCCGCGGAGACGGCGGACCGCTTCGCGAACGCTGCGACGCGCGCGCTCGACCGCGGCACCGCGGCGCTCGGGGCTCGCGACTGGGAGGGATTTGCTGCGCTCTTCGCCGCCGAGTTCCGCGTCTACGATCGTACTTCCTTTGCGCAGTTCGAGTCCGATGCAGCGGAGTGGCTCGCCGGGTTCCGTCCGATGGTCGAGATGACGTCCGGAACTCCGACGCGCCAGGTGCTGGCGACGCGCGGCGACCGGCTGGCGCTCGGTCGCGTGCTCTGGCGTGGCGCGGCGGGCGATGTCGGCCCGAGCGAAGTGGAGTGGCTCCTGATCATCGAGGTCGACGACTGCGGTGACCATCTCGCCGTCGTCTCTTTCAACCCGAACGACCTCGGTGCCGCCTGGGCCGAGCTCGACGCGCGCTGGCGGGCCGGCGAGGGCGCCGAGTACGGCACGGCGGCGACGTACCTCGAAGGTACTGGGCCCGTGCTGGCGCGACGCGATTGGGACGCCGCGGCCGCTCGGTACGCTTCCACGCTCGTTGCCCACGATCATCGATTGGTGAGCTGGGGCACACTCCAGGGGCCAGCCGCGTTCCTCGAGGCGTTCCGGGCCATGTTCGCGCTCGCGCCCGACGCCCGGTTCCGCACCGATCACCTGCGCGCGACGAGACGCGGGTTCATCGCCGACTGTGTGTGGCTGGGAACGCGCGACGGCGGTGCCTTCGAGAGCCCGTTTCTCATCGTGGCCGCGCTGGACTCGCGCGGTCGGATGGAGCGCCTCGATTTCTACGACCCACATCGTCTCGATGCGGCGTACACCCGCTTCGACGAGATCAATGCGAGCGCGCCGGATGCTCCGTTGGCGTCGATGGCCAAGCGGAACGCGGCGGCGGCGGCGATGGACCGCTGGCAGGCGGCGTACGATACCGGGTTCGACGCGGGCGACTGGGACGCGATGCGAGGGCTCTGCGCACCGCGGATGATCTTCGACGACCGGCGCCGCCTCGCGCTGCTCTGCGGGGATCGTGAGCTGATGATCGCGTCCGCGCGCGAACGCGTGGCGATAGGCGCTCGTCCGGCGCGCCGGCTGGTCGGCACCGCAGGCGAGCGCGTCGCCGTCGAGCGGATACTCTGGTCGGGCGGTCCGTCCGACGGCCGTTTCGAGATCGAATACCTCGGCGTGTTCGAGATCGACGAGGCGGGACTGTTCACCGCGATGATCCTCTTCGAGGTCGACGACGCCCGCGCCGCGCAGCGCGAGGCGTGGACGCGCTGGGCGGCGATCGAGCCCGACGTGGCGCCGAACGTTGCGTTGCTCGCGCGCACGGTGGACGCGTTCAACGCCCACGACCTCGGCGCGTACCTCGCTACGGTGGCCGACGATGTCCTCGTCGTGGACCACCGCCGCACCGGCATGGGTCGGCTCGAGGGCGCCGACGCGTACGCCGCGAGCACGGAAGCGCTGTGGAGTCTCGCGCCAGGGACCACGGCGGAGGCCGGTTGGCATTGGCCAGCGTACGGCCGGCACGGCGTGATGACCGTGGTGCGCCGCTACGGCACGCTGGCGGACGGCGGCGCCTACGAGAGCGAGTACCTGCAGCTCTTCGTGCAGGCGCGGGGTCGCTTCACGAACATCGAGATGTTCGAGCTCGAAGACCTCGCCGCCGCGCTGGCGCATTTCGCGGAGCTTTCCGCCGCAAGGACGACGTGAGCTGGTCAACTCGCCCGGCGGATCCACCCGAGCAGCGCGGCGCGCATCGCCTGGTGCAGATTGAGGTGCTTGGATCGAGCGGTGCGCGCGAGCTCCTTCCAGAGCACCTCCGGCAACCGCACCGATCGAACGACGGTCGTCCGTTTCTTTCCCTTCCCCGGGTGACCGCGTCGCAACAACACCGCGCCGGCCTCGAGCTGCGGCATCTCCCACAGCGCCAGGAGGGAGGGTCCCCCAGGCTCGTCCGCACCGGCGAACGCGTTCCGCCGCATCGGTCCGAACCGCGCGAAGTCGACCGTGCCGTCGAGGGGATCAGCCGTTCTCGTAGCGCGCTTTTTCATGCTTGGTCGCCTTTCGTGCGCTGATGATCCGGATGGCATCCCGCCTCACCTCGGCATGCACGATGTAGGGGAGGTGCGGCTGGCGCGAGTACCCGATCACGATGAAGCGACTCTCGTGAAGCGTGTCGGGATAGTAGGCGCCCAGCTCGTCTTGGAAGGCCGTGGATGCTTCCTCGAACGACACACCGTGCTTCCTGAGATTGGTCGCCGCTTTCCTCGGATCCCAGGCGAAGCGCACCTATCTAATGTATGACAATAGGTGCTG
>JBGPIT010000183.1:0-9632 GCA_041485125.1 Binatia bacterium | reverse complement strand
GACCACCATCGCCTTCTCTTTGTCCTTCGACCACACCGCGCCGCCGAGGCCGTAGATCGAGTCGTTCGCCATGCGGATGGCGTCGTCGATGTTCTTGTAACGGATGGCGACGAGGACGGGGCCGAAGATCTCCTCTTGCGCGACCTTCATGTTGTTCTTCACGTCGGTGAGGATCGTCGGCTCGACGTAGTAACCCTTGGAGAGATGCTCGGGCTTCCTGCCACCGACGGCGACCTTCGCGCCCTCGTCGATGCCGGCCTTGATGTACCCGAGCACAGTCTCGCGCTGGCGCGCCGAGATGAGCGGGCCCTGCGAGGTGCCGAAGTCCATCGGGTCGCCGATCGTGAGCGTCTTGGTACGCTCGACGAGGCGGCCGACGACCTCGTCGTACAACCGATCCGAGACGAAGAGGCGCGTTCCCGATTCGCAGGCCTGGCCCTGGTGGAAGAAGCAGCCGAAGAGCGAGCCGTCGACGGCCATCTCGAGGTCGGCGTCGTCGAGGATGATGTTGGCGGACTTGCCGCCGAGCTCGAGCGTCACCTTCTTGATCGTCGACGCGGCGAGCTGCTGGATGCGCCGGCCGACCTCGGTCGAGCCGGTGAACGCCACCTTGTCGACCATCGGGCTGGTGCAGATCGCCTCGCCGCACTCGGCGCCGCTGCCGTGGATGACGTTGACGACGCCTTTCGGCAGATCGCTCTCGTCGATGATCTTGGCGAGCTCGAGGGCGGAGCACGGCGTGTCGGTCGCGGGCTTCAGGACGATCGTGTTGCCGGTCGCGAGCGCGGGGCCGAGCTTCCACACCGCCATCATGAGCGGGAAGTTCCACGGGATGATCTGGCCGCAGACGCCGATCGGTTCGCGCTGAATGAAGTTCGTCGATTGCGCGGGGAACTGCGGAACGTGGATCTCCTCCATGAGAGGAACCTTCTCCGCCATCTCAGCGAAGTATTTGAGCTGCGCGGCGCCCATCATCATGTCGCCGGAGGTCTTGCGGATCGTGCCGCCGGAGTCCTGCGTCTCGACGGCGGCGATCTCCTGGCTCTTCGCCTCGAGGCCGGACGCGATCTGGTTCAGGATCTTCGCGCGCTCGGCCTGGCTCATGCGCGGCCACGGGCCCTCGTCGAAGGCCTTGCGCGCGGCGGTGATGGCGCGCTCGGTGTCCTTCAGGCTCGCGCGTGCGATCTTCGCCCACGGCGCCTCGGTCGCCGGATTGATCGACTCGGCCGTCCGCCCCCCCTCCGCGTCGCAGAACTGCCCATCGATGTAGAGCTTGTACTCCTGCATTGTGGCTCTCCTTATTGCGTTGCGCGCTGACGCGCGGCCGGTGGAATTGGCCGGGACTCTCGCGCAATCGACTGTCCATTGCAACGAGGATTGCCGCCGCGCGCCGCGTCGATTCGGGCGTTTTCTGGAGGCGTCAGGACGCGCGCGGAGGCCGGCCGGGGTGGACGCGTACGGGGTGTCGCGGCTACGGAAGCGCTGGTGAAACCCCGCGCCTTCGTGACCTGCCCGATCCCGCCGCCGGCGCTCGCGCTGCTGCGGCGGGTCGCCGTCGTCGATCTCCACAGGGGCCGCGTGCCGATCCCGCGCTCCGCTCTGCTCCGCGGCGTGCGCCACGCCGACGGCATGCTTTGCCTCCTCACCGAGCGCATCGACGCGGAGCTGCTCGCCGCAGCGCCGCGCCTGCGCGCGGTCGCGAACTGCGCCGTCGGCTACGACAACGTCGACCTCGCGGCGGCGTCGGCGCGCGGCATCGTCGTCACCAACACGCCGGACGTCCTCACCGAGACCTCCGCCGATCTCGCCTTCGCGCTGATCCTCGCCTGCGCGCGGCGGGTCGCGGAAGGCGACCGGATGATCCGCGCCGGAGCCTGGCGCGGCTGGACGCCGGACCTCCTCATCGGCACCGACGTCCACGGCGCGACGCTCGGCATCGTCGGCCTCGGCCGGATCGGCCGCGCGGTTGCGCGCCGCGCGCGCGGCTTCGGCATGCGCGTCCTCTACACGCAGCGGCGGCGGCTCGCGCGCGTGCCTGGCGGAGCGGAGTTCACCGACCTCGACACGCTCCTCGCGTCAGCCGACTTCGTCACGTTGCACCTCCCGCTCAGCGCGGCGACCACGCACCTCATCGGGGCGCGCCAGCTCGCGCGCATGAAGCGGACGGCGTTTCTCGTCAACACCAGCCGCGGTGCCGTCGTCGACGAGCCGGCGCTCGTCGACGCCCTCCGCGCCGGTCGCATCGCCGGCGCCGGCCTCGACGTGTTCGCGCGCGAGCCGCACGTGCCGCCGGCGCTGCACAGGCTCCCGAACGTCGTCTTGACGCCGCACATCGCGAGCGCGACGGCGGCGACGCGGGCGCGCATGGCGACGCTCGCCGCCGAGAACCTGGCGGCCGTGCTGAGCGGCGGCGAGCCGGCGAACCGGGTGCGCACGCGCTGAGAGCAACCGATGACGCCGCGCGGCAATCCGTTTGACGGGCCCCGCACGTCCGTGATTTGGCACGGTTGGCGAGGTCGCCGAGGGGTGGTCAGCGGCGACCCGAGGAGACGATGTGGCGCAGCGCTGGCTCTTCAAGACCGAACCGACCGCGTACTCGTACGACCAGCTCGAGCGTGACGGCACGACGACCTGGGACGGGGTGAAGAACCCGGCCGCGCGGAAGCATCTCGGCGCCGTCCGTCGCGGCGATGCGATCTTCATCTACCACACCGGCGACGAGAAGGCGGTGATCGGCACCGCGAAGGCGACCGCCGACGGCTATGCCGACCCGAAGTCGTCCGACGCGCGCGCGATGGTCGTCGACGTCGCCGTCGGCAAACGGTTGCGCCGGCCGGTGACGCTCGCCGAGGTGAAAGCGCGGCGCTCGCTCGCGACCTTCGTGCTGGCGCGGCAGCCGCGGCTTTCCGTCATGCCGGTCACCGACGCGCAATGGGCCGAGATCGAACGCCTCGCAACCACCTGACGGAGGACGAACCGATGATCATGACTCCCGATACGAGCTCGGTCGCGAAGCGCCTGCCCGGCGTCGCGCGCGGCGGCGCGTTCTTGATCGAGCCGCTCGGCGGCCGCGATATCTTCATCACCGGCGAGTTCACCGACGAGCAGCTCGCCTACGCGCGCACCGCCGAAGACTTCGTCACCAAAGAGGTCCTGCCGGTCCTCGACCGTCTCGAGGCCAAGGAAGAGGGCCTGATGCCGCGCCTGTTGAAGCGCGCCGGCGAGCTCGGCCTCTTGATGATCGACATTCCGGAGAAGGACGGCGGGCTCGGCCTCGACAAGGCGACGTCGATGCTGGTCAGCGAGCGCGCCGCCAAGGTGTCGTCGTTCAGCGTCTCGTGGGGTGCGCACACCGGCATCGGGACGCTCCCGACCGTCTACTACGGCACGGCGGAGCAGAAGGCGCGCTACCTTCCCAAGCTCGCGACCGGCGAGATGCTCGCGGCCTACGCGCTCACCGAGCCGGGTGCCGGCAGCGACGCGACGGCGGCGCGCACCACCGCGGTCCTCTCGCCGGACGGCGGCAGGTACATCCTGAACGGCACCAAGCAGTTCATCACCAATGCCGGCTTCGCCGATCTCTTCACGGTCTTCGCCAAGATCGACGGCGAGAAGTTCACCGCCTTCCTCGTCGAGCGCGGCTATCCCGGCGTGTCGACCGGCCCGGAGGAGCAGAAGCTCGGCATCAAGGGCTCGTCGACGCGCCAGCTGATCCTCACCGACGCCGAGGTGCCGGCGGCGAACCTGCTCGGCGAGATCGGCCGTGGTCACAAGATCGCCTTCAACATCCTGAACGTCGGCCGCTTCAAGCTCGGCTGCGGCGCCATCGGCGCGGCGCGCGAGTGTCTCGACGTCGCCATCCGCTACGCCAGCGAGCGCAAGCAGTTCGGGCGGCCGATCGCGACCTTCGGCGCGATCCAGCAGAAGCTCGCCGACATGGCGACCCGCATCTTCGTCACCGACGCGATGTCGTACCGCACCGCCGGTCTGATGGACGACGCCACCGCCGCGCTCGATCCCAGCGCGCCGGACTATGCGCAGCAAGTCGTCGGCGTCCTCGAGGAGTACACGATCGAGTGCTCGATCATCAAAGTCTTCGGCACCGAGGCGCTCGATCTCGTCGCCGACGAGTCGCTGCAGACGCTCGGCGGCTACGGCTTCATCGCGGAGTACCCGGTCGAGCGACACTACCGCGACTCGCGCATCAACCGCATCTTCGAGGGCACGAACGAGATCAACCGCTTGATCATCCCGGCGACGCTCCTGAAGCGCGCCGGCAATGGCGGCCTGCCGTACTTCGATTTTCTCCAGACCGTGCAGCGCGAGATCGCCGATCCGACGACCCGGCCGGTACCGACGTCGGGACCGCTCGCGCTCGAGACCCAAGCGGTCGAGATGGCGAAGCGCGTCGTCGCGTACACCGTGCAAGTGATGCTGCAACGCGACCTCGCGAGCTTGCAGGAGAAGCAGCAGCATCTGCTCATCCTTGCGGACATGATCATCGACGTGTACGCGATGGAGAGCGTGACCGCCCGTGTCCAGGAACAGCTCGATCTCCACCCGGGCGTCGATGCCTCGGCCGAGCTCGAGATGACGTACGTCTTCGTCGCCTCGGCGAACCAGCGGGTCGCGGGCCTCGCGGCGCGCCTGCTCGCCAACGAGAGCGAGGGCGAGGAGCTGGCGCGTCACCTCGAGACGCTGCGCGCGTTCACGCCGTTCATCCCGATCCGCACGATCGACGCCAAGACCCGGATCGCGGAGCGCTTGGTCAAGGACGGCGGCTGGCGCTTCTCATGATGGGACGGCGCCGGCTCGCGGTCGCTGCGCTCGTCACATTCACAGCGATTCTCGTCGGCCACGCCGCCGATGCGCCCGCCGACGACACCTTGAGGATGCGCTACTCGCCGGGCCACAAGGTCATCATCAAGCCGGCGAGATCACCGCGGCCGGGTGAGACCCCGCCGGCTCCGCTGCGGGTCACGTATCGCGTCCGCCCCGGGGCGAACGTCGACCTCGGCTGGACGGGGATCTCGCACGGTCAAGCGTGGCCCTCCGGCCAGGCGATCACCTTCGACGTGAGGTGCCCGGGTGGCGGTGAGCCGTGTTACGTCAGCTCCGGCGCACGGGGAGATCTCTTCGGACCACCCGTTCCCTTGTCGTCCGGTGGCATTCCCGTCTGTGTGGTGAACCGGCTGCGCGAGGCGGTGAGCGGCCGACTCGACGGATCGGGCTGCGGCAACCTCGCCCTCGCGCTCGACGCGAGCGTGATCCTGGCGCAGGACGTCGCGCAGCCCTGTCCCGTCTGCAGCGGCGACCATCGTGCGCGCGATGGCCGCAAGGACGGCCGCTGCAAAGGCGGCGAGAACGACGGCGCGGCGTGCGACGCCGAGGGCGAGAGCGTCAGCTTCGGATCGACGTCGAGTGATTGCAGGCCGCGCGGCAGCGCGATCGGCACGTTGCCGATCGACATCGGCCAGCTCACCACCGGACCTCTGGTGTGGCTCGCAGACGAGCCGTGCGTCGACGGACGCTCCCCCGCCAAGTGCTTCTGCCCGGGGCAGACCCAGGCGAACGCCTGCTCGAACGGCTACTGCGCGCTCCTGAAGTGCATCAAGGGTCCCCTCGACGGCCAGTGCGTCGGCGCCCCGTTCCGCAGCTGCAAGGCGGACAGCGGCACTGCCGACTGCGAGGACCGCTTCCCGGGCTCGGGGAGCTGCGAGATGCGTCCGCGGACCTGCTTCACCGAGCGCATGCTGGCAAATGGGATCTGCGACAAGAAGACGCCGACCTTCGTCGGCAGGTTCTGCACACCCGCGACCGCCGCCCCCGCCCTCAACACGACGGCGGGACTACCCGGGCCGGCGCGTTTGCTCTTGCCGCTCGAGCGCGTCGACACCCCGGGCCCGTCGAAGGCCGCGACGAAGCCCGCCAAGCACTAGGAGCTGGCGCGACGCCGGCCGCGGCGCACGCCGCGGTTGAAGGCGACCTTGCGGAGCGCGTCGTAGAGCAGGAATAGCAGCGTGTCGACGTCGCGCCGGTTGCGCGCCCACGACGCGCGCTGCGCGCGCAGCATGTGTTGCAGCTCGAAGGGGACGTTGCGCCAGGCCGGTGAGCCGGCACGGGCAGTGAAGGCGCGGTGGAAGGCGGGATGGCGCCGCTCGAGATCGGCGATCCCCTCGCCGTAGACGTACGACTGCCGGTACATCGCCGCGATCGTGGCGCGATTGCGGTGCCACACTACCGCCGCGGGCCGATAGGCGAACCGCCGGCCGGTCTGCTCCTGCATGCGCCACCCGAGATCGACGTCGCCGCCCGACCGCAGCGTCGCGTCGAAGCGTCCGACCTGCTCGAGCACCGCCCGCCGATACGCGACGTTCGACGTGGTGGCATACGGCAGATACGGATGCGCGAGCGTTCCCGCGGTCTGCCCGGCGCGCCGGCGCGAGAAGTAGCGCTCCATCCGCGTCTCCGAACGGAACGGCATGACCTCGCCCGCAAACGCCCCGTACTCCGCCTGGTCCGACCCCTCGACCAGCCGGCGCAGCCAATCCGGCGCCGCGATGCAATCCGAGTCGATGAAGGCGAGGACCTCGCCGCGACTTGCCTCGATGCCCCGGTTCCGTGCGGCATACGACGACCGTCGCGTCTCGCTGAGAAGCCGGACCGGATGCCGCTCCACGACACGCTGTGTGCCGTCGGTCGAGCCGTTGTCGACGACGATGATCTCGTGCTGATCGGCGGCGTGATCCTGCGCCACCAGCGAGTCGAGGAGGTCGCCGATCATCGCCGCACGGTCGAGGACGGGGACGACGACGGAGACGAATGGTCCGTTGGGCATCCTGGCGGGGTGATTCACCACAACCGACCACGACGCGCCAGCGAACCACGAAAGGTTCCCGGCCGTCGATCGTCTGACTCGGGAACGTTCACGTGCCGCGTCCGGCACCGGAGTGAGGTGAGCCATGGCGATCGGCTGGTGGCGGCGTTCGTCGCCGGCGAGCGTGTCCGCGAGAGACCTCTCGCCACGCCCGTTCCGCCTCCTGCTCACGTTCTACCAGCGCGATCTCGCGTACTCCCTCGGACTCGCGTCGCTATCGGCATACGCCAAGCGCGCGTTCCCAGACCTCCGGGTCCATCTCGTGCCGATCTTCAGGGAGGACAGCTGCGAGCGGATCGCCGGCATCGTACGCGCGATCGAGCCCGACCTCATCGGCGCGTCGGCGATGTCCCCGACCTGGCTGCCGCTCGCGCCGTACCTCCGCGCCATCAAAGCCGAGCTGCCGCGCACGCCGATCATGGTCGGGGGCTACCAGGCGATCGTCAGCCCGGATGAGACGATCGCCGATCCTGCCGTCGACTACGTCTGCGCCGGCGACGGTGAAGAGCCTCTGGTGGCGCTGATCCGGCAGCTCCGGTCGGGCGCCGCCGTCGCGGAGATCCCGGGGCTGTGGACGAAGCGGCCGGACGCACCCCCGATTCGCACTGCGCCGGCCTTGATGACCGACGTCGCCGAGCTGCCGTTTCCCGACTACTCGATCTTCGAGCGCGACGGCGATCTCCGCTACTTGAGCCCGCGCGCGGTGCAATCGCCGGGTCTCACGGCGGTGCCGATCATCAGCGGCCGCGGCTGTCCGTACCGGTGCAGCTATTGCGCCAACACGACCTTGCTCGATCTCTACAAGCCGCAAGGACGCTATCTTCGCAAGTACGACCCCGCGCCGTTGATCGAGGAGCTCGCCCGCCTCCGTGACCGCTACGGCGTCGAGTACTTTCAGTTCTGGGACGAGGAGTTTCTCTACGACCGCACCTACGCGCGCCATCTCCTCGGGCTCTACGTGGATCGGGTCGCCGTGCCGTTCTCGATGTTCGTGCGGGTCGAGAACATGAACGCGGAGCTCTGCGCGATGGCGGCCGGTGCCGGTTGCCACGCCATGTGGTTCGGCATCGAGAGCGGCTCGGAGCCGTACCGCCGGACGTACTTGAACCGCAGGATGCCGACACGCCGGATCGTCGCGGCGGCGGAAACCGCACGCCGGCACGGCATCCGCCTCTTCGGGTTTGCGATGGTGGGCCTCCCGTTCGAGACGCCGGCCGAGGCGCGAACGACGCTGGCGCTGACCAAGGCGATCGACGCCGATCTCACCGTCTTCAGCCAGTTCCTGCCGCTGCCCGGCACGCCGTTGTACGAGCTCTGCCGCCGGCACGAGTTCCTCCTCGACCCGTCGATCGAGCGCCAGATGTGGCCGCTCGGCACGCTCAACATCAAAGAGCATCCCGGCGGCATGACCAAGGGCGAGATGCGCGAGGTGGCGGGTGACATCATGGCCTACCTGATCGAGCACGAGCGGCAGATGACGGCGACCGCCGTCGCGGTCTGAGCCCACCGGCAGGTCGCATGGCGCCGCGCGTACACGTCGACACGCCCGCTGGCCGGCTGGTGACGAGCCGCATCGAGCTCCTGAGCGGGTCGGTCGCCGCCGCGGCCGGCGCGACGATCACCGGAACGTGTGGAGACCACGAGCTGCTCCTGAGGCCGTGCGTGCACCCCGACTCGCGCTATCGAGACGACGTGCAGGGCTTCTGGGGGTTCGTCGTCGTCCAAGACCTGCTCGACGCGATCCGCAACGGCACGCTCGCAATCGAGCTCTTCGCGGACGGCCGCCACGTCGACACGATTCGACTGCGGGTCGCACCGGCCGCTCGACACCTCGCGCGCTGCTACCCGGTTTCGCGACGCGAGTACCCTGTCTCGCCAACACCTCGCGACGGTTGCGCCACGCCGATCACCTTGGTCTTTCCCGGGCTGGGGGGTGTCGGCGGCGCGTCGTTGAACCAGCTCCTCCGTATGAAGGCGCACCGGGCGAGCTGGCAAGTGCCGGTCTACTTCGAGGCGAACGTCCCCAGCCTCTGGTCCGCCATGCGGCGGCGAGCACCGGCGCCGTATCGCTGGATCGACGGTCACGGCTGCTATGCCGCGGCCGACGACCTCGGGCAGCCGTTCGCGCGCATCACGTTTTTGCGCGAGCCTTTGCGACGGCTGGTGTCGGTGTACCGCTACACGGCGTTGGTGCATCCGCGCGAGTTCCCCTTCCCCAGCCTCGACGCCTTCGTCGCGTCCGGCGCCGCCAGGCGCTACACGCAAGCCGCGGGCTTGTTGCGATGCGCCGGCATCGACGACGCCGAGCTGTCCGACGGCGAGCTTGCGGCGACGGCACGCACGCACCTCGAGCGTGAATACGCGCTCGCCGGCATCACGGAGCTTTACGAGGAAAGCATCTTCCTCCTCTGTCAGCTCGGCGGATACGCATCGATCGGGATGTGGTCGCGCGTGCTCGCGGCGCCGCGCACGTTCAACTCCGAGACATTGTCGTTGCGGACCAGGCGACGACTCGAAGCCATCGCCGCGGTCGATCAGGACCTCTATGACGCCGCCAAGCGCCGTCTGGTCGCGCGGCTGGCACGCGCCGGCGTCGAGGACGATCTGCGCCGGTACAAGAGCGACGCCGCGACACGAGCGGAGCTGCCCGACGTGTACAAGCTCCGCGAGTGCCTGCGCTGGCGAGCCGTGCTGGAGCGGCCGGCGCGAGCGCGTCACGAGGTGCACGCGTGAGAGCGGGCACAGCGTCGCGGCT
>JBGPIT010000182.1:0-9661 GCA_041485125.1 Binatia bacterium | reverse complement strand
GGCGGCCTCCGGGGCGAGGATGTCGCTCTCCGCGCCGCGCACGACCAGCATCGGGCAGCGGATCGCGCGCACGCGCTCCCAGAGATCGCCGGTGGTGCCGGCGATCCGCGACGGGTCGCGCAGCACGGGATCGTACTTCCAGGTCCAGCGTCCGTTCGGCAGCTGGCGGAGGTTGTGGCGCAAGCGGTCGCGGATGTTCTCGATCGAGCGGCGCGGGTTGAAGGCGTGGGCACGCTCGACGAAGGCCTCGAAGGAGTCGAGCTCGTCGGTCGCGGCGACGAAGCTCCGGATGCTGTCGACGCCGCGGCGTTGCACCTCGGGCGCGATGTCGACGACGACGAGCGCGCGCACCAAGGTCGGCGAGCGCGCCGCGATCGTCATCGCGTTCAGGCCGCCCATCGAGAGCGCGACCAGGATCGCCGGCGGGCCGACGACCTCGGCGATGAACGCCTCGACGTCGCGGCTCTGGGTGTCGACGCGATAGTCGCCGTCGGGCGCCCAAGCGGAGTCGCCGTGGCCGCGTTGGTCGAGCGCGTAGACGTGCTGGCTCGTGGCGAGCGCCGGCGCGACCTCGTCCCAGCTGTGCGCCGTCTGCGTGATGCCGTGCAGGCAGACCAGGGGCGGCATGCCGGCGGTGCCCCAGTCGAGGTAGTGGAGACGGAGACCGCCCGCATCGGCGAACGCGTCCCGTGTGGTGCTCATGCGCGCGCGCGCCGTTGCCAGGCGGCGAGCAGGTCGCCGAAGCTCCGGCGCAGCGCTTCGGGCAGTGCGTCGAGCTCGGCCGTCCGCGGCGGCGGCGCGCAGCGTTCGACGGCGGCCTTCGCGGCGGCGCGGCGTGGAGGGGGTGCGGCAACCGGCGAGCCTTCGGCGAGCACGAAGAACATGTCGCGCACCAGCTCGCGCGGAAGTCGCGCGTTGATCGCGGCGCGGATCGTCGGTTTCAGAAGCTGCAGCTCCTGCATCCAGGGCGCGCTCGACACCGCGACCACGAGCGTGCGGCCGCGCAGGCGGACGGGCTGCGCGCGGCGCGCGATCTGCGCGCCCACTGCATCGTCCCACGCGCGCCAGATCGCGGCGGCACCGTCGGTACCGGCGGCACGGTCGAGACAGCGCGCCAGCAAGCCCGCGATGGGAGTCGGAGCGTCACGCACGATCGCCGTCATTACCACAGTTCGATCGCCAGTCACGCGCTGTGAAGTTTTCGCGAACGGCGCGTGTTTTTTTGTTGACACCCAACCATCCGTTGTGTACCTCCACTTCATCGCATACAAGATGTTGGGATGAGCCCTTATTCACGACCGGCTTGGCAGTCCGGGTCCCACGAACGAGAACAGCGAGAGCGGAGGGGTGGACGATGGCGGAGGGGCTGGCAACGAGCAGGGTGGCGGTGGACGCAGACGTGAATCGCGTGGACCAAGCAATCGGCGCGGAGAAGGTGGCGCCGCCGGCGGCGGAGCCGCGCGGCATCGCTCTCCAGCGCTCCTTCACCGAGGCGGGAGTCGATCCGTACACCACCGTAGAGTGGGAGCGCCGCAGCGCGGTCATCTACGGTGAGAAGGGCGAGGTCGTCTTCGAGCAGCACGACGTCGAGATCCCGAAGGCGTGGACGCAGCTCGCGACCAACGTGGTGGTCTCGAAGTACTTCCGCGGGCCGCTCGGGACGCCGCAGCGCGAGCGCAGCGTGCGCCAGCTGATCGGCCGCGTCGTCGGCACGATCCGCTCGTGGGGCGTGAAGCAAGGCTACTTCCAGACCCAGGCCGACGCTGCGACTTTCGCCGACGAGCTCACGCATATCCTCCTGCACCAGAAGGCGTCGTTCAACAGCCCGGTGTGGTTCAACGTCGGCGTCGAGCCGAAGCCGCAGTGCAGCGCCTGCTTCATCCTCTCGGTTCAGGACACGATGGACTCGATCCTCGACTGGTACCGGCGCGAGGGCGTGATCTTCAAGGGCGGCTCGGGGTCGGGCGTCAACCTGTCGCGCATCCGCTCGGCGCGCGAGCGATTGGGCGGCGGCGGCACCGCGTCGGGGCCGGTGTCGTTCATGAAGGCCGCGGACGCGTCGGCCGGCGTCATCAAATCGGGCGGCAAGACGCGCCGCGCGGCGAAGATGGTCGTCCTCAACGTCGACCATCCCGACATTCTCGACTTCGTCCGCTGCAAGTCGGAGGAAGAGGGCAAGGCGCGCGCCTTGATCGCGGCCGGCTACGACAGCTCGATCGACGGCGCCGCATACGGCTCGGTCTTCTTCCAGAACGCCAACAACTCGGTGCGGGTCACCGACGAGTTCATGCGTACGTTCCTCGCCAACGGCGAGTGGCACACGCGTTTCGTGACCAGCGGCGAGGTCGCCGACACCTTCCCCGCGGCCAAGGTCATGCAGGAGATCGCGGACGCCACCTACGCATGCGGCGACCCCGGCATGCAGTTCGACACCATCATCAACGACTGGCACACCTGCCCGGAGAGCGGCCGGATCAACGCCTCGAACCCGTGCAGCGAGTACATGCACCTCGACGACTCGGCCTGTAACCTGGCGTCGCTGAACCTGATGCGCTTCATCGACGTCGGCGGTGACTTCGACGTCGCGGCGTTCCGTCATGCCGTCGACGTGCTGATCACGGCGCAAGACATCGTCGTCGATCACTCGAGCTACCCGACACCCGAGATCGAGAAGAACGCGCACGCCTTCCGCGAGCTCGGGCTCGGCTACGCCAATCTCGGGGCGTTGCTGATGTCGCTCGGCCTGCCGTACGACTCCGATGCCGGCCGGCACTTCGCGGCCGCGATCACCGCGCTGATGTGCGGCGAGGCCTACCTCCAATCGGCGAGGATCGCCGGGGCCATGGGCCCGTTCAGCGGCTACGCGATCAACCGCGAGGCGATGCTGCGGGTGATCGGCAAGCACCGCGCCGCCGCGCACAAGATCGATCCGGCGCTGGTGCCGCTCGAGCTCCTGAGCGAAGCGCGCCGGGCGTGGGACGAAGCGCTCACGACCGGCGAGCGCCAGGGTTTCCGCAACTCGCAGGCGACGGTGCTCGCGCCGACCGGCACGATCGCCTTCATGATGGACTGCGACACCACCGGCATCGAGCCCGACATCGCGCTCGTGAAGTACAAGAAGCTCGTCGGCGGCGGTCTCTTGAAGCTCGTCAACAACACCGTGCCGCGGGCGCTCCGCCGTCTCGGCTACGAGACCCGTGAGGTGCAGGAGATCGTCGAGTACATCGACGAGCAAGAGACGATCGAGGGCGCGCCGAAGCTCGCCGACGAGCATCTCGCCGTCTTCGACTGCGCGTTCCGCCCCGCGAAGGGCGCCCGCTCGATCCACTACCTCGGCCACATCCGCATGATGGGCGCGGTGCAGCCGTTCATCTCGGGCGCGATCTCGAAGACCGTCAACCTGCCCCCCGAGGCGACGGTGGGCGACATCATCGAGGCCTACGTCGAGGCGTGGCGTCAGGGCGTCAAGGCGATCGCGATCTACCGCGACGGCTGCAAGCAGACGCAGCCGTTGAACACCGCCTCGCCGTCGGCGAGCGCCGCGGCGGCGGCGGCCGCCGCCGCGGCGCCGGAGTTCCAGCCGGTGCGGCGCCGTCTCGCCAACGACTGCCAGTCGTTCCGCCACAAGTTCGATATCGCCGGACACGAGGGCTACATCCACGTCGGCTTCTACGACGACGGCACGCCGGGCGAGATCTTCATCAAGATGGCGAAGGAGGGCAGCACGATCTCCGGCTTGATGGACACGATCGCCACGCTCACGTCGATGGCGCTGCAATACGGCGTGCCGCTCGAGGTCTTGGTCAACAAGTTCGCGCACGTCCGGTTCGAGCCGTCGGGCTTCACCAAGAACCCCGAGATCCCGATGGCGAAGTCGCTGACCGACTACATCTTCCGCTTCCTCGGCGCGCGCTTCCTGTCGGCGGATCAGCGTCGCGAGGTGGGTATCAACGAGGTCACGCCAGCGGCGACGGCGTTACCCGCCGTCGAGGCGCGCGCGATCGGCGTCGATGCCGGTGCGCCGGTGACGCAGGGAACGGGGGAGGGCGCGTCGCGGACGACGGCGTTCAGCTTCAGTCCACAAGCGGACGCGCCGAGCTGCTCCGACTGCGGCTCGATCATGATCCGCAACGGCAGCTGCTACAAATGTCTCAACTGCGGCGCCACGAGCGGATGCTCGTGAGCGTGCGCGCCTGACGCGTCACACGAGTTCAACTTGTCGGCGGCTGGACGGCGCCGACACGTGCGGAGGGACAGCGAGAGCGATGCGGTGAGGTAGTGCGGGTGTGGTGCTCTCGCCAGTCTTGGTTGGGGGGCGGGGAGGAGAGAAGGGCCGGTTCGCCTCGTGCGAGCCGGCCCTTCTCGCTGCCGGAGTGACGGCGTGCGCGGGCCGCTCGACGATGCGCGACGGATCGTTCGCCGTCGAGTCCATCGCGTGCGCAGCGAGACGCGACGGTGTCGCGCGTGCGTCGCATGCGGTCTCCGCGATGCGCGGAGACCGCGTCGCGCCGCCGCAAACGTGAGCACGCGTGCGTGCTCGCGCGCGCGGCATACTGACTTGACAGCGAGAAGACGCTCCCTATAAGGGCCAAGCACATGAGGTGCCGTAGATGGCGGACACGTTGAAGTTCACGAAGGATCATCTGTGGCTGCGTGTCGAAGGATCGCGCGCCCACATCGGCATCTCCGAGCATGCGCAGGGCGAGCTCGGCGAGATCATCGCAGTCGAGCTTCCGGACGTCGGTGACGAGGTGGAGAAGGGGCAGTCGTTCGGCGAGGTCGAGTCGGTGAAGACCGTCAACGAGCTGATCGCGCCGATCACCGGTCAGGTCGTCGCGATCAACACCGAGCTCGACGATCATCCGAACATCGTCAACGAGGATCCGTATCACGAGGGCTGGCTCATCGAGGTCGAGCTCAACGACGATGACGAGCTCGAAGCCTTGATGGATGCCGACGAGTACGACGCCTTGATCTCCGGCGAGGAGGAGGCGTGACCCGTAGGCCGGGTCTGGTGCTCCTCGTCCTCACCGCGCTTCTTCTCACCACTCTCCCACCACCGAGCAGTGCCGCCGATCAAGGCGGCATGGTGGACGCGCAACTCGAGCGCCGCGGCATCAAGGACAAGCGCGTGCTCGACGCGTTCCGACGCGTGCGGCGCGAGGCATACGTGCCGCTCGACGCGCGCGACTACGCGTACGACGACCGCCCGATCCCGATCGGCCACGGTCAGACGATCTCGCAACCGTACATCGTCGCGCTCATGACCCAGATGCTCGAGCTCAAGGGCGACGAGCGCGTGCTCGAGGTCGGCACCGGCTCGGGCTATCAGGCGGCGATCCTCGCCGAGCTCGCGCGCGACGTCTACTCGGTCGAGATCGTTCCCGAGCTGGCGACGAGCGCGCGCTTGCGTCTCACGCAGGAAGGCTACCGCAACGTGCACGTGAAGCACGGCGACGGCACGGCGGGATGGAAGGAGTACGGCCCGTATCAAGCGATCATCGTCACGGCGGCGGCGCCGAAGGTGCCGTACGCGCTGATCGAGCAGCTCGCGGAGGGCGGCGTGCTCGTGATGCCCGTCGGCGACCCTGACGGCCGCCAGGTGCTGATCCGCGGCGTCAAGCGGGGCGGCAAGCTGCGGAGCCGCGAGATGACCGAGGTGCAGTTCGTGCCGCTGACGGGCGGGGCGGCGCGCGCCGAGGGCTCGGAGCGCGCGCCGGAGCAGCGCAGTTCGGGCGAATCAACGAGCGAGTCGGCCGGCCGCGAGCGCGGCGGCGAGGAGAGCGGGAACGAGCACGCCCCCGTCGCCCGCGAGCGTGCGCCCGAGGAGGAGCCGCCGGCGGCCCATGCTCGTAGCGACGACGCGGAGTCAAGCCGGCACGACGACGCCGGGCACATCGCGCCCGACGCCGAGTGGCACCGCGACGAGCGCGAGCTCAACGACGATCAGGACGATCCGGACTCCGACGAGCCGGAAAGCGATACACGACCTCACCGCGACGAACGAACCCGAGTTGCTCGCGTGCCAGGCGCTCCAGATAGCGATCGTCTTGGCGCAAGCGCTGCAGGCGCGCGCGGAGCTGCTCGTTCTCTCGCAGCACCGCGGTGATCCGACCATCGAGCGCGTGCTGCTCCCTGCGCATCGCGCGCAGATGAACCACGCCGCGGCTCCCGAAGAGCAGGGTCGCGAGCAGGGCCGTTGCGACGACGGCGACGGCGCCGACGATCATCCGGTCTCGTACCGGGTGCGACGCGCGCGCGGACCGCAACATGCGCGCGCATGGTACACGAGCGCCGTGCGCGCTCACAAGCCGACAGGCGGACTGGGGAGGCCAGCGTGAAGATCGTGAAGGTGCACGCGCGCGAGATCCTCGACTCGCGTGGAAATCCAACCGTGGAGGTCGACGTGGTGCTCGACGACGGGACGCGCGGCCGCGCGTCGGTGCCGTCGGGCGCCTCGACGGGCGAGCACGAAGCCGTCGAGCTGCGCGACGGCGACCCCAAGCGCTACGGCGGCAAGGGCGTGCAGCGCGCGGTCGCCAACGTGAACGGGCCGATCGCGCGCAAGGTAGTCGGCCGCGATCCGCGCCGCCAAGCGGACATCGACCACCTCATGATCGAGCTCGACGGAACGCCGAACAAGGGCCGGCTCGGCGCCAACGCGATCCTCGGCGTGTCGCTCGCGGTGGCGCACGCCGCGGCGGCACGGCTCGAGCTGCCGCTCTACGCCTACCTCGGCGGACGCGCGGCGCAGGTCCTGCCGTCGCCGATGCTCAACATCCTCAACGGCGGCGCTCACGCCGACAACACCGTCGACATGCAGGAGTTCATGGTGATGCCGGTCGGTGCGCGCACCTACGGCAATGCGCTGCGGATCGGCACGGAGATCTTCCATGCGCTCCGCAAGGTCCTGCGCGACCGGCATCTCTCGACCGGCGTCGGCGACGAGGGCGGCTTCGCGCCCAACCTCGGCTCCGACGAGCAAGCGATGCAGGTGATCGTGGAAGCGATCACGACCGCCGGCTACACGCCCGGACGCCAGGTGCGGATCGCCGTCGACGCCGCCGCGAGCGAGCTGTGGCGCGACGGCCAGTACGTCTTCCGCAAGTCGCGCGGCGCGCCGCGCACCAGCGCGGAGATGGTCGACCTCTATGCCGACTGGATCGAGCGCTATCCGATCGTCTCGATCGAGGACGGCATGGCGGAGGACGATTGGGAGGGCTGGCGGCTCTTGACCGAGCGGCTCGGCCGCCGCGTCCAGCTCGTCGGCGACGACCTCTTCGTCACCAACCCGGAGCGCTTGCGCCGCGGCATCGAGGTCGGCGCCGCGAACTCGATCCTCATCAAGGTGAACCAGATCGGCACGCTCAGTGAGACGCTGGAGACGATCCAGATCGCGCGCGACGCCGGCTACAGCACCGTCATCTCGCATCGCTCCGGCGAGACCGAGGACGCGACCATCGCCGATCTCGCGGTTGCGGTGAACGCCGGGCAGATCAAGACCGGCGCGCCGTCACGCGGCGAACGCACCGCCAAGTTCAATCAGCTCCTCCGCATCGAGGGCGAGCTCGGCCGGCGGGCGCGCTTTCTCGGCGCTCAAACGTTCAGTTTCGGCGCGCGTCGCAGCCCTGCACGAGGTGTGGCGAAGACCTCGCAAAACCGCGCCAGTCGCGGTTTAAAACGATCTGCTACTCTCCCGATGCGATCGCGTTGAACGGTATTTTAGTCCGCCGAAGGGGGCCAGCATCCTCCTGAAAAATCTCCCGAATCTTGTTCCAAAATGGGATTTTTCTCTTGACATCGTGCGCTGCTGTTCCCTATGATGCACGGCGTTGGAGGGGTGGAGGAAGAGGATGAGGAGTGGGGGAGCGCTCGCCTGAGCGAAGACAACGCAGCTCAACGCTAGCAGTCGAGGGAGGTGTCTATGGCAGCGAAGAAGAAAGCGACCAAGAGCAAAGCCAAGAAGAAAGCTCCTGCGAAGAAGAGCGGCGCCAAGAAGAAGAAGTAGCTGGCTGATTTCGCCTTCGAGTTAGTTCCGTAGTTCCGTTCTCAGGCGAGAATGTAGAGCCCCCCGGGCTCTATCGAAAAAAGCCCTTTGACCGATCGCGGTAAAGGGCTTTTTTCTTGTCCAACGCGCTCCGAACCATGCTGAACGTTGCGGTCACGCGTGCCGAGTCCGCGAAGTTCCACCGACCGCTCCTGCTGCTGCATGGTCTGTGGACCGGTCCGTGGATCTGGCGGCGCGTCACGTCCTATCTCGCGCATCGCGGCTGGGAGTCGTGGACGGTGTCACCGCCGGTGCCCCGCCGCGACTTCGATGATGCCGCGTGGAACGTCGAGATGGAGCACCTGGTCCGGCATTGGCCGCAGGCGCCGGTGGTCGTCACGCACGGCACCGCGGCCGTGCTCGGCGCGCGCCTCGCCGAGCGCGTCGACGCGCCGGCGCTGGTGACGATCGCTCCGGTCGTGCCGCCGCTCGACGTGTCGCTCCTCGGCGCGCCGTTCCGCTGGCCGAGGTCTTGGCGGGCGCGTCTCGGCGGCACGCATGTGCCGGCGCCGCGCGGCCGTGCGCGTGCGCGTTTCGTCGGTGCGGCACGCGACGCGACACTCGTCGATGACTCCGGCGCGCTCTTCCGTGCTCTCGCGCGTGGCACGCTGAGACTTCCGGCCGCGAGTGCGCGTCCGGGCCTCGTCGTGTCGGGCGGACAGGATCGGATCTCGCCGCCGGCGGGAGGGGCGGTGCTCGCGGCGCGCTACGGCTGGGACCACGAGGTGTACCCTGACCGCGGCCATCTCGCGCTCGTCGAGGACGGCTGGGACGCGCTCGCCGCGGCCACGCATCGCTGGCTGATCCGCACCCTCGGCGCCCCGTTGCTCGCGTTCCTCGACGAGGAGGAAGAGGAGCGCGACGACGACTGAGCGCGGCTCGCGCGGCCGCGCCGAGCGAGCCGGGGGCGGCCGTCTTGAGTCTATGTAAAGGATTGTATATGAGCCGCCCAGAAAAATTCACTCGACCCCCGAAGGGAGGAGCACATGGCAGACCGTCCGCAGGCCACCAGCATTCCAGAAGTGTTCAAGGAGATGCCGAACCGCTTCAACGCGGGCGCGGCGAAGGGCATGAAAGCCGTCTACCAGTTCGATCTCACTGGCGACGGCGGCGGCAAGTACAACCTCGGCATCGACGACGGCAAGCTCGCCGTCGGCGAGGGGCAGCACGGGTCGCCGAACATCACGATCACGATGTCGGCGGGCGACTACCTCGACATGGTGAACGGCAAGCTGAATCCGCAGATGGCGTTCATGAGCGGCAAGCTCAAGATCGCGGGCGACATGGGTCTCGCGATGAAGATGGCGCAGCTCTTCCCGATGAGCTGAGCATCGCATCTCGCATCGTCTCGAAAGGGGAGTCGCCGGCCGCAAGGACGGGCTCCCCTTTTTCGTTGCGATCGCGTCGGGGGAGCGTGGTGGGAACGGCGGCGGCCGGTCAGCGCTTCGGGTCGGCGGCGTCGAAGGCGGTGTGAATGCCGCACTCGACCTTGCTCGTCCCGGCCCAGCGGCCGGCGCGCTCGTCTTCGCCGTCGAGCACCGGCCGGGTGCAGGGCGCGCAGCCGATGCTGGTGTAGCCCTGCTCGAAGAGCGGATGCAGCGGCAGGTCGTGCCG
>JBGPIT010000181.1:0-9671 GCA_041485125.1 Binatia bacterium | reverse complement strand
TACCTGCGGTACCGATGACGCACGCACCGCCCTCGTCGAAGCTGAGCGGGACGGCCGCGCGCGTCGTCCCGCGGACGAGCCTCACTTGCGTCAACGGCAGATCTCTCAACTCCGCTCCGGCGAGATTTAGTTGGGACCGTTTGGTCAACAATCGCGAACCGTCGAACAGCAACGGTAAGAGGCGCGGGTGTGGCGGACAAGATGCGTCACGCATGCGCTCGGCGTCAACACAAAACTCACCCAAAGGTCTCACTTCTCGTCAACGCGGACGTTCGGCAACGAATCTACGGGAATGGATTCAGTTCTGCACCAGAATGGCACAAGTCAGCGCTCGGATCGGCAGAACGCGGGTCGGTGTGCTACATGGCCGTCCACTGAGAAGGAGACGCCATGATCGCGAGGTCGAAGAGATCGCACGTCTGGATACTTGGAGGAGCACTCGGTGTGCTCACGTTGGCTACGTTTCCGATTTCGTGTGCGACGGTGTCGACGATGACGAGCGATCCGAAGCGCGGAGTGAAGGACATTTGGGCGAACATAAAGAATTCGCGGCGCAGCGCGGGAGAGAAGTCGCTCGACAATCCCGACGAGGTCTGGGCCGAGCACGCATGCGATCAGAAGGATCTTCCGTATCTCGTGCTCGACAGCGACGAAGTCTCGCCCGATCACGTCCGGGCGGGTGAGGAATTCAACCAGCATCTCGTTTACGTTATGTGTCCCTCGGCCCCCGCCGGTGTGATCGTCGGCGATCTCTACACGGCGATCTACTATCAGGGGCAGATCGTCTATTCGGAGGTCGAGAAGAACTTCGTGGTGAAGCCGGGAAAGTGGAGCGTCGATGCGTTCATTCGCGTACCGCCCGAGTCAGTCCCTGGTGTCTACTCGATTCAGGCGGAGTTCAAGAGTGCCCAGCGCGGCTTCAGAAGCAGCAAGAGCCTGATCGTGGACGCGCCCCGCGCGGCACTCCCGACCGCTCTGCGCGTCGCTACGTGCGGGGCCGCGCCTCTAGCGGATCGTGAAGGAGTAGCTCTCGACACGATCACGTGAGCTGCCGCCGGTGATCGGCTTCACGTCCACCCGGTAGCCCGTCCGGCGGAGCACGGCAGCCGGAACGCGAATCGCGATCTGCGCATCAGCGACCATCGCCGCGGGCTCGCGAACGAGAATGCGTCCGCGCGCATCGGTGACGAGCACATCCGCCTCGCTCCCGAACTGCAGCGCGGGGACCGCGAGGATGAGGCCTGCGGCCACGTCCCCAAGGGCAATGGAGAGGGTTTCGGGCCCGAGGGATGCGTGTGTCCAGACCTTCGCGGCGTTTCGTTCCGCGTCGCCCGCTGTTGCCACAGGTGCCCCGTCGGCCGATTCAGCGGGGACGTCAGCTCGTGTTCCAGAAGCGGTGTCGGCGATCGGGCCGTCGTACGCGCCACCACGGACCGTCTCGCGCCGCTCGATCTTCCATCCTGCCCCTCCCTGCGGTGCGTCCGGGATCGGTGGCGGTTCGTAGCGTCGCGGGTTCACCGCGGGCGGCGAGACGGGCTCCCGTCGCGCGCTCGCGAACCGGCTCGCTGCGCTAGTGTCGCTAGAAGATTCCTGACTGCTGGGCTCGGTCAGAGCTGGCGGACGATCCATCTCCAGAACGGCGCCCGCCGAGTCGACTGGACGATCGAGCGCGGGTGGGGTCGCCTCGTGTACCGGCGCCGACGTCCGCAACGTTTCCCGCACCGTCGGGATCAAGAGCGCGATGACCAGCGCGTAGGCGAACGCTGGGTGCAGCGCACACCGCCGCATCCAATCGAGTGCCTCGAGCATACGCGTGCGTAACGAGGTCTTCGGAGCCACCGCGCCGGCGGATGCCAGTAGAGAGGGCCCCAATGCGGAGCTTGCAAGCGTCCGGACCTCGTCGGCGCAGGTTCTGCATTCGCGAAGGTGCGCCGATATGCGGTCCCGCGCGTGAGCAGTCAATCGATGCTGATCTCGCTGAAACGCGACCAGCTCTTCCTCGACTGGATGAGTCACCCGGCGTGCGCCGTGAGCCTCTAGGAGCCGATGGACATCTGTCAACGCCCGAACCTCGGCCGCACACGTCACGCAGGTCGGATAGTGCGAGCGAAACGAATCGAGCTCTGGCGCGTTTGCATCGCAGAGCAAGGACGTCAGGTCGACTTCGAACGCTCTGTTACATGTCATCGCGGTAGCCTCGGCTTGCGCGGGAGCCCTATGGTCATAGTCTGTTCGGGCCGGCGGATCGGATCAGGTGCGGGAAGAGCGCTGCCGAATCGGTGCTTTAGCGCCGTCAGACCCTCGCGAAGCCGCCGCTTCATGGTGCCCAGCGGTAGTCCCGTATCGGCGGAGACCATCTCGTAGGTCTTCCCCTGTCTGTAGACACCGTCGAGCACGCGCCGCTGTTCATCGGGCAAATCGGACACAGCGTCCCAGATCTCGGCCGCACGCTCGGCGCGGTCGAGCTCCGAGGGATCGGTGCCGGTGTCAGGCATCTCGTTTTCCCAAGGCAGCACTTCTCTGGCGCTGACGCGAAGCCGCGATTTCAATCGATCGAAAAACTTGTTCCGCGTGATGCTTCGCACATACCCAAGGAATCCCTGCGGATTGCGAAGCCGGCCGGCACGGGCGTTCGTGACGATCGAGAGCATCACCTCCTGGCAGAGGTCGTCCCACTCGTCCCGGAAGTCGTAGGCGCGCAGCTGCGACAAGAAACCGGTCACGAGCCGGTTGATTTTCGCAAACGCGACGCCGTCACCGGCAACGAGGTCGGCGAGCACCTGCAGCCAGTCGACGTCTCGCACGGCCATCAGCGCGCATCTTTAGATCGGGTCGGCTCACACGCACAAGGTTCGGGAACGCGACGACAAGTTGGAACGGGAATGGTTCGACGAGAATACTTCGGAGGCTCCGTGATCCGTTTTCAGGTGCTGGACCGACATTCCCATGGAACGCGCCGCGCGAGGCGGCCAACGGAGGCATGGAATGACGGCTCACCATCCGGCGCTTGCGACTGCATCGACCTGGAGCGCCTTCCGAAGGCTCGTCCTCGTGGCGACATTCGCGGCACGAACGTACTGCCGCTACAGACTTGCCGCGCAGGTCTCGCGGATCCGGCGAAAATCCGCACCGATGCGTTGGGCGCGCCAACATCGGAAAACGGCGCACGCTGCATACCGTCTGGCGATTCGTCTGCGCGGTCTACCCATCAAACTCTGCCAATTCCTCGGGGCGCGTCCCGACCTTCTTCCGTCCGAAGTGGTAACTGCGTTCTCGTCCCTGCAGGACCGCGTGCCGCCACGACCGTTCTCCGAGCTGGAGCCGACGCTACGCCGTGAGCTCGGATCCGCCTGGGAACAGCGCTTCGCATGGGTCGACCGCAAGCCGCTCGCGTCCGCATCGATCGCACAGGTGCATCGGGCGCGCCTCCTCGACGGGCGGGACGTCGCCGTGAAGATTCAGTACAGCGACGTTGCACGGCTCGTCGCCTCCGACTTTCGCGTGCTCGACGTCATCGTCCGGGCCTGTCGGTACCTCGAGAGCAATGTCGAGCTCGAGGTGCTCGTGTCGGAGGCGAAGGCGAGCGTACTTCGCGAGCTCGACTTCTCTGTCGAGGCCGAGAGCGCGATGCGGATCGCAGACGTCCTCGCACATCGAACCGACGTCATCGTGCCGGCAGTCGTGCACGAGCACTCGACCGCGCGCGTGCTCGTCACCGAGTACGTAGCCGGCGTTCGAGCCGACGACCGTGACGCGTTGGTCGCCCAGGGGCTCGATCCGAGCCGCGTTGCCGCACTACTGCTCGACGTGTTCTGCGAGCAGATTGTGGTGCACGGGCTCTTCCACGCCGATCCGCACCCAGGAAACATCCTCGTCAGGCCCGACGGGCGTCTCGTTCTCCTCGACTTCGGCGTGATCAAAGAGCTCGATCCATCGTTTCGCCTTGCGATCGCGACCCTCGCTGGAGCGATGCTCAGCGAAGATCGTACCGGCGTCGTTCATGGGCTGCGCGCCCTCGGCTTCCGAACGCGCACCGGCAGCGACGAAGGCCTCGACTCAATCGCAAAGTTCCTGGTGAGATGGGGCCGCGGTGCGGGGGGCGCCTGCGTCGGATCCGAGACTCTCGGAGAGCTGTGGCGCGAGCTGGCAAGCGCACGGCGCACCGACCCGCTCGTCCGCGCACCGCGGGATCTCGTACTGGTCGGCCGTGTCATCGAGATGCTGTCCGGCATCGGGCGGACCCTCGGCGTGGATGTCGACCTGGCTGCGACGCTGACGCCACACCTGTGGACCGGGATCGCGAGGGCGGCATGACAGACGTGAACTCTCCGCGCGCATACCGCGTGCGGGTTCGTCGACTCACAACCCAACCAGAAGGAGGCACGCAATGATCACGGGAGCGCTCACACTCGGAATGGTCGGAGGGATTTTCGGGATCCTCATCGGCCTCGTCGGCTTCACGATCGCCGGTTTTGCAGGCGACGTCAGCTTTCAATTTCTCACCCTCGCGATTCCGATCGCGGGGCTCGTCGGCGCTGGCATCGTGAGGAGCGAGCCGTCGAAGGGTGGCATGGCGATGCTGGTCAGTGCGGTCGCCATGTGCGCGGTCTTCGGCGTGCATTTGCTGAGCTTGCTGCCCGGTTTGCTGCTCGCGATCGGCGGTGGCCTCGCGCTCGCAAGTACACGTGCACCGACGACGCCGACAGTGGTGTGAGGATACGATCATGCATGCACGACTTGTTGTCAGTACTCTCCTCGTTACTGCCGTGCTCGGCTGCGTTCACAAACCGGTCACAGCGCCCGTTGCAATTGTGCCCGCTACAATACCGAACGAGATCCGCATCGCGGCGGTTCCCGCGAGGCGTTTCGGTGACATGACGGCGTTTGGTGTCGGTCTCTCGAATGGGTCGAGTGACACCATTGCGGTGTCGGCGCTGGGCATATTTGCTGTCGATCGCGCCGGCAATCGGATCGCGTCCCTGACGGTCGCCGAGGCCGCCCGGCAGGCCGGCGGTCGCACCGCACTCGTCGCCGGCCTGCAGGGCGCCGGCGGGGCCGCTATGCTCGGTGCGGCGCTCGGGGCGCTCCCAGGCGCTATCCTGGGCGCGGCATCGGGCGGTCGGGGTAGCGGAACGGGAGCGCTGGTCGGAGCGGGCATCGGCGCAGCCGTCGGCGCGGCGGCCGGTCTTGCGGAGTCGAAGCCCGCGACCGACGAACAGATCAACGAACAGCTCACCGATCTCTACCTCGGTGAGAAGACCCTCGAGCCGGGACTTCCGGCGAGCGGTTTCGTGTTCTTCCCAGCGGGCACGTACTTCGGTGTCGAGGCCGTCGTCGTGTCGGCATCGACTAACCAGGTGCGCGAAGTCGGGGGCTCCCTATTGGCGGCTGCATCCTGAAAGGACAGAGGCGCGGAACCAGCAACGAGTCCCGGACGCAAATCGACGCACGAACCAAGGAGACGACGATGAACGAAAATGATACCGATGACGCGGCCGCAGACGGCATTCGCGTAGAGTCGCACGCGCGCGATTCACGAGCAGTCACAGCCCGTCCCGAGCAAGCCGGCCGCTCTCCGGCGACATGGCGCCTCGTCGCCGCGGGAGCCGTGATCGTCGGGTTCTTCCTGCCGTGGCTCACGGTGTTCGGCGGCCTCTTCGCGATCTCTGGCTACCGCATTCCCGACCTCGCGAAGCTGGTGGGTCAGCTGAGCGCCATCGGATCCGGCACCGCCGATCCGCGGCTGTTCCTCATCTATTTGCTCTACGCGATTCCACTTCTTGCATTGGTCGTCATCGTGAAGCAGATGCGGGGCGAAGACGTCCGCGCAATCGCGTTCTTGACCGGAGCCGTACCCATCCTGGGCTTTCTCTATCTCACTGCGCTCGCCGGCTCCGGGTTGGTGCACATGCTCGGGTCCGGTGCATTTCTCACACTATTCGGCGCGGTCGGTTTGATCGCATCGAGCCGCCGGCAGCATGGACGATGAGGTGATGTCAGGACTACGGCGGCGCTAGTGCCGACGGCGGGTCCTGATATCAATCGACGTACGAGGGCGCGCGCAAAGTGGCGAATCTGATCTCGGCCCTTCCGATGGACATCCGTCGCTATCAGCCGACCGACGAGTCAGCGGTGATCGCGCTGTGGCGCGAGTGCGGGCTGACGCGTCCGTGGAACGACCCGCACCGCGACATCACGCGCAAGTCGAGCGAGCAGCCGGAGCTGTTTCTCGTCGGTGTCGTCGACGGTGAGATCGTCGCCACCGCGATGGTCGGGTACGACGGGCATCGCGGCCACGTCCACTACCTCGCGGTCGCGCCCGCTCACCGCAAACGTTCATACGGCCGTGTGCTCATGTGTGAGGCCGAGCGTCTGCTGCGCGAGCGCGGCTGCCCCAAGGTGAATCTGCTCGTGCGCACGTCGAATGCCGACGTTCTCGAGTTCTATCGCAAGCTCGGCTACGTGCAGGACGAGGTCGTGAATCTGGGCAAGCGACTGATCGAGGACTAGCCCATCACGCTCATCCGCGCCACGAGCGGCGAGGGCGCTCGCTGCTGTGCTCGAAGCGGATCGTGTCGATCCTTTGATGTGGCTTCTTCGAGCGCAGGCGCAACACCTTGCCCGACGGCAGTGCGGCGCCGGCGCGGGTGAACGAGTCGCGGTCGACGAGTAGCGATCCCGCCGGCGCTTCCGAGCAGAGATAGGCGGCGAGGTTCACCGGCTCGCCGATGACGCCGAACTGCTTCTTGCCGGACGGACCGAGATAGCCGATCGACGCGCGGCCGTAGCTGAGGCCGGCGCCGAGGCCGACGTCGGCTCCCGTGCGGCCGTCGCTACGCCACTCTTCGTACCAGCGCGCGCGCAGCGCCTCGAAGCGTCGATGCAGCGCGGGGCTCATGACGTCGACGAGGCGCTCGACCATCGCGGGCTCGTCGACGCCGGCGAGCTCGGGAAGGAAGAGCGCCAGCAGGCCGTCGCCGGTGTACTGGAAGACGATGCCGCGATGCTCCTCGACGACGGCGGTGAGCTCGGTCAGGTACTCACCGACGAGATCGGCGACATACTGCGTGTCGTGCAGCACGCCGGTCAGGCGGGTGAAGCCGCGCATGTCGAGCGCGAGGACGGCGACCTCGTGCAGGTGCGGTACGAGCAGGCCTGGATGCGCGCGAGCGCGGAGCGGGCGTTCGAGCGCGGCGACGCTCGCGTGATTCGCCGCGGCGGCGGTTGCGCCCGAGAGCCAGCGGACCAGAACCGAGCCGGTCGGGCCGAACCACCTTTCGGCTTCCGCCGCGACGACGGTGACGATCCGATGCGGCACGGCCGTGGCACGCACGACCGCCGGTCGCGCCCGCGTCTCGACGAGCCACCGCGCGACGGGTAGCGGCACCTCGGGCTGGTTGGCGCCGCACGCCATCGCGAGATCGACGTAGCGCGGCTCGTACCGAACCACCGAGACGGCGCGGCGGGCCGCCGACCACGCCAAGGCATCGATCACCTCTCCCCACCAGTTCCGCAGCCGCTCAAACATGTGGAGATGCTAACAGACGCGCTGCGTTAAGCTAGGGGCCGGAGACGTTTCATGTGTATAAACAGGCGGTTACGGGATGGTTCCGCCTCCGAGACGACACGTGAGGGCGCTCCTCGAAGAGGGGAGGATCGCCTCAGCTGTGCGCCGGGTTCGGCTTCTCGGGGTCGATGGCGAGCGTCCGGATCGCCTCGCCGACCCGCTCGCGAGGGATGACGTTCCGGTCGGCGAGGACGTGTAGCGCCGCGACGGTGATCGACTCCGCGTCGACCTCGAAGAAGCGCCGCAGCGCCTCGCGGGTCTCGCTCCGTCCGAAGCCGTCGGTGCCGAGCGCGTGGATGCCGGCGGGGACGAAGGGCGCGAGCTGGTCGGCGACGATCTTGAGATAGTCGCTCGCGGCGACGATCGGCCACGGCTCGGCCGCGAGCTGCGTCGCGACGTAGGACGTGCGCGGCTCCTCGGTCGGGTGCAGCGTGTTCCAGCGCGCGACGTCGAGGGCGTCGCGGCGGAGCTCGGTGTAGCTCGTGACGCTCCACACGTCGGCGGCGACGCCGCGCTCGGCGAGGAGCTCCTGCGCGCGCAGCACCTCGCGCAAGATCGCGCCGCTGCCGAAGAGGTGCAGGCGCGGTCCCGCGCTCGGATCTGTCGCCGACCGCAGCTTGTAGAAGCCGCGCAGGATGCCTTCCTCGCTGCCCGCGCGCATCGCCGGCTGCGTGTATGCCTCGTTCATCACCGTGAGGTAGTAGAAGATGTTCTCGCGATCGACGTACATGCGCCGGATCCCGTCCTCGACGATGACCGCGATCTCGTAGGCGTAGGCCGGATCGTAGGCGCGCACGGTGGGGACGACGCTCGCGAGGACGTGGCTGTGGCCGTCCTGGTGTTGCAGGCCTTCCCCCGCGAGCGTGGTGCGTCCCGCGGTTGCGCCGATCAGAAAGCCCTTGCCGCGCGCATCGGCGAACGCCCAGATGAGATCGCCGACGCGCTGGAAGCCGAACATCGAGTAGAAGAAAAAGAACGGGATCGTGTTGACGCCGTTTGCCGCGTAGGCGGTCCCCGCCGCGGTGTACGAGGCCATCGCGCCGGCTTCCGTGATGCCTTCCTCGAGGAGCTGCCCGTCCTCGGCCTCGCGGTAGTAGGCGACGATGTCCGAGTCGACCGGCGCGTAGAGCTGGCCCTGCTGCGAGTAGATCCCGAATTTCCGGAAGAGCGAGTCCATCCCGAAGGTGCGCGCCTCGTCGGGAACGATCGGCACGATCAGGCGGCCGATCTTCTCGTCGCTCATCAAGCGACGGAGCATGCTCACCAACACCTGCGTCGTTGCGACCTCGCGGTCGCCGCCGTCGCGGAAGCTCGCGAACAGATCGGCCGGGAGCGGCTCGAGCGGCGACGAGCGGATCACCCGCTGCGGCACCGGCCCACCGAGGGCGCGGCGGCGCTCATGCAGATACTCGATCTCCTCGCTGTCCTCGGCGGGCCGATAGAACGGCACCTTCGGCAGATCGGCGTCGTCGACCGGGATGCCGAGACGATCGCGGAAGTCGCGCAGCTCTTTGGGCGAGAGCTTCTTCGCCTGGTGCGAGATGTTGCGCCCCTCGCCGGCCGCCCCCAAGTGATAGCCTTTGATCGTCTTGGCGAGGACGACGGTCGGCGCGCCGCGGTAGTCCGCGGCGGCCTTGTAGGCGGCGTACACCTTCGCGGGATCGTGACCGCCGCGCCGCAGCTTCCGCAGCTTCGCGTCGGTCAGGTTCGCGACCATCGCCAGCAGCTTCGGATGGACGCCGAAGAAATGCTCGCGGATGTAGTCGCCCGGCATCACCGTGTACTTCTGGTATTCGCCGTCGACGACCTCGCCCATGCGGTGGACCAGGAGTCCCTCGTCGTCCTTCGCGAGCAGCGGATCCCAGTCGTCGCCCCAGACGACCTTGATGACGTTCCAACCGGCGCCGCGGAACGCCGCCTCGAGCTCCTGGATGATCTTGCCGTTGCCGCGCACGGGACCGTCGAGGCGCTGGAGATTGCAGTTGACGACGAAGATGAGATTGTCGAGGCTTTCGCGCCCGGCAATGGAGATGGCGCCGAGCGATTCGGGTTCATCGCTTTCGCCGTCGCCCATGAAGGACCAGACTTTTTGCTGACTCGTGTC
>JBGPIT010000180.1:0-9703 GCA_041485125.1 Binatia bacterium | reverse complement strand
GCCGATGACCTCGGAGACCGCGCTCCGGCTCGGCCGCGCCGTCGCCTACGTCTTCAAGAACGGCGGCCGGCGCCACAAGATCATCATCGGCAAGGACACCCGCGTCTCCGGCTACATGCTCGAGACCGCGATGGCCTCGGGCATCTGCTCGATGGGCGTCGACGTGCTCCTGGTCGGCCCGATGCCGACGCCGGGGATCGCGTTTCTCACCCGCAGCCTGCGCGCCGACGCCGGCGCGGTGATCTCCGCGAGCCACAACCCGTTCCAGGACAACGGCATCAAGTTCTTCTCGAGGGCCGGCCACAAGCTGCCCGACGAGGTCGAGCTCGAGATCGAGCGTCTCGTCCTCGACACCGAGATCGACCACCTGCGCCCGACCGCGCAGGCGATCGGCAAGGCCTTCCGCATCGACGACGCGCTCGGCCGCTACAACGTCTTCGTCAAGAACACCTTCCCGCGCGAGCTCACGCTCGACGGGCTGCGCGTCGTGGTCGACTGCGCCAACGGGGCCGCCTACCGCGTCGCGCCCGAGGTGCTCGCCGAGCTCGGCGCCTCGGTGATCACGATCGGCGTCGATCCGGACGGCGAGAACATCAACCGCGATTGCGGCGCGACCGCGCCGAGCGCGTTGCAGCGCGCGGTCCTCGAGCACCGCGCCCACGTCGGCGTCGCGCTCGACGGCGACGGCGACCGCTGCGTCCTGGTCGACGAGTGCGGCACCCTGATCGACGGCGATTTCATCATGGGTCTCGCCGCTCGCGACATGGCGGAGACCGGTCGCCTCGTCGCGCGCACGCTCGTCACCACCCACATGAGCAACTTCGGCCTCGAGCTCGCCATGCGCGACCTCGGCATCGAGCTCGTGAAGACGCAGGTCGGCGACCGCTACGTCCTCGAGGAGATGCAACGCGGCGGCTACAACTTGGGCGGCGAGCAGTCCGGTCACGTCCTCTTCCTCGACCACACCACCACCGGCGACGGCCTCATCACCGCGCTCGTCATCCTCGGCATCATGCGCTCGAAGGACCAGCCGCTCTCTGCGCTCACCAAGTTCATGCAGAAGTTCCCGCAGGTGCTGATCAACGTGCCGGTGCGCGAGAAGCGCGATCTCGCCGACATGCCGAGCGTGCAGACGATCGTCCGCGAGGTCGAGAAGTCGCTCGCCGGCCGCGGCCGCGTCTACATCCGTTACTCGGGCACCGAGGGCCTGGCGCGCGTGATGGTCGAGGGCGCCGATCTGACCCAGGTCGAGTCGCACGCGACCCGCATCGCCGACGCGGTCGAGGCTGCGCTCGGCGCGGGCCGGGCACCGGAAGTAGCGAAGCCCGCTTCGAAGGCGTCCTAGCACTGATCGTTCGCGCCGCCGCCGGCCGGCGAACGTTGACGCATCCGGACGAACGGCGCACTCTCAGCGCGGTGGCGATGCTCGGGGTCAACATCGATCACGTCGCGACCGTGCGTCAGGCGCGGCGGGTGAGCTATCCGAGCCCGCTCGAGGCGGCGCGGGCGGCGGAGGCGGGCGGCGCCGACGGCATCACCGTCCACCTGCGCGAAGACCGGCGCCATATCCAGGACCACGACGTCGATGAGCTGCGCGCGGCGTTGCGGCTGCCGCTGAACCTGGAGCTCGCGGCCACCGACGCGATGGTCGCGAACGCGCTTCGCGTCCAGCCGGCCGAGGTGTGCATCGTTCCCGAGAAGCGCGAGGAGGTGACGACCGAAGGCGGCCTCGACGTGATCGCGCAGCGCCGGCCGGTCGCCGACGCGGTCGCGCGCCTGCGCGCCGGCGGCATCCGCGTCAGCCTCTTCATCGATCCCGACGAAGCGCAGATCGCGACCAGCGCCGCGATCGGCGCCGACGCGATCGAGATCCACACCGGCCGCTACGCCGCCGCGACCGACGCCGCGGGTGTCGCGGCGGAGCTCGAGAGCATCCGCGCGGCCGCCAAGCGCGGCGCGATGCTCGGCCTCGCGGTCAACGCCGGGCACGGCCTGCGCTACGACAACGTCGCGGCGATCGCGGCGATCCCCGAGATCCGCGTCCTCAACATCGGGCACAGCATCGTCGCGCGCGCCGTCCTCGTCGGCATGGAGCAGGCGGTGCGGGAGATGTGCGCGCTGGTCCATCGGCCGTGATCGTCGTCACCGCCGACGAGATGCGGCGCATGGATACGCTCGCGATCGAGCGCTTCGGCATTCCCGCCGCGACCTTGATGGAGCGCGCGGGAGCCGGCGCGGCCGCGGCGCTGCTGGCGCGCTTTCCGCACGCGCGGAAGAGCGGGGTCGTCGTCCTCGCCGGCAAGGGCAACAACGGCGGCGACGGCTTCGTGGTCGCGCGGCTCCTCAAGAAGCGCCGCGTGCGTTGCGAGGTGGTGCTCGCCGCCGATCGCGCCACGATCGTCGACCCGGCGCGCGCCAAGATGCTCGCCTGGCAACGCGCCGGCGGCAAGACGACGGTCATCCGTGACGGCGATCTCGGGCCGCTCGCGCGCGCGCTTGCCAAAGCCGGGCTGGTGGTCGACGCGCTCTTTGGCACCGGCATCAGGGGCGAGGTAACGGGTGTCGCGGCCGAGGCCATCACGCTGGTGAACGCGAGCGGCCTCCCGACTGTCGCGCTCGACATCCCGTCCGGTCTCGACGCCGACCGCGGCGTGCCGCTCGGCACCGCGATCCAAGCGGAGATGACCGTCGCCTTCGCAGCGCCGAAGCTCGGCACCGTCATCTACCCCGGCGCGCGCTACGCCGGTGAGCTCACGGTCGTCGACATCGGTATCCCTGCGGAGGCCGTCGAGGAGGTCGGGCCGTCGATCTTCGCGGTCGATCGCGACGACGCCGCGAGCCTGATCCGTCCGCGCGATCCGGAGAGTCACAAGGGCGACAACGGGCACGTCGTGCTGATCGCGGGCGGCCGCGGCAAGACCGGCGCGGCGGTGCTCGCGAGCCGTGCGGCGGCGCGCGCCGGCGCCGGACTGGTGACCGTCGGCTGCGCCGACACGATCCAACCCGTCGTCGCGAGCGCGCTCGTCGAGCAGATGAGCGCGCCGCTGCCGGACGACGGCACGGGGCATCTGGCGTTTTCCGACCCCGGTCCCTACGTGGCGCTGCTCGAGCGCAAGAACGCGGTCGTGGTCGGACCGGGGATCGGTGTCTCGGACGAGCGTCGCGCGTTCGTCGAATGGCTGCTCCGCACCAGCGCGCTGCCGATCGTCGTCGACGCCGACGCGCTCAACTGCCTGGCCGAGATTTCCCCGGCGAAGCTCGCCGAGGCGACCGCGGCGCGCATCCTCACGCCGCATCCCGGCGAGATGGCGCGCCTCGCGAAGCTCGGCACCGCGGAGGTGCAGGCCGATCGCGTCGGCGTCGCGCGCCGGGTCGCGCGCGAGCGGGGCGCGATCGTGATTCTCAAGGGCGCGCGCACGGTGATCGCCGCGCCGGACGGCACGGTCTGGATCAATCTCTCGGGCAACCCTGGTCTTGGCAGTGGCGGCACGGGCGACGTGCTCGCGGGGATCCTCGGTGGTCTCCTGGCGCAGCGCTACCCTGCCGACGAGGCCGCCGTCCTCGGCGTCTTCCTGCACGGCTACGCCGCCGATCGCTTGGCCGCCCGCCGCGGCATGATCGGCCTGCTCGCGTGGGATCTGAACGAGGAGCTGCCGCTTGCGATCGCGGCGCTCCTGGCCGAGCGCGCGGAGACGGGTTGATGGCCGACGGCCGACCGCGGAGCGGCCCACAGCACGCCGGTGCCGGCGGCGACGACGCGGCCCACGCCGTCCGGACGGCGACGCCGGAGGAGACCGAGGCCGTCGGCCGGGCCCTCGGTGAGGCGGCCCAACGGGGCGACGTCCTCGCCCTGGTCGGGCCCTTGGGAGCGGGGAAGACCGCCTTTGTGCGCGGTCTCGCCACCGGCCTCGGCGTCGACCCCGACGACGTCGCGAGCCCCACCTTCACCATGGTCGCCGAGTACCGCGGCCGGCTGCCGCTCTTCCACATCGATCTCTATCGTCTCGACCCCGGCGAGCCCGACTTCCCGACGCTCCGCGAGTACGTCTACGGCCCCGGAATCACTGCCATCGAGTGGTTCGACCGGCTGCCGGAGCGCGCGCTGGATGCCTACCTTCTGGTTCAGCTAGACTACGGCGAGCCGGGGCGCACCATCCGCTTCACCGCATGCGGAACGCGCGCCACGAGCCTCCTCGGAGCGCTCACCGGATCGTGAGGGAGTCCGCGGCGCGCGCCCGCCGTGCTGATGCCGTTCCATGAGCCTAGTCATCCAAAAATACGGCGGAACCTCCGTCGGGGATCTCGCACGGATCCGGAACGTCGCCACCCGCGTCGCGGCGCGGCGGCACGCCGGCGACGACGTCGTGGTCGTGGTGTCGGCGATGGCCGGCGAGACCAACCGGCTCTTGAAGCTCGCCCACGAGATCACCGCCGAGCCCGATCGCCGCGAGTGCGACGTCCTGATCGCGACCGGCGAGCAGGTGACCGTCGCGCTACTCGCGATCGCGCTCAATCACGGCGGCTGCCCGGCGGTCTCGTTCCTCGGCCATCAGGTGCGGATCGCGACCGACAGTGCCTTCGGCAAGGCGCGCATCAAGAGCATCGACGCGGAACGGATCACGTCGGCGCTGGCGGCGGGCCGCGTCGTCGTGGTCGCCGGCTTCCAGGGTGTCGACCTCGACGACAACATCACCACACTCGGCCGCGGCGGCTCCGACACCAGCGCCGTCGCGCTCGCCGCTGCACTGAAGGCGAGCTGCGAGATCTACACCGACGTCGACGGCGTCTACACCAGCGATCCGCGCCTGTGCCCGAGCGCGCGCAAGCTCGACCGCATCTCGTACGACGAGATGCTCGAGCTCGCGAGCCTCGGCACCAAGGTGCTGCAGATCCGTTCCGTCGAATTCGCCAAGCGCTACGGCGTGCCGTTGCACGTGCGGTCGAGCTTCAGCGACCGCGAAGGCACGTGGGTCGTCGAGGAGGAAGCGAGCATGGAGGACGTTCTCGTATCGGGAGTCACCTACGATCGCGACGAGGCGAAGATCACGGTCGTGCGGGTGCCCGATCAGCCCGGGCTCGCGGCGCGGCTCTTCGGCCCCATCGCCGACGCCAACATCGGCGTCGACATGATCATCCAGAACGCCAGCGCGGACGGCACGACGGACCTGACGTTCACCGTTCCGAAGGGTGACTTCCGCCAGGCCCTCGCGATCGTCGAGCACACCGCGAAGGAGATCGGCGCCGCCGGCGTGCGGCCCGACCTCGACGTTGCCAAGGTGTCGATCGTCGGCCTCGGCATGCGCAGCCACGCTGGCATCGCCGCCAAGATGTTCCGCACCCTCGCGGACGTCGGCATCAACATCCAGATGATCTCGACCTCGGAGATCAAGACTTCGGTCATGGTCGACGCCAAGTTCGTCGAGCTCGCGGTCCGCGTCCTGCACGACGCGTTCCTCGGAGGTCCGGAGGCGAAGTGAGCAACGCCGGCATCCAGCTGTACGACACCACGCTCCGCGACGGCTGCCAGGGCGAGGACGTGGCGTTCACGCTCGAGGACAAGCTCCGCATCGCCGAGCGTCTCGACGCCTTCGGCATGCACTACATCGAGGGCGGCTGGCCGGGCTCGAACCCGCGCGACGCGGCGTTCTTCGGGGCGGTGCGCGACCTCAAGCTGAAGCAGGCCCGCATCGCCGCGTTCGGCTCGACGCGCCGGCCCGGCACGACCTGCGACGCCGATCAGAACGTCCGCATGCTGCTCGCCGCCGAGACGCCGGTGGTGACGATCGTCGGCCGCACCTGGGATCTGCCGGTCGAGCAGGACCTGCGCATCTCGAAGGCCGAGAACCTCGAGATCATCGTCGATACCGTGCGCTACCTGCGCGCCCGCGTCGACGAGGTGATCTTCGACGCCGAGCACTTCTTCGACGGCTACCGCTCGTCGCCCGAGTACGCGCTCGCCGCGATTGCCGCCGCCGCGGAAGCGGGCGCGACTTTGGTCTGTCTGTGCGACACCCGCGGCGGCAGCGTGCCGTCGTGGATCACCGAGGCGACGGCTGCGGCCCGCGCCGCCATCAAGGCGCCGCTCGGGATCCATTGCCACAACGACGCCGATCTCGCGGTCGCGAACACCCTCGCCGGCGTCGAGGCGGGCGCGGTGCAGGTGCAGGGCACCATCAACGGCATCGGCGAGCGCTGCGGCAACGCCAATCTCTGCTCGGTGGTCGCGAATCTCCAGCTGAAGCTCGGCCGCCCGTGCGTCACGCCGGAGGCGCTCACCGGCTTGCAGACGCTCTCGCACTTCGTCGACGAGCTCGCCAACCGTGTGCCCGCCAAGGGTCAGCCCTACGTGGGGCTCTCGGCGTTCGCGCACAAGGGCGGCCTGCACGTCGCGGCGGTGCAGCGCCGGCGGGAGATCTACGAGCACATCGATCCGGATCTCGTCGGCAACCACCAGCGCGTCCTGCTCTCCGATCTCTCCGGGCGCAGCAACATCGTCTACAAGGCGCGCGAGTTCGGCGTCGATCTCGACAGCGCCGATCCCGCGGTGCGGAAGCTCCTCGAGACGCTGAAGGAGCTCGAGAGTCGCGGCTACCAGTTCGAGGGCGCCGAGGCGAGCTTCGAGCTGCTGATGCAGCGCGCGCTGCACGGCTACGAGCGCCGCTTTCACCTGATCGGCTTTCGCTGCATCGACGAGAAGCGCGTCGAGGGCGAGCCGCCGCTCTCCGAGGCGACGATCATGCTCGCCGGCCCGGAAGGGCAGGTCGAGCACACGGCCGCGACCGGCAACGGTCCGGTCGAGGCGCTCGACCGCGCGTTGCGGAAGGCGCTGACCCAGTTCTTCCCCGAGATCGACGAGGTGACGCTGCTCGATTTCAAGGTGCGCGTCCTCGGCTCCGAGGGCGGCACCGGCGCCGTCGTGCGCGTGCTGATCGAGTCCGGCGACGAGCACGATCGCTGGGGCACCGTCGGCGTGTCGCACAACCTCATCGAGGCGAGCTGGCAGGCGCTCGTGGATTCGCTGGATTACAAGCTTTATAAGGACGGCAAGACCCCGCTCCGCGGCGTCGTACCGGCGGCTCGCGGCCGCGTCGAGGCGTGATGGCGAGCGTCACCTGGGATCGCATGAAGGAAGACGTGCAGATCGTCTTCGACCGCGACCCCGCGGCGCGCTCGAAGCTCGAGGTCGTCCTCACGTACCCCGGCGTGCACGCGCTCTTCTTCTACCGCTGCGCGCATTTCCTCTGGCAGCGGGGCGCCCGGCTCTCGGCGCGCGTCCTCAGCAACCTCGGCCGCTTCTTCACCGGCGTCGACATCCATCCGGGCGCGGTGATCGGCCGGCGCTTCTTCATCGACCACGGCATGGCGGTGGTGATCGGCGAGACCGCCGAGGTCGGCAATGACGTCACGGTCTACCAGGGCGTCACGCTCGGCGGCACCAGCCTCAAGAAGGAGAAGCGCCATCCCACGATCGAGGATCAGGTGATCGTCGGCACCGGCGCGACGGTGCTCGGACCGGTGACGATCGGCGCCAACAGCCGCATCGGCGCCGGCTCGGTCGTGATCCACTCGGTGCCGCCGAACTCGACCGTCGTCGGCATCCCCGGCCGCGTCGTGCACGGCGACGGGGTTCACCATGCGGCGGGCCTACAGCTGGTCGACCTCGATCACGGCGACCTGCCCGATCCGGTCGCGCGCGCGATCTCGATCCTCCTCGACCACGTCGAGAAGATCGAGAGCAAGATCGACGAGCTCGCCGCGCGCCAGGGTAATGCCGACGTCCACCTCGGCGAGGAGGACGAGGACCTCCGCCGCGTGAAGGCGTTTCTGAGCGAGGGATGAGCGACCGGCCGCTCGCGAGCCGTCCGGCCGCGCCCGGCTCGATGCTCTACGCCGACTACGCGGCAGGGGCCCCGCTCCGTCCCGAGGCGCGCGCCGCGATCGACGCCGCGCTCGCGTCGGGGGCGCTGAACGCGTCGAGCACGCACTGGGCGGGCGCGCGGGCCCGCGCCATCCTCGAGGACGCGCGTGAGGCGATCGCCGCCGCGATCGGCGCCCACCCGCTCGAGATCGTCTTCACCAGCGGCGCGACCGAGGCGAACAACTTGGCGTTGCAGGGATCGGCGGCGATCCTCGCCGCGGACGCGACGTTCGCCGTGCTCGCGACCGATCACTCGTCCGTCCTCGAGCCGTTGCGGGCGCTCGCAGGTCGCGGTCATCGAGTTTCGACCGTCCCCGTCGACGCCGAAGGTTGCGCGGATCGCGACGCGCTCGTGGCGCTCCGTCCGGCATTGTTGTCGTTCGCCTTGGTGAACGCCGAGACCGGTGTCATCCAGGAGGCCGAGGGTCTCGTCGAGAGCGCGCGTCGGAGCGGCGCTCGCTTGCACGTCGACGCGGCGCAGGCGCCTGCCGTCCTGCGCGTCGACGTCGACGCCCTCGGTGCCGATTTGCTGACGATCTCCGGCCATAAGCTCGGTGGCCCGGCCGGGACGGGAGCGCTCTACATTCGCCGGGACGTGAAGCTCCGCGCGATCCACCACGGCGGTCCGCAAGAGCGCGGGCTGCGGCCGGGGACCGAGAACGTGCCGGCAATCGCGGGCTTCGCCGCCGCCTGCACGGTCGCGACGCGAGCGATGCGCGGCGAGGCGGCGCGCCTCGCCGGGCTCTGCTCGCGGATCGAGCGCGAGGCGGCCGCGCTCGACGCGGGTTTGCGCGTCGCCGGTCCGCCGCTTGCGAGCCCGCGGCGCGCCGCGCACATCGTCAGCCTGACGTTCGCGGGTCTCCGCGCCGAGAGCCTCGTCGCCGCGCTCGATCTCGAAGGTGTGGCGGTGTCCGCCGGCTCCGCCTGCGCCGCCGGCGCGGTCGAGCCGTCCCACGTTCTTCTCGCCATGGGGCGACGGCGCGACGAGGCAGAGAGCGCGATGCGTGTGAGTCTCGGCTGGGCGACGACTGCGGCGGACGTGGACGCGCTCCTCGCCGCCCTCGCGCGCGTCCTCGGCCGCGCGCGCCGCTGCGACGCCGCAGAACCCGCCGCGATGCGGCTCGTCTCGGAGGTGGCGCCGTGAGGCGCGAGCGGGTGGTCGTCGCGCTCTCGGGCGGCGTCGACAGCTCGGTCGCCGCCGCGCTCCTCTGCGAGCAGGGCTACGACGTCGTCGGGGTGTCGATGCTGCTCTCGACCACACCCGCCGAGAGCGTGCGCGCGGGACAGGGCTGCTGCTCGCTGGAGGACTTCCGCGATGCCCGTCGCGTCGCCGAGCGGCTCGGGATCGCGTACTACGTCTGGAACCTGCGCGACGTGTTCCGCTCGCGCGTCGTCGACGTGTTCACGGAGGAGTATCTGCGCGGCCGGACGCCGAACCCGTGCCTGCTCTGCAACCGCGACCTCAAGTTCGACGAGCTCTGGCGCCGCGCCGGCGCGCTCGGCGCCGATCTGGTCGCGACCGGTCACTACGCCCGTATCGCCCGCGACTCGACGAGCGGCCGCCATCGTCTGCTGCAGGGGCGCGACGCCGCCAAGGATCAGTCGTACTTTTTGTTCAGCCTGACGCAGGCGCAGCTCGCGCGCACGCTCTTTCCCGTCGGCGACCTCAGCAAGGACGAGGTGCGGGCGATCGCCCGCCGGCTCGACCTCGGCGTCGCCGCCAAGGCGGAGAGCCAAGAGATCTGCTTCGTTCCCGATCGCGACTACGCCGCGTTCGTCGAGCGT
>JBGPIT010000179.1:0-9728 GCA_041485125.1 Binatia bacterium | reverse complement strand
GGGCCCGAGGACCCGATGCAAACGATCGGCGGACTCGAGCTCCTCGTGCAGCAGCTCGACCGACTTCGTGGCGAAGAGTCCCCGTCGCAAGCGGGTCGCGAGTAACACATCGTCGGGCGGCGCGCAAAAGCGCCTCCGACTACCGCCCATTACGCGGCGCGGCGTCCGCTTCGACGGCGCGGTCCCGCGAGCGTGGATACTCTGATTCGGAGCGGAGACTGGCGATCACGCTCGCCCTTGGCTTGCGTTCGAGTACACGATCCGTGATTTTGCCGGGCAGGCTGCGTTCGTATAGCGTTGAAGTCGGCTGGGGTGCCGTTCGTCCGACCCAGCAGAAGGAGCTCGTCGACGTGGAATCCCTGAACGTCTTGCAGATGATCCAACAGGGTTGGATCGCGACATATCCGCTCATTGCGTTCTCGATCATCAGCCTCACCGTGATCGGTGAGCGTTTGTGGGCGTTACGCGGCATCGTCGGGAAGACGGCCGAGCTGACGCGCGCCCTCTATGCCGACGTGAGTCGCGGCGCGATCGCGGCGGCGCTCGAGCGCGCGGACGCGGAGCGGAGCACGCCGCCCGGACGCGTGTTCGGCGACATCGTGCGCGAGAGCAGTGTGCTGCCGCCCGATCAGCTCGAGCAGGTCGCCGCCGAGCGGCGCTTCGAGGAGATCGACCGCTTGAAGCGCCCGCTCTGGGTTCTCGGCACCGTCGCGGCGAGCGCGCCCTTCATCGGACTCCTCGGCACCGTCATCGGCATCATCAAATCCTTTCACAACATGGCGACGCTCGGCAGCGGCGGCTTCGCGGTCGTCGCCGGCGGCATCTCGGAAGCATTGATCGCGACCGCGCTCGGTCTCGGCGTCGCGATCATCGGCCTCATTTCCTACAACTATTTTCTGGTGCGCGTGGACCGGATCGAGGCCTCGCTCACGATCGGCGCGGCGCGGATCGTCGAGGCGCTCCGCGTGGGCGCGCGTGAGCCGCGTTTGGAGAGGGTTGCCGATGGCCGCCGCTAGTCTCCCGACCGGGAGCCGCTCCCGGACCATCATGGCGGACATCAACATCACGCCGCTCACCGACATCTTCCTCGTCCTGCTCATCATCTTCATGGTGACGAGCGTCGCGATGGTGGATACCGGCGCGAAGGTGATGCTTCCCGAGGTCGATTCCACCCAGACGGCGCCGCGCGAGATCACGGTCACCGTCACCACCGATCACGAGCTCTTCGTCAACGCCGACCGGGTGACGCCCGAGAGCCTCGAAGGCACCTTGCGCGAGCTGCTCGCGGGCCGGCCGGAGATCCCGGTGGTTCTCCAAGGTGACCGTGACGTGCTCCTCGGTGATACCGTCCAGATCCTTTCGGCGGCGCAGCGCGCCGGCGCGACGCAAGTCGCGATCGCAGCCGAGCGGGGCCGGCCGGCGCCGTAACGATCATGGCACTCTTTGGACGGCGCGGTCGGCCCACGACGCCGGCGCCGGACGATCCGCTCGCCGGCGCGTTCCCGCTGCGGCGAGGCATCCCGGCCTTTCTCTTTTCCGCGGCGTTCCACGCCGCGCTGTTGGTGGCGCTCGCGACGATCAGCTTCGCGGTCGTGCGGCGTGAGGACAAGATCAACGTCAGGATCATTCCGTCGGCGGCAACCGAGGAGACGGAGCTCGAGGGCGCGCCCTCGCTGAAGGATCTCGCCGGCGTCTTGCGTCCGCAGGTCTCGCGGCCGAAATCGGCGGGATCGGTCGCCGAGCCGAGCACGGCGCCCGCGGTGGCCGCGGTGGCGCCGGTGCGCGCGCCCGAGATGCCGCGCATTGCGGGCGTCGGCCCGTCGCTCGGGACGATCGGACAAAATCCCGGTACGCTCGACGTGCCGCTCTCGATCGGCGGCGGTGGTCTCGCCGGCGGTGGCCCGGGCGGCGGCGGTTTCGGCGATCTCCTCGGCGGCCTCCGCAAGGTCGGCATCGACCTCGCGATCGTCATGGACACCACCGGCAGCATGGACACGGTCATCGAGGACGTGAAGACCGAGGTGCGGAGCTTCATCGCGAGCCTGCAGGAGATGGTGCCCGCGAGCCGCGTCGCCGTCGTCGCGTATCGTGACAAGGGCGAGGAGTACGTCACCAAGTGGGCCGACTTCAGCTTCAACACGAGCAAAGTCCAGAGCTTCGTCTCGGGTCTTCGCGCCGACGGCGGCGGTGACTACGAGGAGGAGGTGAAGCAAGGCATCGAGGCCGCCGTCAACGAGCTCAAATGGCGGAAGACCGCCAAGCGCTTCATCATCCTGATCGGCGGCACGCCGCCGCACAAAACCGAGGTTCCCGAGTTGATGCGCATCGTGCGCGAGTTCCGCGACAAGGGCGGTGAGATCGGCGCCGTCGACGTGACCAAGCGCCTGCACGAGGAGTACGCCCGCGCCGAGTGGGTGCACCAGGGCTCCGTCGGCGAGTTCAAGCCCGGCCCGATGCCGGGCTTCTACCGCGAGACCACCGACGCCTACGCCGCGATCACCGGCCAGGGCGGCGGCGAGCTCGTGAGCCTCGGCGAAGAGAAGACGCTCCTCCGCGAAGTGATGGTCCTGACGTTCGGCACGCGCTGGCGGGTCGAGATGGCGCGCTTCATCAACCGGCTGCAGTGATCCTGCTGACTTCGAAGACTTCAGAGGCAGGCGTCGGGGCGGGCGATGAGGCAGCGTCCTCCTCGCGCGGAGGGCGAAGCGCCCTAACGCGCGCCTCGGACGCCGCCTCATCGCCCGCCCCGACGTCGTCGCTGCCCGCCGCAGCGGGATCACTTCGGCCGCTTGGCGTCCGCGTCGCTCGGCGCGACGCGGACGGCCTCGCTGCGATGGACGTGACGTCGCTGCCCTGGAGTGCCGGCCGTCAACGGCGCAGCGCGCTGCGAGGATGGCGCGAGCGTTGTGCGCGCGAGTGGCGTGCTCCCGGAAGGCGCGTTCGGGGCGACGGTTCGGGTATGGCGCTGCGGGTGCGGCGCGGACCTGCGATCGACGTCAGCATCGGCGCGGAGCCTCAGCGCAAGGAGGGAGCACGCCACTCGCGCGCCGCGATCACGGGATTCTTCGCAGTGCTCTGTGTCTTCGTCGCGATGCCGATGCCAGCCGCAGCCGCGTCGTTGGGTGAGTTGCGGGCCGAGGCGCGGGGGGTGGGGATTTCGCCCGGGAGCGGGGGTGCGGGTGAGCAAGCGGCGTTGGAGCGGCTCGGGCGGATCGCGCTCGAGTTCCTCGACGCCGCCGATACGGGCGGCGGCGACGCTACCGGTGCGTACGAGGCGATCGTCGACCCGCTCGATCGGAGCTACGAGGCGCACAAGGCGGCCCTCGACCGGATGAGCCGCGGCGTCATCGACGCCGACGGTGATCTCGACGCGCTCTACGAGAGCGCACCGTGGCAGGAGCATCAACAGCTCGCGGCGCAAGCGCTCTACTACCTCAATTGGCTGCACTACCGGGGTGCGCTGCTGTATGGCGGCGCGAAGCGGAAGCAGCTTCTGGAGCAGGCGGCCAAGGGCTTCGGCGAGTTCGCCACCTCGAACAAGGCGTCGGCCGTCGTCGTCGAGAGCCATCTCGGACGCGGGCTCGCCTACCTCGAGCTCGACAAGAACGACTGGGCGATCAACGACTTCGAGGCAGTGGTGCAGAGCAAAGGCGCCTCCGCCGATCGGGTACGGAAGGCGCGACTTGCGCTCGCCGAGGCGTACGTGAAGGACGGGCGATCCGCCGACGCGCTGCGCACCTCGCAGCAGGCGGTCGCCGAGGCGACGCCGGCGGACCAGCCGCGCGCGCAGCTGACGCGCGTGCGCGCGCTCGCGATGGCGGCCGCGAGCGCGCCGGCGGCGCAGAAGGCAACCTACCGCAGCGAGGCGACGAGCCTGCTCGCGCAGCTGCAGGCCGGTGGCGGTCCATGGGGCGCTCGCGCCGCGACGATCGCGCGCGCCGGCTTGGACAATCCGAAGATCTGGGCGAGCGGCGCCAAGCCCGCCAAGGAAGAGAAGCCGGTCCCGCCGACACCGACGGAATGGGAGGCGACGAAGCAGCTCGTCGCCACCGCGAAGTACAAGGAGGTGATCCCACGCCTCGAGCGCATCGTGGGCTCGACCTCCCCCGACGATCAGCCGAACCAGGGTGAAGCGCGCTACTTCCTCGCCCTGTCACGCTTCCGAACCGGCGATCTGCAGAAGGCGATCGCCGATTTCGATGCGGTCCTCGCCGCCAAGGACAAGGCGTCGTATCGCGACGACGCGGCGTACTTGCGCTTCAAGGCCAACGAGGCGCTCTACGCCGCCGACGCCACCGCAGCGCGGCTGCCGCAGTACGAGCAGTCGATCGTCGCCTTCGTGAGCGAGCACCCGAATCACAAGGCGGTTCCCGAAGCGCGCTTCCGCCTGGGCGAGATCCGCCAGCGGCAGGAGCGCTACACCGACGCGATCGCGGAGTACGCGCGGGTCAAAGGCGATCCGGCGTTCGAGCTCCGCGCTGCCTTCGGCACCGCCCAAAGCACGGTGAAGCAGCTCGAGGCGACGCCGGAAGGGAAGAAGCCGGATGCGGTGTTGATGCGGCAGGCGACGGCAGCGCTCGACCGCTTCTGGAGCCAGATCGCGAGCGAGGAGTTCGCGAAGTTCGGCGACGCACCGGTCACCGAGTTCATGGGACAGGCCGCCTTGATGCGCGCCTATCTCGCCGCGCTCGGCGATCCGCCCGACTACGAGCAGGCGGTGGCGTGGCTCGGCGACTACGAACGCAAGTATCCGACGCTCACGAGGCAGCGCGCCCAGGTGACGAAGCTCCGACTCGCGGCGTTCGCCCGCCTCGGTCGCCTCGAGGACGCGGCGGCCGAGTCGGAGAAGCCCGCCGTCGCCGAGCTCGACGCCGAGTTCCTCGACGACCTCGCCACGCGTTTCATCACCACCGCGGCGCGCGAGCAGGCGAGCGGCAAGCCGGAGGCAGCCGCCGCCGGCCGGCGTGCCGCGCTGCATGTGAGCGAGCGGGCGCTCGCGGCGACCGACTCGAGCCCCGCGCTGAAGCAGCGCTTGCGGGCGACCGCGGCGCGTCTCTACGAGGACGCCGGCGAGCGCGACAAGGCGCTCGCGCTCTATCGCGAGTCGCTCGCCGCGTCGCCCGACGCGATCGCGGCGCGCGCCGGCGCCGCGCGCATCTTGGAGGCGCAGGGCAAGGCCGGCGAGGCGCGCGCGCTCTGGGACGAGGTCTCGAGCCTACCGCAGGGGAAGGCCGGTTGGCTCGAGGCGCATTACCAGTCGGCGCGCCTCTCGATCGCGCTCGGCGATCCGGCGCGGGCCTGCTCGGTGCTGAAGCAGGTGCCGGCCGAGATGATCATGAACGCCAACAACGAGACGCCGAAGAAGATCCAGGAGCTCATCCGAACGACGTGCCGGTCGTGACCGGGGGCGACGCGCGCCGCCACCAGGCGTAGACGGGCACGCCGGCGAGGACGATCAGCAGCCCCGGCCAGGTGAAGCGCGGCTTCACGATCAAGAGATCGAGCATCACCGCGCCGGCGGCCACGACGTAGAGCACCGAGATGATCCGCCCCGCCTGGCTGTCGCGGTCGTAGCGCAGCGTCGCCGCGACCGTCAGCGCGTAGAAGAGCAGCGCCGCGAAGATCACGTAGTCGAGAAGATCGCCGTAGGTACCGGTCAGGGTGAGCGCCGCCGCCCAGATTCCCTGCAGCGCCAGCGCCGCCGCCGGCACGCCTCGCGCGGTGAGACGCGACGCTGCGGAGAAGAAGAGACCGTCGCGCGCCATCGCGTACGTTGCCCGGCCGCCGCTCAACACCAGACCGTTCACGCAACCGAAGGTCGAGATCATGATCGCGAGCGCGACGGTGATCACGCCGGCCCGTCCGAGCACGACCTCCATGGCGGCGGTCGCGACGCGTTCGCGCGTCGCGTAGGCGACGCCGCGGGCGAGGGGTGTCGCGGCGTCCGCTGTGCCGATTGCCGGCAGCACGGCGAGGTAGACGAGATTCGTGAGCAGGTAGAGGACGAAGACCAGCGTCGTGCCGAGCACCATCGCGCGGGAAACCGTGTGCTCCGGGCGCCGCACCTCCTCCGCCGCGAAGCCGACGTTGTTCCACGCGTCGGCGGAGAAGAGCGCGCCCACCATCGCGCTGCCGATCGCGGCGGCGAGCGGTAGCGCCGTCGGCGCGCGCGCGAAGGGCGCGGTGAGATTCACGGTCGGGACGCCGTGCGACGCCGCGTACACCGCGCAGAGCGCGATCACCGCCGCGAGCGCGGCGAGCTTCGCGACGGTGAAGACGTTCTGGATCGTCTTGCCGAGCTCGACGCCGCGGCAGTTGGCGGCGGTGAGGAGCGCGACCAAGGCGATTGCGACCGCGCGCTCGCCTGAGACGCCGGGCAGTACGTCGCCGGCCTCGATTGCCGGTACCAGCACCGCGGTGAAGCGCGCGAACGCGACCGCGACGGCCGCGATCGTCCCGGTCTGGATGACGAGAAAGAGCGTCCAACCGTAGAGGAAGCCCACCAGCGGTCCGAAGCTCTCGCGCAGATAGACGTACTGGCCGCCGGCGCGCGGGAAGCGGGCGACGAGGCCGCCGTAGCGCGCCGCTGCGGTGACCGTCATCACGCCAGCCGTGAGCCAGACCACCATCAGCCAACCCGGAGAGCCGAGCTCGCGTGTCATCTGTGCCGACACCAGGAAGATTCCCGAGCCGATCATCGAGCCGGCGACGAGCATCGTCGCGTCGGCGAGGCCGAAGACGCGGTGGAACCCGGGCGCACCGGCGGCGTTACGGTGCGCCGCGGATGGGCTCGGCGCTGCTGAACGTCGTGGCGGGCTCATGAGCGCGCGACCATACCAGATCGTCAGTCGAGTGCGACGATCGCGAGCGAGAGATGCGCGCTCCGGGGACGTGCCGCGCTCTCCTCGCTACGGCGGACCGCAGTTTCAGCGGCGTTGTTTGACACCGCCGCGACGGCTCCTGTAGCCGAACGGGCAGTGGACTTCGCCTTCTCGCCCGCCGAGCAGCAGGTTCAGCGCGACATCCGCGCCTTTCTCTCGACCGGATTCCCGTCGCCGTCGGATGTGCCGGAGGATGGGTGGATCAACGGCTTCTCCCCGGAGTTCTCGCGCCGACTCGGCGCGGCCGGTTGGATCGGCATGACGTGGCCGGTCGCGTACGGCGGCGGCGGACGAAGCTACGTCGAGCGCGCGATCGTCACCGAGGAGCTGTTGCGCGCCGGCGCGCCGACGGCGGCGCATTGGGTGGGCGACCGCCAGATCGGTCCGGCGCTCCTCGCGCACGGGAACGAGGAGCAGAAGGGCGCGTTCCTGCCGCGGATCGTGCGCGGAGAGATCGTGTTCTGCCTGGGCATGAGCGAGCCGGGCGCGGGATCGGACCTGGCGTCGCTGAAGACCCGCGCGGTCGATGACGGCGACGCCTTCGTCGTCGACGGCCAGAAAGTCTGGACGTCGTTCGCGCACGTCGCCGACTATTGCTACCTGGTCGCGCGTACCGACGCGGCCGCGCCCCGCCATCGCGGCATCAGCGAGCTGCTGGTCGACATGCGCCTTCCCGGCATCACGGTCCGGCCGCTCGTCGACATGACCGGCGAGCACCACTTCAACGAGGTCTTCTTCGAGCGCGTGCGCGTCCCGAAAACGGCGCTGATCGGCGAGCAGAATCGCGGCTGGTTTCAGATCGCGTCGCAGCTCGACTACGAGCGCGCCGGCATGGAGCGACTCCTCAGCTACGCGCCGCTCTTCCGCGACCTCGAGGCGCACATCCGTGCCACCGGCCGCGGCGGCGACCCGCTGCTCCGACAGGAGCTGGCGCGTTTCTCCACGCAGCTGAGCGTCGGACGGCTGCTGATCTACCGGATCGCGTGGAAGCTCTCGCAGGGGATCACACCCACCGCGGAGACCGCGCTCGCGAAGCTCTACGGCACCGAGCTCGAGCAGCGCATCGCGCGCTTCGCGGGCCGTGTCCTCGGCAGTGACGCGATCCTCACCGGCGCCACCGCGACTCCGCTCGGCCGCCGCGTCGCTCGCGCCATCCTGAACGCGCCCGGTCTCACCATCCGAGGCGGCACGGTCGAGATCCTGCGCAACATCGTCGCGCAACGCGGCCTCGGCTTGCTCCGGGACTAGGGCACCCGAGATTACCGCGCGACATCGGGCGGCCGGCGGTGTGACGCGGGCCATTCGACGCGTCGGCGCGACCCGCTTCGCGTGCGCCGGTGACGAGTTTCGACACGCGGCGAGCGCGCCGTCGCCGATGACATTTCCGCCGAGTCGCTCGTCACGCGAATGCCGGGTCACTCTCTTGACACTCAACGAGATCACGGGCTACAAGCTGCCCGCCTACTCGAGAGTCAACCAAGTTCGGTACTTATCCATCTGAGCGCCCACGTGCGGGTGCGAGTGCGACCGCGTCCGGCCACACTCGGGGGGATACGATGGCACTAGACTACGAAGTTCCCGAGGATAAGCGCGCGCTCTACTGGCTCGGCGACAAGCTGATCGAGTACCGCAATCCCGTGATGATCGTGGTGCTGCTCATCACCGGACTGTTCGCGTACTGGTCCTTCCAGCTGCGCCTGGTGACGAGCTTCGGCGATCTCGTGCCGCAGACGCACGAGTTCGTGAAGGTCCACAACCGTTACTCGGGAACCTTCGGCGGCGCGAACAACATCGTCGTGATGTTGGAGGTGACGGACGGCACGATCTTCACCAAAGACAACCTCACCAAGATCTTCAATATGACCGACGCCCTGGACACGGTCTACGGCGTCAACCACAACCAGGTCGAGTCGATCGGCCATCGCACCGTGCGCCACCTGCGCGTCGCGGCGGGCGGCACGTTGCGTGCCGAGCCGGTCATGCTGCGGGCGCCGCAGACGCAGGAGGAGGTCGACGAGATCCGGCGCATCGTTCACAACGCCGAGAACATCTACGGCCTCATCGTGTCGCTCGACGACAAGGCCGCGCTCCTGCGCGCGAACTTCATCGAAGGCCGCCTCGATTACAAGCGCATCTTCGACGAGGTCAACGAGAAGGTCGAGCGGCCCTACCAGGACGAGAACACCAAGATCTATATCGCCGGCGAGCCGCGTTTGTATGGTTGGGTGTATCGTTACGCCGGCGACGTCTTCTTCATCCTCGTGATCACGTATTGCATCGAGTGGGTTCTGCGCTGGATGTACTTCCACGATTGGCGCGGCGCCCTCCGTCCCACGCTGACCGGCGTGATCGCGGCGTTCTGGGGTCTCGGATTCATCCATCTGATCGGCCTCTCGCTCGATCCGCTGATGCTCGTCATGCCGTTCCTCATCACGGCGCGAGCCGTCAGTCACGCGATCCAGATGCACGATCGCTACTACGAGGAGTTCGAGAAGTCGGGTTGGCACAAGCGGCGCGCCATCGTCGCCGCGTTCGCGGAGCTCTTCGTGCCGACCTTCTCCGGCGTCGTCACCGACGCGCTCGGCGTCCTGGTGATCATCCTGGTGCCGGTGATCATGCTGCAGAAGCTCGCCATCACGGCGTCGTGGTGGATTCTCGCGATCACGGTTTCCGAGATGCTGCTGAACCCGATCGTCTATTACTATCTCAAGCCGCCGGAACCGGAGCTCGTCGTCCTGCGCGAGCGCGGCGCCTTTCGCAAGGGTATCGAGCGGTTCACCCACATCTTGATGTCGCCGACGGGCAAGGCGGTAACCCTCGCGGCCTGGGCGATCGCCGTAGTGATCG
>JBGPIT010000178.1:0-9747 GCA_041485125.1 Binatia bacterium | reverse complement strand
CTTCGACCAGCTTGGGAACCGACGAAAGAGACTCCGATCCATCAGTGCAATTCAAGATTGGTCCACGATGTCCCGATCCTGGTGTGCGTTTCGGTTTCGATGGGTTTCGGTGACTTTTCCTTTCCTTCGATTCTCAACCGGCACCGCCGGATGTCAAAGCCGAAAGGGCGCAACAAACTGCTCCGCAATCACTTGATTTCGCAGCGTCGAGAGAGCGGGCGACCGGGGTCGAACCGGCGACGTCCAGCTTGGGAAGATACGAAAGCGATCACGACGAAGATCTCGGAATCGCTGATAAAGCTTGGTGTGCTAGGTACTTACGAGACGATCGGCGAGTCCCGAAATGTCCCATTCTGGCCCCGGTTGACCCGGAAAACCCGGAACGGTTCCGGGTCGCTCGATACTCAGCGCCGCGCCAGCGCGCCAGCATGCTACGAATAAATGATGTCCCTCGCGATCGAAAGCACTCCGGTCCCGCTCGAACGTGATGCCGACGGAGTCGTCCGAGTCGCTGGAACTCGCGTGACGCTCGACACCGTTGTGGGAGCGTTCAACGATGGGGCAACAGCAGAAGAGATCACCTCTCAGTATCCGTCGCTGAGCTTGGCCGACAGCTATGCAGTGATCGCCTACTATCTCCGCCACCGCAAAGAGATCGACGACTACATCGCCACACGCGCGTCCCACGCCACTGCGGTGAAAGCCGAGACCGAGCCGCCGGTTCGATCCTGCGGGCGTCCGCAATCGGCTCCTCGCTCGCAAGTCGGCTTGATGACGTGATCAGGCTCGCCGACGACGAGAACCTCAACGACGCGATCACACGCGGCCTGCGCCGCCGTCACCCCGTCATCGACATCGTGCGCGTCCAGGACGCCGGACTTTCAGGTACGGACGACCCGACGATCCTGCAGTGGGCAGCGGAGCAGGGCCGCGTTCTGCTGACGCACGACGTGTCGACGATGACGAAGTATGCCTACGAACGCCTCCGCAACGGTCAGCCCATGCCGGGCGTATTCGAGGTCATCCGCACCTCGCCGATCGCTCAAGTGATCGACGATCTCCTGCTGTTGGGCTGAGTGCAGCACGGACGGCGAGTGGGAAGGACAGGTGCGCTACTTACCCCTTAGGTAGACGGTGCCTTGGGGACGCGAGAGGCGCGCGGTGCCGCGACTCCTCGACCGCCATCGATCCAGGTCGCCCGCAGGATTGTTATCAGCCTCGACGGCCCAGTTCTCGCCCCACTGGACCGCGTTCTGAGCGTCATCGCCTTGTTCCTGGTCGGCCAGAGCACGGCCGACTACGCGCTCATGTCTTGGCTGGTGGGTGACCGGGTCGGCCTGCACCCGCTGTGGGTCATCTTCAGCGTCTTCGCCGGCGGTGCCCTGTTCGGGTTCGCCGGCATGCTGATCGCCGTGCCGGGATGCGCGGTGATCGGCGTCCTGGTGCGGTTCTGGGTCGCCCGCTACAAGGCGTCGGCGCTCTACGTGGACGGCGGCCCGGCGCCATCCGGGCGCCCCCCGATACCCCATTAGCCGCCTCGCGCGCTCCCGCCCAGCTCGGCGGTGCGTCACAAACCAAGGATCGTGATCGCTGGGATCGGTCGAGCGTGATCGGTCGAGCGTGATCACCAAGATCGGGATCGTGATCGCGCAAATCGGTCATGGTGATCACCCCGTGGTAGGGGCCCTCCACACCGGGTTACGCGGCTAGACTTTCTTATTGATGACGACGACGTTCTCGGGACCGCCGAAATCGGTGCGCCGTGAGCTCGAGGAGCGCCTGGATCGACGTGCCCATGGTGCCGTCCAACACGAAGCGTTTCTGGCGGCGGGAGCTCGACTTTCGACTCCTAGCTTTGGGAATCGACTGCCTGTCGCACGCGCGAAAATGCGATTCGGGGGCGGCCGTCGCGCGGACGAGCGGTCGGCAAGCGGTGGCATCGGCCTTGCTCACCTCGGTTGCGTATGCGGGACGATCACCCGTTGACGACAGACCAGCGCGCTCCCATGCACGATCCGCGACTCGCCAGAGAGCAGCAGACCATCGCCGCGATGATCGAGGCGTACTGCTTCGGCGTCCATGCCGCTGAAGAGGGCGCGCGCGCGGCGTACGAAGCCAACGAGCCGTGCGCCGATTGCGAGGAGCTCCTCGCCTACGCGTCGCAGCGGATCGAGCGCTGCCCGTACGGCGGCGAGAAACCGGCGTGCGCGAAGTGCCCGATCCACTGCTACCAGGCCCGCCGGCGTGCCGAAGTGAAGGCGGTCATGCGCTACGCCGGCCCGCGCATGATGCTGCGTCACCCGTACCTCGCGCTTCGGCATTGGCTCGACGGTCTGCACAAGGTGCCGCCGCGGCCGAGCCGGCCCGCGCGCGCCGCCGGGGGCGCGCGCGGAGCGCCATGAAGCCCGCGGCGACCACGAGCGCGGGCGCCGGGTCGCATGCTCGACCGATGCATCCGGACTTGCGCCAGATCTTGGCGAGCCATCCCGGCGGGCGCGAGAGCCTGATCCCGATCCTGCAAGAGGTCCAGGAGCATCAGGGCTACCTCTCTCAAGACGCGATCCGCGGCCTCGCCGCCACGATCGGCATCTCCGAGAACGAGATTTACGGCGTCGCCACATTCTACACGCAGTTTCGCTTCCGCCCGCCCGCCGAGCACACGATCCACGTCTGCCAGGGCACGGCCTGCCACGTCCGCGGCGGGCATCAGCTGCTCTACGACTTCGAGGAGCGGCTCAAGATCAAAGCCGGCGAGATGACGGCGGACAACAAGTTCGGCCTCGAGCGGGTCGTCTGCGTCGGCTGCTGCGCGCTCGCACCGGTCGTGCTGGTCGACGGCACGGTGCGCGCCGGTATGAAGCCGAAATTGATCAACGGGCTGCTGGCGAAGCTCGGGCACAAGCCGAACGGCACGGGCCCATGAACGCGCTCGCGGAACGCTACGCCGCGGCGGAGCAGAGCTGGCACGCGCTCGAAGCGAGCCGCGTCCCGATCTTCTTCGTCGGCGCCGCCACGTGCGGTCGCGCCGCCGGCGCCGGCGAGACGCTGGAGCGCCTGCGCGCCGAAATTCAGGCGCGCGCCGTCGAGGCGCAGGTGATCGAGACCGGCTGCCTCGGCCCGTGCTCGCTCGAGCCGTTGGTGATCGTCCACAAGCCGGACGCGCCGCGCCTGTGCTTCGGGAACGTGGGCGCGACCGAGATCGTGCAGATCCTGCAGCGCCACGTGCTCGGCGACGATCCCTGCGCCGAGTGGGCGCTCGGCACGCTCACACCCGGCAGCGTCGACGGCATCGGCGCCTTCACCGATCACCCGATGATGCGCGGACAGGTGCGGCGGGTGCTGCGGAACTGCGGCCTCATCGACCCCGAGAACGTCGAGCACTACCTGGCGCGCGACGGCTACCGCGCCTTCCTGCGCGCACTCGAGGTCGGCCCGGAGCAGGTGCTCGACCTCGTGAAGCGCGCCGGCGTGCGCGGCCGCGGCGGCGCCGGCTTCCCGACGTGGCGCAAGTGGGAGACCTGCCGCCAGACACGAGCCGAGCAACGCTATCTCATCTGCAATGCCGACGAGGGCGATCCGGGCGCGTTCATGAATCGCTCGCTCATCGAGAGCGATCCGCACGCGGTGCTGGAAGGGATGCTGATCGCCGCGTTCACGCTCGGCGCCAGCAAGGGCTACGTCTACTGCCGCGCGGAGTATCCGCTGGCGCTGACGCGCCTGAAGCTCGCCATCCGCCAGATGCGCGACCTCGGCGTCTTGGGCGAGAGCATCCAGGGCTCGTCGTTCTCGTTCGACGTCGAGATCAAGATGGGCGCGGGCGCGTTCGTCTGCGGCGAGGAGACGGCGCTCATCGCTTCGATCGAAGGCCGCCGCGGGATGCCGCACCCGCGCCCGCCCTTCCCCGCCGTGAGCGGTCTCTGGGGCAAGCCGACGATCATCCAAAACGTCGAGACGCTCGCGAACCTGCCGCTCATCCTGCGTAACGGTCCCGAGTGGTACGCCGAGCTCGGCACCGAGGGCAGCAAGGGCACGCGCAGCTTCGCGCTCGCCGGCAAGGTGAAGCGCACCGGGCTCATCGAGGTGCCGCTCGGCACGACGTTGCGGCAGATCGTCGAGGAGATCGGCGGCGGCAGCTCCGACGGGAAGCCGATCAAGGCCGTGCAGACGGGCGGCCCGTCCGGCGGCTGCATCCCGGCAGAGCTGCTGGATCTGCCCGTCGACTACGAGTCGCTGATGCAGGCCGGCTCGATCATGGGCTCCGGTGGCATGATCGTGCTCGACGAGGACACCTGCGCCGTCGATCTCGCGAAATACTTCGTCGGCTTCACGCAGAACGAGTCGTGCGGCAAATGCCCGCCGTGCCGCGTTGGCACGCGCGCCATGCTCTATCTCCTCGAGCGCATCGCCGGTGGCGAGGGCGAGCCCGACGACCTCCGCCGGCTGCAAGACCTCGCGCTCACCGTGAGCCGCGGCTCGCTCTGCGGCCTCGGGCAGACCGCGCCGAACCCGGTGCTGACGACGCTCCGCTATTTCCGGGAGGAGTACCGCGACCACGTCGAGAGGAAGCAGTGCGCCGCGTTCGTCTGCCGCGATCTGATCCGCCACCGCATCGATGCGGAGCGCTGCCCCGGATGCACGGCGTGCGTGAAGGTCTGCCCCGCCGAGGCGATCACCGGCGTCCGCGGCGAGGCGCACGTGATCGACGAGGCGAGATGCTCGCAATGCGGCTCGTGCCTCAGCGTCTGTCCGCCGAGCTACGCCGCCGTCTTTCGGGTGAGCGGCGATCTCACACGCTACGAGGAGGTCCAGCAGCGCAAGGGCAAGACGAGCCCCGCCGCCGTCGCCGAGGAGGCCGAGGCGTGAGGCTCACGATCGACGGCCAGACGGTCACGACGCGTCCCGGCGAGTCCGTCCTGCAGTGCGCGTTGCGCCACGTGATCCACATTCCGCACCTCTGCACGCATCCGAGCCTGCCCGCCTTCGGCGCCTGCCGCATGTGCATCGTCGAGATCGACGGGATGCGGGGCTACCCGGCGTCGTGTGCGGTTCCCGCCGCCGAGGGCATGGTCGTCCGCACCAACACCCCGGCGCTGCAGGACTTGCGCCGCGGCATCCTCGAGCTGATCCTCCTCGAGCATCCGAGCGCGTGCCTCGTCTGCGACAAGCACGACCTCTGCGAGAAGTACCGCCCGAAGGCGAGCAAAGCCGGCCGCACCGTCGGCTGCCACACGTGCAACAACAAGGAAGGGTGCGCCGTGCGCGACCTCTCCGAGGAGCTCGGTATCACGGCGCTGCCCGTCCCACCGGTCTATCGCAATCTCCCGCTCGAGCGCTCCGATCCGTTCATCGATCGCGACCTGAACCTGTGCATCCTCTGCGGGCGGTGCGTCCGCATCTGCAAGGAACATCACGGCCAGACCGCGATCGATTTCATCGGGCGCGGCAGCCAGACGCACATCGGCGAGGCGTTCGGCCGCTCGCTCAGCGAGGCGGGGTGCCGCTTCTGCGGATCCTGCATCGACGTCTGTCCGACGGGCAGCCTCTCCGATCGGTACGCCAAGTGGTACGGCGCCGCGAAGCGGTTCACGGCGACCACGTGCACGCTCTGCGACGCCGGCTGCGCGCTCACCGTGCGCGCGTCGGCGCAGAACCGCGCCGTGACGGCACGCGCGATCGACACCCGCCGGCCGCTCTGCGTCCTCGGCCGCTTCGCCATCCCCGAATTCCAGAACGGCGCCGCGCGCCTGAAAGCACCGCAGATGCGCGTCGGGAACACGATGCGGCCAGTTCCGTGGCCGCAGGCGCTCGCGCACGCGGCGGAGCGGCTGAAGCCGTTCGTCGGCGACGGCTTTGCGTTCGTGTGCGACACGACGAGCACGCTCGAGGACCGTTACGTCTTTCGCAAGTTCATGCGCGACGTGATGCGCTCCGAGCACTACGTCGAGATCACGCCGGACGCGCGCGGCGTCGCGCGCGCGGCGTTGCCCGCGGGCGTGCGAGCGGCGCTCTTGACCGGCGACTTCGTCGATCGCGCCCGGCTGGACGCGCTCGATCTGCTGATCGTCCAGGACTGCTATCCGATGACCGATGCGCGCGTCGACGTGTCGCTGCCGGTGACCGTCATGGCCGAGGTCGCGGGCACGTGGGTCGACGGGCAGAACCTCATGCGGCCGCTCCGCAAGGCATGCGACGGCCCCGGCGAGGCCAGGCCCGACTGGCAGATCGTGAGCGAGCTGGCGCGGGCGATGAGAGCGCCCGGGTTCGACTACGAGTCGCCGGCGGCGATCGCGAAGGAGATCCGCGCCGTCGGCGCGCGGCTGCAGACGACGCGACGTCAGGCGCCGCCGGCGGCGACCGACCCGAGCGCGCGACGCACCCACTTCCGCGGCCACCTGCTCGAGGAGAAGGTGCGCGGCTTGCGCGAGCTCGTCGCGGGCGAGCCGGCCGCGGTCGGAGGTTGAGACGTGTTCGAGATCTTGGACAAGCGCGAGGTCGCCCCCAACGTGCACCGGGCCGTAATCCACGCGCCGGCGATCGCGAAGAAGGCGCGCGCCGGCCAGTTCGTGATCCTCATGGTCGACGAGCGGTCGGAGCGCGTGCCGTTCACGCTCTGCGAGTGGGACCGCGACGCCGGGACGATCACGCTCGTCGTCCAAGAGGTCGGCCACTCGACGCGCAAGTTCGTGCTGCTAAAGACCGGCGATCACATCGCGCACGTCGTCGGGCCGCTCGGCGTGCCGCTCGAGGTCGAGAACTTCGGCACGGTCGCGCTCGCGGCGGGCTGCTACGGCATCGGCGCCGTGCTCAGCATCGCGCGCGCGATGAAGGCCGCCGGCAATCGCGTGATCAGCGTGATCGAGGCCGACAGCCACTACCTCTACTATTTCCGCGACGAGCTGCAGGCGGCGTCCGACGAGCTGATCCAGACCACGATCGACGGCTCGCACGGCGTGAAGGGCCATTCCGTGGACGTGATCCAGCGGAAGCTCGAAGCCGGCGAGCGTCTCGATCGCGTGTTCTCCGTCGGCTGCGTCTTCTTGATGATGCTCGCCGCCAGGGTGACGAAGCCATTCGGGGTGAAGACGCTGGTCGCACTCAATCCGATCATGCTCGACGGCACCGGGATGTGCGGCGCTTGCCGCGTGACGGTCGGCAAGGAGACCAAGTTCGCGTGCGTCGACGGGCCGTTCTTCGACGCGCACGAAGTCGATTGGGACGAGCTCTGGGACCGCCGCGCCGCGTACAGCGAGGAGGAGATTCACGCCGTCGCGCACACCGAGGCGGTCGGACCGCGCCGCGCCGGCGTGGGGTGATCGAGCCGATGGCCGAGCCAGTCAAGAAAAAGAACCTTCCCCGGCACGAGATGCCGGAGCAGCCGCCCGAGGATCGCGTCAACAACTTCGACGAGGTGCCGTACGGGTACACCGAGGAGCTCGCCATGCAGGAGGCGAGCCGGTGCATCCTCTGCAAGAATCCGAAGTGCGTCCCCGCCTGCCCGGTGAACGTCGACATCCCCGGCTTCGTCGCGCTCATCCAGCAGGGGAAGTTCCTCGAGGCGGCGCGCAAGATCAAGCAGGACAATGCTCTGCCGGCGGTCTGCGGTCGGGTGTGCCCGCAGGAAGACCAGTGTGAAGGCTCGTGCGTCATTGGCATCAAGCACGCGCCGGTAGCGATTGGCCGCCTCGAACGCTTTGCCGCCGACTACGAGCGGTGCAAGGGTGCGGTGACGATCCCGGCGCTGCCCGCGAAGACGGGCAAGCGCATCGCCATCGTCGGCGCCGGCCCGGCGGGACTGACCGTCGCCGGCGACATGGTTCTGCGGGGACACGAAGTCACCGTGTTCGAAGCGCTCCAGGCTCCCGGCGGCGTGTTGATGTACGGCATTCCGGAGTTCCGCCTGCCGAAGGAGATCGTGCGCGCCGAGGTCGATTACCTGAAGCAGCTCGGCGTCGAGTTCGTGATGGACTACGTCGTCGGCCGCAACAGCACGATCCGCGAGCTGTTCGACGAGGAGGGGTATCACGCCGTGTTCGTGGGTACGGGGGCCGGCCTGCCGTCGTTCATGGAGATGCCGGGCGAGAACCTGATCGGTGTGTACTCGGCCAACGAGTACCTGACGCGCGCGAATCTCATGAAGGCGTATCTCTTTCCCGAGTATGACACCCCGCCGATCACTCGCCGGCGCGTCGCCGTGATCGGCGGCGGCAACGTCGCGATGGATTCCGCTCGTACCGCGCTGCGCTTGGGCGGTGAGGTGACGATCGTCTACCGCCGCGCGCGCGAGCAGATGCCGGCACGCGCGGAGGAAGTCCACCATGCCGAGCAGGAGGGCGTGAACTTCAAGCTGCTCAACAACCCGACGCGCGTGATCGGCGACGCGCGCCATCGGGTCGTGGGCATGGAATGCATCCGGATGGAGCTCGGCGAGCCCGATGACTCCGGCCGGCGGCGGCCGGTGCCCGTCAAGGGCTCGGAGTTCGTGATGGAGGTGGACACGGTGATCGTGGCCATCGGCAACAAGCCGAATCCACTCGTCCCGCGCACCACGCCCGAGTTGAAGGTCACCAAGTGGGGAACCGTCGTCACCGATCCCCAGACGATGCAGACCTCGATCGCCGGCGTATTTGCCGGTGGCGACATCGTGTCCGGCGCGGCGACGGTGATCCTGGCGATGGGCCAAGGCCGCATCGCGGCACGCTCGATGGATGCGTACCTCCGCGGCGAGACGGTCGCCGCTCCTGCCTAGCCCCGACGGCGCGTGGCGTGTCGGCGGCGATCGCGCCGCCGCTCACCTGCTCCGAAGCCGCCGAGACGATCCCAGCCTCGCCGGCAGTCTCCCCCGCCCGCCGACTACACGAGCATCAGCGCTCGACGGTCTCGACGTCGTACGTCGGATAGTGAGGAAGTGGTGCACATCCTCCGCGAGCGCTTGCCGACGCACCCAGCGCACGACGACTTCGTCTTCACTACCCCGACCGGCGCGCCGATGGACCAGGCGAATTTCTACCGTCGAGAGTGCCACGCCGTGGTTAGCCGATGCCGCATGGTCTAGCGCCGCCGCGCGACGCCGCGCCCATGTTGTCGCCATGCGCCCCCGGACGTAGGACCGAGCCGGAAGCCATCCGAACCTGCAAAGGAGCGAGACCCAATGTCATTGCGCATCAACGACACCGCACCGAACTTCCGGGCGAAGACGACGAAGGGCGAGATCGATTTCCACGCATGGATCGGCGACAGCTGGGCGATCCTCTTCTCCCACCCGAAGGACTTCACCCCGGTCTGCACGACCGAGCTCGGGTACATGGCGAAGATCGAGCCCGAGTTCACGAAGCGCAACACGAAGCTGATCGGCCTCTCGATCGATCCGGTCGCGGATCACGAGAAGTGGTCGAAGGACGTCGAGGAGACGCAGGGCGCGGCGATCAAGTACCCGCTCATCGCCGACACCGACCTCACCGTCGCGAAGCTCTACAACATGCTCCCGGCCGAGGAGGCCGGCACGTCGGCGGGGCGCACGGCCGCGACCAACGCAACCGTCCGCTCGGTCTTCGTCATCGGACCCGACAAGAAGATCAAGCTGATGCTCACCTACCCGATGACGACCGGCCGCAACTTCGACGAGATCCTGCGTGTCCTCGACTCCATGCAGCTCACGGCGAAGCACAAGGTCGCGACGCCGGTGAACTGGAAGCGGGGCGACGACGTCATCATCGCCGGCTCCGTCAGCGACGACGAAGCCAAGAAAAT
>JBGPIT010000177.1:0-9789 GCA_041485125.1 Binatia bacterium | reverse complement strand
CGTCCGCGACCTCACCATGGCCTTCGGCGACTTCGTCCTCATGCACGACTTGAACTTCGGTGTCCGCCACGGCGACGTCTTCATCGTCATGGGCGGCAGCGGGTCGGGCAAAAGCACGCTGCTCCGCCACATGATCGGCCTCCTCGAGCCGGCGCGCGGCGACGTGCTCTACAGCGGCACCAGCTTCACCCGCGCCGACCCGGACGCGCGCGAGCAGATGCGCCGCCGGTTCGGCGTCCTGTACCAGAGCGGGGCACTGTGGAGCTCGATGACGCTGGCGGAGAACGTCGGCTTGCCGCTCGGCGAGTTCACCGACCTCTCGGCGGCGGACATCCGCGAGCTCGCGTCGCTCAAGCTCGCGCTGGTCGGCTTGAAGGGCTTCGAGGACTACTACCCGTCGCAGATCAGCGGCGGCATGCAGAAGCGCGCGGGTCTGGCGCGCGCCATGGCGCTCGATCCCGAGATTCTCTTCTTCGACGAGCCCTCGGCCGGCCTCGACCCGATCAGCTCGCGTCTCCTCGACGATCTCATCCTGGAGCTGCGCGAGAGCCTGGGCGCGACGATCGTCGTCATCACGCACGAGCTGCAGAGCATCTTCACGATCGGGACGAACAGCGTCTTTCTCGATCCCGACACCCGCACCATGATCGCGAGTGGGCCGCCGCGCGAGCTCCGCGACCATTCCGACGACCCGCGGGTGCGCCGGTTCCTCACCCGCGGCGCGGAGGGCAACGATGGGTAAGAAGGTGAGCCCGACGATGATCGGCGTGTTCGTGGTGGGCGCGGTGGTGCTGGCGCTGGTCGGCGTCGCGGCCTTCGGCTCGGGGCGGCTCTTTCGGCGCACGCAGCCCTTCGTGCTGTTCTTCCCGAGCTCGGTGAACGGCCTCCGCGTCGGCGCCGCCGTCAAGTTCAAGGGTGTCGAGATCGGCGAGGTGACGCGCATCATGATCCGCCTGCAGCCGCGCGTCATGCCCGGCAACGACCGCATCCCGGTGATCATCGCGCTCGACCAGGACCGTCTCACCGCGCGCGGGGCGGCGGTGTCGTTCACGCCCGAGGCGCTCGAGGCGGCGCTCGCGCGCGGGTTCAGCGGACAGCTCCAGTCGGAGAGCTTCGTCACCGGAGTCCTCTACATCGAGCTCGACTTCCGGCCGGGCGCGACGCGGCTCTTGGTCGCCGACAAGGACATGCCGTACCCGGAGATCCCGACCGTTCCCAGCGCGCTCGAGGAGGTGCAGATGAAGGTGACCCAGCTCGTCAACAAGATCGCGTCCGTCGACATCGATCGCGCGATCGTGAGCGTCGCCGAGACGCTCGACGCCGTCCGCACGCTCGCGACCTCGCCCGGCCTGCGCGCCGCGCTCGAGTCGCTCGACCCGACCTTGCGGTCGGTCGGCGATGCCGCGACCGGTGTGCGCACGCTCGCGAGCCGTCTCGACGGAGAGGTCGGACCGCTGGCGAAGAGCTTGTCGGGCGCCGCGCAGCAAGCGGACGGGACCTTCACCAGCGTGAGGACGCTGATCGAGCCCGGCTCGCCGCTCGCGTATCAGCTGTCGCACACGCTCACCGACCTCGCCGAGGCGGCGCGCGCGCTCCGCGCCCTCGCGGCCGAGCTCGAGCGCAACCCGAGCGTCCTGGTACGGGGCAAGGCCCCCGCGGAGGCGGTGCCATGACGGCGGCCCGCACGCTGACCGCGATCGCCGTCGCCGGCGCGCTCGCCGGCTGCTCGGCGCTCGCGCCGGTCCGCGACGACTCGCGTTTCTACGTCTTGAACGCCGTCACCGCCGCTACGGAGCGCGTGGAAGCTCCGCTGCCCGACCTGGTCGTCGGTGTTGGTCCCGTGACGATTCCTGAATATCTCGACCGCTCCGAGATCGTCGCCCGCGCCGGCGCGTACCAAATCGCGGCAATTCCGAACGCGCGCTGGGGCGAGCCGTTGCAGCCGAACCTCGCGCGCGTGCTGGCGCAGAACCTCGCCGTCGAGCTCGGCACCGGGCAGGTCATCGTCTTCCCGTGGGTCGGCGCGACGCAGCCGTCCTATGTCGTCACCGTCGACGTGCAGCGCTTCGAGCTCCAGGAGGACGGGGCGGTCACCCTGCACGCGCACTGGACGCTCCGCGCGTTTCCAGCGCGCACCGTCGTCGCGGTGCGCGAGACGACGCTCGCCGAGCCCGCGAGCCGCACCGACGCAGGCATGGCCGCCGCCGCGATGAGCCGTGCCGCCGCCGGCCTCAGCAAGGAGATCGCCGCCGCGGTGCGCGACGCGCAACGAGACGCGCAGCGCGACACGCGGCAAAGCGCGCGCTGCGGCACCGGCATGGCCTCGTCGCGAGACGGTTGCCGGGGAGCGAGGGGAGCGAAGTAACGTGACGAGGCCGCCGCACCAGCTGATCGAAGCGCTCGTCGGTGACGGCGCTCCGCGACGACGACGGTCTCAATCGCGCGCGCCCGGGTGCTTGCGGACGAAGAAGACGTTCGGCTGAATTCGCTGGATCGTGGTGTTGTGGCGAATGACGGTCGAGAGACGCGTATGGTGCACTCGGTTGAGCTCGCCGCGTGGGAGCAGGCGGCTGTACCAGAAACGGTCACCGGCTCGCGAGCGGGTGAACTGGTCGACGAGCACGGCCATCAACGTCTCTCCGACGATGCGGCCCGGGAGGTCGTCCTCGACGAGCAATCCAACGAAGACGTCGATGTCGTCCACGTCGCCGTAGAGGTCCTCGAGCTTCGTCGCCGTTGCTGGGTCGGAGGTGATGTCGGAGAAAGTCTGCTTGCGGGGGAGTCCATAGTCGGCGCGCACGGTGTTGAAGTCCGGAAGACCGAGATCGCGGCCGCGCTGTAGATTGAGGGAGATCAGGTCGAGGCCGCCGCTACGTGGGGCGCCGAAGAGAAAGTTCCGTACGTCGTCGATGATGTGGGCGTCGAGCTCTTGCGCGCGTTGCGCCGCCAGGCCGCGCAGGATCGGCTCGAGGCCTTCCTGCTCGAGAATCGGCGGCGTGGCGGCGAAGAACGCTTCGCGCAGTGCCAGCGGCCCCTCGGGTATCGAATTCCCCTGCGCGTCACGGCGCTGGATCATCGGGCTCAGGAGTGTGTGGCCGAGCCGATAAGCGGCGGTCGAAAAGACTGTCGCGATTCCGGCGTTGACCGTCGGATCGTAGTCTCCGTCGGGTCCGAGCGCGTCCGGCCCGAGCAACGCGGGCAGGAACTCACGATACGTGATCGCCTCGATCTCGCCGATCACGATCCGGCGCGCGTGTTGGTAGATCTCCTCATCCGAAAGGCGATGGTCGGCCCTCTGGATGCGCGCCGCCTGACGGTTGTGCTCGCGTACGAATAGCGTGTGCAGACATGCCAGGGTCGGTTGCTCGTTCGCCCGAACGTCACCTGCCAGGAACGAGCTGGTCGAGAGATCAGGAGCCTCCGGCGATCCGGCGTTCGGCTGCGTGCCGTCGTTGAAGGGCAGCAGCGTGCCCACCGGGGTGTCGGTGACCTTCAGCCGACCGCCGCTCCCGGTCCGTAACCATGCGGCGCGCTCGGGGGTCGATCCATAGACGTTCGACCCGTCGATGTAGCCGGTGATCTCGTTGACCTGCTCTCGCGGGCTCGAGGTGCCGGTGCTGGGGTCGAAGAGCGCGCGACGAAAGGAGATCGTCTGCAGGTTGGTGAAGAAGGGATCGAAGAATGGATCGCCCGGGGGGACGCTGATCGGCATGGCTTCCCGCGCGCCCTCGGTCAGGCTGAAATCGTGATCGAGGAATTGGCCCCACGTCCAGATGTAGTCGCTGAGGCCGATCGCGCTCGGAATCGAGGTCGTCTGGTCGAAGATCGCATCGCTCACCATGCGAGGGCTCGGCCGTGTCGCACCGGCGGGCGCTGCGACGCCGTCGGCGTAGTGCGAGCCGCTGGCGCCGCGAAGGAGCTGTGTACCTGGGGTGCCCCAGTCAGGATGGACGACGTTGTTGCCAACGCCATCGATTGGACGCGTAGGAGGCTCCCCGCCGTATGCCGCGGACGTGGCGAGAATCACGGCAACGAGGAAGCAGCACGCGAGCGATGGCCGAGAAGGAGCGGCGGTGGTCCGTCGGGGATCTGGGCTGATCATAAGCCTGCTACCACAGGCCAACGCCCAGCTGTCAACGAAATCTTCGTGGTGCAGACCTTCGATAGGAATCCAGGGGTCGATCACCGACCGGGTTGCCGTTCCGCCATAGCGTGCTCCATAGACACTCGACTACGGGTGCGTCATGTCCTCGGCGCGGACGAGCTCGTCGAAGCGCTCGGCGGTGAGGTAGCCGAGCTTCAGCGCCGCGGCGCGGAGGCTCGACTTGTCGACGTGCGCGGCGTGGGCGATCTGCGCTGCTTTGTCGTAGCCGATCTCGGGCGTGAGCGCGGTCACCAGCATGAGCGAGTTGTCGACGTAGGAGGCGATGCGCTCGCGATCCACCTCGATGCCGTCGATCAGGTACTTCACGAAGCCGTGACAGGCGTCGCTCAAAAGCCGCACCGAGTGCAGGAAGTTGAAGATCATCACCGGCTTGAAGACGTTGAGCTCGAAGTTTCCCTGTGAGCCGGAGAAGGCGATCGCGGTGTTGTTGCCGTGCACCTGGACGCAGACCATGGTCATGGCCTCGGCCTGCGTCGGGTTCACCTTGCCGGGCATGATCGACGAGCCGGGCTCGTTCTCGGGAATGGTGAGCTCGCCGAGGCCGCAGCGCGGTCCCGACGCGAGCCAGCGGATGTCGTTGGCGATCTTCATCAAGGAGCACGCGAGCGTCGTCACGCCGCCGTGCGCGAAGACCAGCTCGTCGTGCGCGGAGAGCGCCGCGAACTTGTTCGGGTGCGAGCGGAACGGCCGGCTGGTGAGCTCGGCGATCTTCTTGGCGGCACGCTCGGCGAACTCCGGGTGGGCGTTCAACCCGGTGCCGACGGCGGTGCCGCCGATCGCGAGGTCGTAGAGCTCGTCGAGCACCTTCTCGAGGCGGTCGAGGTCGCGCGAGAGCAGGCTCGCCCAGCCCGACATCTCCTGCTCGACGGTGAGCGGCGTCGCGTCTTGCAAGTGCGTGCGGCCGATCTTCACGATGCCGGTGAACTGCTTCCCCTTCCGCGCGATCGCGTCGCGCACCTCGCGCACGGCGGGGATGAGACGGTCGTGCACGGCGAGCGCGGCGGCGATGTGCATGGCGGCGGGGAAGGTATCGTTCGACGACTGCGACATGTTGACGTCGTCGTTCGGGTGGATCGGCTTCTTCGAGCCGCGCTCGCCGCCGGCGAGCTCGATGGCGCGGTTCGAGAGCACCTCGTTGGCGTTCATGTTGGTCTGCGTGCCGCTGCCGGTCTGCCAGACGCGGAGCGGGAATTGATCGTCGAGCTTGCCGGCGATGACCTCGTCGGCGGCCTGGACGATGAGGCGCGCCTTCTCGGGCGTGAGCTTGCCGAGGTCCTGGTTCACCAGCGCGGCGGCCTTCTTCAAGATGCCGAAGGCCCGGATCAGCTCGGGCGGCATGACGTCGTCGCCGATGTCGAAGTGAAGCAGCGAGCGCTGGGTCTGCGCGCCCCAGTAGACGTCGGCCGGCACCTCGACCGTACCCATGCTGTCCGATTCCATGCGTACCTTCTCGGCGCTCGTGGGACGCGACATCGTGGCTCCTCCGGATTCGGCATGGGCAGCGTGCTTGGGTTCGCGCTGACAGGCCCCACTCTATAGCAGTTTCGCTCGAGGTGCGCCGCCGCGGTACGGCATGACGTCCTCCTTGCATCGCTGTGTTCACCATAGGGGCCGCTTCACAACCCGAGGACCGCGTCCGACAATAGAAGCCGGAGGGGAGAATCATGACGATTGCAACTCGAATCATTCTCGGCAGTTTGGCGGGGGCGACGGTTCTCAGCACGCCGGTATTCGCGCAAGCGCCGGAGCCTCAGACCATCGTCGACAACATGGCCCGTGTGCTCAGACCAGAGAAGGCGAGCACCAGCACGCTCACGTTCACCGTGAGCGGACAGCACGGACAGGCAACCAAGCTCGTCGCCAAACAAGCGCGCGACAAGAAGGTCGCCGGCAGCGACCAGATGGTGACCGTGATGGTCTCGCCGGCGGGAACCGAAGGCATGACGTGGCTCGTCAAGCGTACGGCAGACCAGACGGTGCAGTGGATCTACGACCCCCACATCAGGCGCGTGCGGAAGATCGTGCCGGTCGAGGGATTCGAGGCGTTCCTCACGTCGGAGTACACGTACGCCGACCTCGGCCTCGTCGACCTTCACTCGGCGTACAAGCTCCTCGGCGAGGAGCAGCACGACGGCGCTCGTGCCTACAAGATCGAAGCGGTGCCTCGGAACCCCTGGTACTACTCACGGATCGTCACGTGGGTGGCCGCCGACTCGTTCGCGCCGCTCGAGCGCGAGTACTACGACGCTGCGAACGCTCTCTGGAAGGTCGAGAAATTCGGAGAGGCGACGACGGTCGACGGCGTCCCGACGATTCTCCACCGCCGGATCGAGGATCGGCAGGCTGGCGGCAGCACCGATCTCGACGTGAGCGCCGTCCACTATGACGTCACGTTGCCGGACGAGCTTTTCGACCCGCAGAAGCTGCCCGCCGCGGCATCGTCGCGGGTATGGAAGTGATCCGGAGGCTAGTCGGTCTGCGCGCGGTCCACGCTCTGCAATCGGCGGCCGCGCGCGGACCGCGCTAGTCACGCGTCGGTACCTCGAGGATCATGTCGCTCGAGCTGCTGCTGCTCGTCTCGCTCGTCGCCGGATTCATCGGTGCGATGAGCGGCATGGGGGGCGGTGTCGTGCTCATCCCAGCTCTCGTCTGGTCGGGCGTCGACATCAAGAAAGCGATCGCGATCAGTATGGTCTCGGTCATCGCGACGTCGAGCGGCGCCGCTTCCGCCTACGTCCGCGACCACATCACGAACCTGAAGGTCGGGATGTTTCTCGAGATGTTCACGATCGCCGGTGCGCTCACCGGCGCGTCGATCACGCTCGCCGCGGGCGAGCGACCCTTGTTCCTGCTCTTTGGTACCGTCCTTCTCGCTTCGTGGGCGACGCTGTGGATCCGCCGGCACGAAACGTGGTCGCCGGTCGATCGGCAGGATGCGCTCTCGCGTTGGCTCGAGCTCGAAGGCAGCTACTTCGATCAGGCGTCATGCACGATCATCGACTACCGCGCGCGGCGCGCGTATCTCGGCGGTCCGTTGATGTTCGGTGCCGGATTGATCGCCGGCCTCCTCGGCATCGGCGCGGGGGCGCTCAAGGTGCTGATCCATGACATCGTGATGGGTTTACCGCCCAAGGTGTCGACGACGACGAGCAATCTCATCATCGGCGTCACTGCCCTCGCGGGAACCAGCGTGTATCTAACGGCCGGGCTGATAGATCCCGGGATCGCCGCGCCCGTCATCGTCGGCGTTACGGCGGGTGCGTTCATCGGGACGCGTGTCCTGGTGCGTGTGACCAACCAAGTCGTGCGCCGCGTTTTCCTCGCCGTACTTGGTGTGCTCGGGTTCGAAATGATCCTGCGTGGCCTCGAGGGTTGAGGAGCAACCAGCGATGATCGCGGCACATCCGGAGAGCCACGGCGCCTCGACTACGATGGACGCGGTCGTTGGCGGCATCCTGGTCGGTGGCGTTCTCGCGAGTCTCGCGCTGATTTCCGCCGGTATGGTGTGGCACTGGATCACGAGTGGTAAGCCGCAGCTCGAGTACGTGCTCACGAGCTCGAGTGTCGTCGACTTGCTGGTCGCGGACTTCCGGCAAGTGCTCGCCGGTGCCGCGCGGCCGCGCGTCCTCGTCAATCTCGGTATCGCCGTCCTCATGCTGACACCGTACGTGCGCGTGCTCGCGTCCGTGGTCTACTTCGCCGCGGTCGAGCGGAATCCGAAGTACACGGTATTCACAGGCGTCGTTTTCGCGGTGCTCACGTACAGTCTCTTCTTTTAGGCCGGCCAAGCGCCGGCACAGAGCACTGGAGCACGCGTCTAGTAGAGGCCGTTGTCAGCGGTCGGTGCGACGAATGCTCGGCGCGGGGTTCGCTCTGCGCGCCGCCCAGCGCTCGCTCGCGCTCTGAGAGATCACGTAGAAGACCGGCACGAAGAGCACGGCGAGGAAGGTCGACGTGAGCATGCCGCCGAAGACCGCCGTGCCGAGCGCGCGCCGGCTCGCGGCGCCGGCTCCCGACGCGACCACCAGCGGGTAGACGCCGAGGATGAACGCGAACGACGTCATTAGAATCGGCCGGAAGCGCAGGCGCGCGGCCTCGACGGCGGCCTCGGGGATGCTCTTGCCGCGGGCGTGGAGGAAGAAGGCGTCCGATATCGGCCGGACGAAGACGCGGAGCTTGCGGAGGTTCGGTTTCGAGATCCAGCCCTTGGTCGGATCGTAGACGTCGAAGCCGTATTTGTTCGCCACGCCGAGCAGGTGACTCCGCACCCAGGCGCGACGCCACGCGAAGTCCGGTGCCCGCCGTTCTCGATGCGATGAACGGGATCGAGAGCAGCAGCCGACACGAGATCTCGACGACCGCGAGCAGATAGACGGTGTAGAGGACGTAGCCGGCCAATCGGCGCGTCCGGTTTCCGGCGCTGCTCCTCGCTGCCGCCTCCATGCCCGCTCGCGCGCCGGTCTACCGTGCCAGCGCGGCCTCGGACAACCGCGCGCCGGAGCGCTCAACCCGGACGCGTGGCTCTGATAGAAGCGGCCGATGCCTGAGATCGACGCTCCGGCGCTCGCGCGCGTCTCGGACCGGACCTTCTACGTCTTCACCGCCGTCGTCTCCGCCGCGGCGCTGGCGTTCATCGGCTACATCCTGGTGCTCCGCGAGCACGGGCCGCAGGGTGCCGTCGATCTCCGCTTCCTCCCCGGCGTCAACGCGACCCTGAACGCGCTCGCCGCGAGTCTTTTGGTGTCGGGCTACGTCGCGATCAAGCGCGGTGCGCGCGAGGTCCACAAGTACTGCATGGTCGCGGCGTTCGTCGCCTCGTCGCTGTTCCTGGTCTGCTATCTCACGTACCACTACGTCCACGGCGACACGAAGTTCGCCGGCGCCGGCGCGATCCGGGCGGTGTACTTGCTCATCCTCGCGACGCACGTCGTCTTGTCGATGACGATCGTTCCGCTCGCGCTCACGAGCTTCTTCTTCGCCTTCACGGAACGCTTCGCGCGTCATCGAAGGATCGCGCGCGTCACGTTGCCGATCTGGCTCTACGTGTCGGTGACGGGCGTCGTCATCTACTTCATGCTGCGGAGCAGCGTGGGCGCGACGCCGTAGCCATCAGCGGCTACGCTCGGCCGAGCCGAAGTTTCGCGTGTCGGGCGATGCGAGAGAAGAACGCGTCACGGGTGAGCAGGACGCCGTCGAGATCGATGGCACACTGGGCGACGTGCGTGTCCGGTGTCGAGACGCTCAGGCCGTGCGCTCGCAGATGTCGGCGCAGCTCGCCGACACGAACCCAGTGGTCGAGATCCGTAGGGTGAAGCCGGAGCTCGCGGAAGAGCTCTGCGATCGCAGCGCGCTCCCGTTGCCGGCGCGCGCCGCTTATGAGCTCCGCAACGACGATCGGCGTGAGTACCACGGCACCATGGGAAAGAGCGTCCTCCAGTTCCGGGGTCGGCGTTCCGGCGAGGAAGTCGATCCAGACGGAGGTGTCAACGACGACTCCGCTCACGAGAGGCCTCCAGGTCGACGTCCAAGCGCACCTTGCCCCGTAGAGCCATGGCCTTTTCGAAGCCCCGCGCGCGTCGCACGAGCCTGAGCCCCTCGACGAGCGTCTCGGTAATGCCTTTCCG
>JBGPIT010000176.1:0-9848 GCA_041485125.1 Binatia bacterium | reverse complement strand
GCCGTCGAACGCGAGCACCGGCCCAAACTTATATGGGAAGGCCTGGGTCGCCACCGCCGGCGGCGTGAGCGTTCCGCCGCCGTCGAGGTGCGCGGCCATCACCGCGGGAATCGAGAGATCATCCCAGACGAGCACGCTGCCGACGCCGTCGGACGCGATCTCGGCGCGACCCTGCAACGCATACGTGTCGGGTGTCACGACGGAGACGGGCCCCTCGCGCTCGTCGCGGTGCAGGTAGGCGGTGACGGACTTGCTGCCGCCGCCGTCGACCGCCGACGGCGCGGCGACGTCGATCGAGCCGCTGACGCTGCCGGGCGTGAGCGCCGTCGCGTCGAGATCGAAGGGCACGGTCGCGTCGCCGCTGCCGCTCGGGATCGCCGGTGTCAGCCACGGCGGAGCGGTCACGTTCCACGCCACCGGATCGATCGTCGTGAAGCCGATGCCGAGCGACACGGACGCCGGCGTCAGTGCTCCCGCGATGCCGTGAAAGAGCGGCGGCGTGCCGCTGAGACGCGTCGTCACGGGGATCGGATCGAAGACGTGCGCGGCGTTGATCCGTCCCCAGCCGAAGTGCGGGTTCCAGGGCTCGCCTTCGAAGCCCGGGAAGCCCGGCTGATCGGCATTGAGCTCGAGATGCCAGCGCACCTCGTCGACCTGCAGCGCCGGGAGGGCGGATAGCAGAACGGCGACGAGGCCCGAGACATGGGGCGCCGCCATGCTGGTGCCGGAGAGCAATTGATAGATCTGCTGCACGATGCCGTTCGATCCGATGCCGGTGGCGTTCGGCGTGCGCAGCGAGAGGATGCTCACGCCGGGCGCCGCGACCGAGAGGGCATCGCCGAAGTTCGAGAAGCTCGCGATCGCGTCGCTCTGGTCCGTTGCACCGACCGCGATCACACCCGGAATGCGCGCGGGCTCGAAGATGTCGACGTTGCCCGCGCTGTTGCCGGCGGCAGCGACGACGACCGCGCCGAGCGCTCGCGCGGTATCGACGGCGTCGACCAGGACCTGATCGAGGCCGCCGCCGCCCCAGCTGTTGTTGATGACGTCGGCGCCGTTCTCGGCCGCGTAGACGATCCCCGCCGCCAAGTCGGAGATCCAACCGGAGCCGTCGTCGCCGAGCCCGTTGACGGCCATCACGCGGGCGCCGAAGGCGAGGCCGGCGATGCCGAGCCCGTTGTTCGTGGCCGCGGCCGCGATCCCCGAGACGTGCGTGCCGTGCCCGTGGTGATCGTCGGGCGCCGCGTCGTTCGCGACGAAGTCCCAGCCCACGACATCGTCGACGAAGCCGTTGCCGTCGTCGTCCATCCCGTTGCCCGCGATCTCGCCCGGGTTCGCCCACATGCTCGCGGCGAGGTCGGGGTGGAGGCGATCGACGCCCGTGTCGACCACCGCGATCACCGTGCCGGTGCCGATCGCGGTGTCCCACGCGAGCGGCGCGCCGATGACCGCCGGCGCCCATTGCTGCGCGAACAGCGGATCGTTCGGAAGGAAGTCGACGTGCACCTCGCGGTCGGGATGCGCCCACGCGACGTGTGGGTTGGCCGCGAGCTCGCTCGCGGCGCGCTCGACGTCGGCGTCGGGCGGGAGCTCGAGAACGTACACCTGCGAGAGGTCGGGCTCGCGGGCCGTCGCGGGCGCACGCGCGGCGCGCTGCGGAAAGCGCGCGCGTACCATCGCGAGGCGATCCGCGTGGGCGGCGCGTCCGCGCTGCTCGCCGTGCGGGAAGAGCGGACGCGCGCCGCGGACTCCGAGGCGCGCCTGCAGCTGATCGAGCGAGGCGTCGCCGACGTACGGCGCGAATGCGGCGTGCCGCGCGACCAAGCATTCGGCGCACGCGTTCAGATCGCGATACTTGACGATGACACGGCCCGCGGCGGGCCCCGCGATTGCCGATCCGACGCCGATCAAGACCAGGACAGTCGAGGCGACGCAGCGTGCAAGCGTCGAATGCATTCGGTTTCCTCCGGGGTATCGCAGCGCATATCGATGTCGCGTGTCGGGCGTCAAGGAGATTGTGCGGCACCGCCATCGCCTGCGTTGGCGCTGCACAATGCCGCTCGACCTCTCGTGCGACCGAGGTTGATCCCCTATGACCGCAGGGGGCCGACCGGTGCGGGGGGCGGTCGGTCCGGTGCAGGTTCCGGTGCCTCGGTCGGGAGGCCGAGAGTGGCGACCTGGGTGCCCGGGAGACTCAGTCCGGGAGACTCGATCTTGACCGCCTGGTCATACTCGTTCATACTCGTGGCCATGAAGGTCGCCGTCTCTGTACCTGACCGTGTGTTCGAGGAGGCGGAGGAGATCGCAAAGCGCCTCCGGCTTCCGCGCAGTCGCGTGTACGCCCGCGCGCTCGAGGAGTTCGTGAAGAAACATCGCGGCAAGAGCGTGCGCGACGCGCTCGATGCGGTCTACGGCAACGTCTCCTCAGGTCTCGATCCGCTCTTGACGGATCTGCAGGCGCACGCGTTGCGGGAAAAGTGGTAGTGCGCCGGGGTGAGATCTGGTGGGCCGCGTTGGGACAGCCCTTCGGTTCGGCACCCGGGTATCGCCGCCCGGTCGCCATCCTCCAAACAAACGACTTCAATGAGAGCCCCATCCGCACAGTGGTGGTCGTTGCCATCACCTCCAATGTCGAGTTGGCAGCTGCTCCCGGTAACGTGCTGTGCCGCAGGCGCGACACCGGCCTGGCAAAGAACTCCATCGTCAACGTGTCCCAGGTGGCAACGATCGATAAACGGGCACTCCTGTCACGCGTGGGAGTCTTGGCCGCGCCCAAGCTGGCACTCGTAGAAGAGGGTGTGCGGCTCGTGCTCGGCCTCTGAGCCTGTCGCACGTCGAGACGTCGAAGGGGCAACGGTAGGTGAGCGGCGGAATCTCGACGACGACGGCGTCATCATACGGGACTGGCTCGCGTTCTAGCGGAACATTCAAATCGCGAGCCCGTCCAGTTAGGCGCTGCGCCGGCGTGATTCGTTTTCAAGACTAATCGTCACACGTTTACCAATCGCGGCGGCGGCCCGTTGGACGGTTTCAAGGAGGACCTTGGTGTTCTCGGGGTCAAGGAACCGTTGTTCTAGCTGGCTTCGGCTGGTCTGCATGCGCTTCGCCTCTCGCTTTTGCTGATCCGCTTTGCCTTCATCGCCTCGGTAATCTGCCAGGCCAGCACACGCTTGATTGCGTGCGTCGTGGCCTCCTCGTGGATGCCTTCATCCTTCAGGAAGTCCTCATAGGACGATCCGAGGTGCTTGTTTCTGGTGGTCATTCTTCAATCTCCTTCTTACGCTTCATCGCAAGGTCCAGGTCGTCATCAGGAGTCTTCTGGGTCTTCTTCACAAAAGCGTGCAACAGGAGCAGTTGCCCATTGTGAATGCAGAGGAGGACACGGGCGATCCTCTTGTTCGACAGATCGCTGCGGATCTCCCAAAGCCCCTTCCTTCCCGTGATGGAACGGCACACCGGCATGCCCATAGGCCAGCCGAATTCTACGGTGGCAATGTCCGATACGAAAGTGGCCAGCGGCGCGCCGGGTGGATGAGCCCTTGTGGGGCAGTTCGAGATGAAAGAGCGCGAGAGCCGGGCGGTTCGGTTCCTGCGCGCAGCGGTCGCGACTCCATCGCGCGCCTGTGACGCGATCCACAACTTTTGACAATACCTCGTCGAGGGCGGCGCGTATCGCATAGCCGTGACTTGGCTCCTCGGCGACCAAACCAAGCACCGCGTACTTGATGGACATGCGCGTCCTCCGATTCGACGACGAGGGTGTCGCAGGTCGGGTTGGACGGACGTTGTGGCAGCCCGTCCAAAGCTGTCAGGTTTCTCAGATAGCTAGCAGAATATTCGGCCAACCCTGGGAACGGTGTCGCGCGCTTTCATGGACGAGGAGCCTCGGGAGCTGGTATCTGTTCGCGCCCGCGCGGGTCGAACGGCGAACGAGGGAGACGGCAATGCGAAGACTCGACACGGCCTGCTGGACGGCGCTGGCTCTGATTCTCGCCACCGCGCGCCTCGCGGCGGCACTCCCCGACATCTCGCCCGAGATTGCCGACGTGGGCGTCGAGTACGACGCCACCGTCGATCCGGGTGACGTCGTCGAGGGCTGTGCCGGCGCCGAGACCGGCCGCGTGCTGGTGAATTTCTCGACCATCACCCACAGCCTCGGTCCCGACGATCTCTTCATGGGCGATCCCGGGTGTCCAGACTGCGCGACGCATCCGGGCGCGCCCTGCGCCAATCCACTCTTCATCTGCAGCGAAGCCCACGGGCATCCCCACTTCGACAGCTTCGCGAAGGCGGAGATCGTCGACGGCAACGGTGTGGTCGTCGTCACCGGGCGGAAGCAGGGCTTCTGTCTCGAGGATTTCTCGTGCGCGCACCCGAAATACGATTGCGGCAATCAGGGCATCAGCGTCGGCTGCAGCGACATCTACTCCGTCGGCTTGCCGTGCCAGTACGTCGACGTCACCGATGCGAACCTTCCCGACGGCGACTACACGTTGCGCGTGACGCAGGATCCCGACGGGGTGATCGCGGAGGCGGACGAGGGAAACAACGTCGCGACCGCGCCGCTGCACATCGGCCTGCCGCCGCCGCCCCCGCCGACGACGTGTCCGGTCTACACGGCCGCCGATCTGCCGAAGGCGATTCCCGACCTCGGCCAGATCACGTCGACGCTGAACGATCCGCGCGCGGGCACGATCGAGCGCCTTCGCATCGTCGACTTGCGCGGCACGCACACCTACATCGGCGATCTCGCGTTCACGCTCTCGAGCCCGAGCGGCACCCAGGTCGCGGTGATGGACGGCGTATGTGGCGACAGCGACGACTTCCAACTCGATCTCGCCGACGAGGCGACATCGGCGATCCAGTGCCCGCCGACCGACGGCGGCCTGCACCAGCCGTCGAACCCGCTGGCGGCGTTTGCCGGCGAGCCGGCGGCCGGCACGTGGACGCTGCACGTCGCCGACACCGCCGCGAACGACGCCGGGACGCTCCAGGGCTGGGGTCTCGAGGTCTGCACCACATGCGGCAACGGGATGCTCGATCCCGGCGAGCAGTGCGACGACGGCAACGCGTCCGACGGCGATTGCTGCTCGTCGAGCTGCCAGACGCAAGCGCCGAACGGCACCAGCTGCGACGATCCGCATGCGTGCATCGTCGGCGGCTCCTGCCAGAGCGGCACCTGCACCGGCGGCACGGTGAGCTGCGATCCGTGTCTCACCTGCGAGCCGCCCTTCGGTTGCGTTCCGCCCGCGCATGCCCAGTGTGAGCTCGAGGTGCCGAAGTCGGCGTCGGTCACGCTCACGAAGAGCGCCGCCGATCCGAGCCGCGACGCCGTCGCATGGCGATGGAGGAGCAGCCGCCCGGTGGCGCTCCTCGACTTCGGCTCGCCGCAAACGGTGACCGACCTCACGCTGTGCGTCTACGACCAAACCGGCCTGAAGCTGAGCGCGACGGCGCCCGCCGGCGGCACGTGCGGCACGAAGCCGTGCTGGAGCGCGTCGTCGACGTCGATCAAGTACAAAGACCAGGGCGCCGCCCCCGACGGCCTCACGAGTCTCGCGGGCACCGCCGGCGCCGCCGGCCGCGCGCGCATCACCGTGAAGGGCAAAGGCACGAGCCTCGCGCTCCCTCCGCTCGGCATGAGCGGGCCGGTGACGGTGCGTCTCAAGCGGAACCTCGGGCCGGTGTGCTGGCAATCGCGCTTCCCGAGCGCGACGCGCAACGACGCCTCACACTACAGCGCGAAGCTGGCGCACTGATCGTCGCACCTGATGACGGGCACGCGAATTACCCGACCTTTGTAACATTCGCTTCTGGAAGCGCCGCGCCGGCCTTGCAGTTCAGCACGTTGCGCTGGCACGCCATCTGCAACGAGGATTCGGAAACCAATCACGGTTTCGGGAGGTCACGTATGCGAAAGATGGCGAACATCGGACTCGGGCTGGTGCTGCTCACGTCGACTGCGGCCACAGGTTGCTTCGTGAGCCGCAAGGAAACGGTGCGCGAGGTTCCGACCGCGTCCAAGACCACGGTCGAGCGCAGCAGCTCGGTCGAGACCGTTCCGCAAGCGGACGTCGTGCATCGAGAGACGACCGTCGAGCGAACGTACTAAGACGCGCTAGTTTCCTCCGCGTCGCTGCGCGCGCGACGCATCATGCCCGATTCTCATAGACGACGATCCAGTAGCCGGACCCGCCGGACGCGTGCCGAGCGGTTCCGGCTTTTCGTCGTGATCGTGAAGCTCGTGACCGGCGGCGTCGAGGTCGTCGTCGGGGCCTTCCTGCTCGGGCTCTCCGTGGCGGGGCTGCAGGACGCGGTGAGCGCGGTCGCGCGCGAGGACCGTCGCTTTCTGCAAAGCGACGTCGCGGTCGTGTTCGTCGAGCACGCCCTCCGCTCCGTGGTCTCGAACAAGCGGATGTTCGCGCTCAGCCTCCTCGCGCTCGGCACGATCAAGATCGTGAGCGCGATCGGCTTACTGAAGCACCGTGCCTGGGGCTTCTATCTCCTGCTCGCGGTGGTGATTCTGTTGCTGCCCGTCGACGTCGTGCACTCGGCGCGGCACTTCTCGCTGCCGGGACTGCTCTTCGTCGCGCTGAACGCCAGCGTGCTGACGATCTTGATCGCCTACCGCAAGCAGCTCGTCGCCCGCGACGCGGCATGAGCGCGTCGCGCGGCAGGTGTCACGCCGCGGACGCGAAGAACGCCAGCGTCCGTACCTCGATCGACTCGCGCGGCCGTGCGTCGGGCGGGCTCGTCGGGTCGTCGAAGGCGGAGTGCGCGGTGAAACGCGCGCGGCCGGGATCGGAGTCGTAGCACTTGAGCAGCATCGCCTCGTCCGCGGTCATGTGTGAGTAGTAGAACCAGCGGTGGGCGGGGCTGAACCGGAGCGAGTAGATCTCGCCGAGTCGGTCCGGGTAGCGAAGATCGGTCGAGACGAAGTCCTCCATCCGGATCGTCCGTGCATGGCACACCGCGAGCGGCGACTCTTCCACGCGACCGCGGATCGGCTTCCAGACGTTGATCACGGCGAAGCGATTGCGCAGCAGCCGCTCGGCCTCGTCGGCGGGAAAGAGATCGCGCACGCGCTGCGGACCGGAGCCCTCGGTGTAGTCGTTGTGGGTGTAGCGGACCGGCGGCTGGGCGCCGTTCTCGCGCTGGTCGGCCATCGTCGCGCAGCGCACGTTGTGGTCGAACGCGACGATGCGTACGGCGCCGGTGATCTCGGCCACGAGCCGCTCCATTTCCCGGTAGTAGCGCTCGACGACGGCGCTCCGGTCGTAGAGGTCCCGCACCGACGTCTGGTGTCGGGCGAGCACGAAGCCTTCCTCGTCGAGCGACGGGCGGCTCTCGAGATCGCGCGCATCGTGGATCGCGACGCGCCGGCGGTCGCCTTTGGTGTTGCGCCATGGCGCGCCGGCGGGCGGGTCGTAGAGGTAGAAGAACGGCTTCTCCGGCATGTCGGCGAGATAGCTGAGCGTCGATTCGATCATCGGGTGATGCCTCCCTCAGCGGTCTTGGGTGCCGCCTTTCACGCCGTCGCTGCCGTATTGGTCCGCCGCGCCCTCACCGTCGGGACCGAGTCGGCCGCCGGGGCCGAGATGACCCTTACCCGGCACGTGGTTCACCTCGACGCGGATCCCGTCGGGGTCCTCGAACAGAACCGAGTAGTACCCGGGCGCGAACTGCGAGCCTTCCTCGGGCGGATGGATGATGCGGGCGTCGAGCTCGTCGGCGAGGAAGCGATGGACCGCGTCGACGTCGTCGCGGCTGCGCGCGCGGAAGCAGAAGTGATGGAGCCCGGCGCGGTCTTGATGGAACGCCCCGCCATCGCGACCGCGCGGCGCGCCGCGTACGAGAATGCCGGTGCGGCTGCCGATGCAGTAGACGACGTCCTCGCCGCGGATGAGCGTCTGCATGCCGACGAAGTGGCAGAGCCGCTCCCAGAACGGGAGACAGCGCGCCGGGTCGTTCACCGTGAGTTGGATGTGCGCGATGCCGTTCAGCTCGAGGGCCATGCGTCCGTTCTGCCAGGGTGGAGAGTCGAGTCAACGAGGCGGCGCGCAGTCCGGCGGCGACCCGCGTTGACTCGATGGAACCGGCCTGAGAGAACGCGTTCGGTCGACGCGTTGCCCGCGTCTCGCTCAGCACCCAGCCATAGGAGGGCACCCCATGCGGCTTGGAACATCGCTTTTGTTGGTCGCGGTCGTACTGTGCGCGTCGGTCGCCGTCGCTCGCGCCGACAAGAACAGCTACCGCTCCACCGTTCTCGTCTCGAACCAGTCCGGCACGGCGCCCGTCGTCGACGCGAAGTTGGTGAACGCCTGGGGCATTGCCGCCAGTGCGACGAGCGCCTGGTGGGTCGCCAACAACGGTACCGGCTCAGCGACCGTGTACATGGGCGACGGCACGAAGGTCCCGCTCGAGGTGACCGTGCCGGGCGCGCCGACGGGAATCGTGAGCAACGCCGGGAGCGCGTTCGAGCTCACGCCGGGCAATCCCGCGCGCTTCATCTGGGCGAGCGAAAACGGCACCATCTCGGCGTGGAATCCCAACGTGAACGCGAACGCGATCGTCATGCACACCGACAAGGGCTCCATCTACAAGGGCCTCGCGATCCACGGCGACACGCTCTACACGACCGATTTCGACTCGTGTCACGTCGAAGCGTTGGACGGCACGTTCACGGAATTCGATACGCCGGGTGACTTCAAGGACGACAGCATCGCGCGGGCGTACTGTCCATTCGGCATCCAGGTGATCGGCGACTCGATCTTCGTCACCTATGCCAAGAAAAAGGGCCACGACGATCTCGCCGGCAAGAACCACGGCTTCGTCCGTGAGTTCGACACCAACGGCAATCTCGTCGCGAAGGTCGCGTCGCGCGACCATCTGAACTCGCCGTGGGGCATCGCGCAGGCGCCGGCGGATTTCGGCAAGGTCAGCAACTGTCTTCTCGTCGGCGACTTCGGCGACGGCAAGATCCACGCCTTCTGCTCCGACTCGCGCGGCAAGTACCATCACCACGTGCGTCTCGAGGAAAAAGGTGGCCGCGGCCGCGCGCTCGCCATTCCCGGACTGTGGGGCATCGGCTTCGGCAACGACGAGGGGTCGGGTTCGAAAAACGTCCTCTACTTCGCCGCCGGTCCCAACGACGAGGCGAACGGCGCCTTCGGCAAGGTCGAGGCCTTCCACTAGACCCGCTCGATCCTCGGCCGGGCGGCTCCGGCAAAATCGCGTTAGTTGTGCGCCGGATGTCGAGGGCATATTGTACTCGACAGCTTCAGCTCTGTGGTTCGCCCGCGCACGGCTCCCACGCACGGACCCTAGAGCGGCGCTCTCGCGCCGCTGCCTTTCTCCGAGCCCATCGACAAAAAGGAGGTTTGCATCGAAAACTCCGTGGAGTTCTCGGATGTGCTCGTGTTGTTCGACACCGGTATGAGCTTGGTTTGCCTCGTCGACGGCATGAGAGTCAGGATTCCGACGCATCTCATCGGACCCGCGACGAGCGTGCGGAGGCATGGGGATCACGGCACGCTGGTGATCCCGACGTCGCTCGCGATCAGCATCGGGTTGATGTGATTTCCCTTCGCGGCAGCATCGCGACGATCAGTAATGGTGGCGATCGTGCGCCGACCGTATCGCGCGAGACCGAGGCGGTCGTAGAGCCGGCGGGCATCGGCGCGATCCGGAAGGTCGCCATGCTCGGCAATCACGTGCCCCGGCGGTGCGGTATCGCGACCTTCACGGCCGATCTCAGCGACGCGATTGCGGCCGAGCTTCCGGCGCTCGACTGCTTCGTGCTCGCCATGAACGATGGCGGCCGGCAGCATGCGTACCCACCGCGCGTT
>JBGPIT010000175.1:0-9859 GCA_041485125.1 Binatia bacterium | reverse complement strand
AGACCGTCATCCTGGTCTCGATCGGCAAAGACGGTTACCCGCACGCGGTGCCGATGTGGTTCGTCGTCGACGACGACGGCCGCATCGCCATGACGACCTACGCCCGCTCGCAGAAGGCGGTGAACCTGCGGCGCAATCCACAGTGCGCGCTGCTGGTCGAGTCGGGCGAGCAGTACGACGAGCTGAAAGGCGTGCTGATCCGCGGTCGCGCCGAGATCCTCGACGACCAGGAGCTCTGCGTGCGCGTCTTGATGGCGATTCAGACCAAACACTACGGCGTCTTGAGCGCCGACGTGTCCGAGGTCATGCGCGCGCAGGCGCGCAAGCGCGTCGTGTTGCGCATCACTCCCGAGCGCGTCAGCAGTTGGGATCATCGCAAGCTCGGCGGCGTGTACTGATCGACCGCGCGTCCTGCGAGGCCATCGCAGCGACGCGGCCGCCTACTCCTCGAGTGCCGTCACCGTGACGGTGATGGTGGCGCGCGTATCCGGACCGACGTGGACGGCGACGCGGTGCTCGCCGAGCGTCTTCAGGGGCTCGTCGAGCAGGATGCGGCGGCGATCGATCGGGAAGCCCTTCTCCTCGAGCGCACGCTGGATGTCCTGGTTCGTCACCGAGCCGAAGAGCTTGCCGTCCTCGCCCGCGCGCATCGGGAAGCTGACCGTCACGCCGCTGACCTTCTCGGCGACGGCAGCGGCGCTCTTCTGCTCCCGCAGGCGCTTGTCGGCGACGACACGCTTCTGGTGCTCGAGCTCTTTCAGGTTGCGGGTGCTCGCTTCGATGGCGAGGCCGCGCGGCAGCAGGTAGTTGCGGGCGAAGCCCGGCTTGACCTTGACGACGTCGCCGATCGAGCCGAGGTTCTGGACTTCCTCACGCAGGATGACTTGCACGCGACGCTCCTTACATCACCGACGCGAACGGCAGCAGCGCGACGCTGCGCGCCTGCTTGATCGCGGTGGTGAGTCGACGTTGGTGACGCGCGCAGTTCCCGGTGATGCGGCTCGGGATGATCTTGCCGCGATCGGTGATGAAGTTTCCGAGAACGCGGGTGTCCTTGTAGTCGATGCGGATGCCCTTCTCGGCGCAGAAGCGACAGACTTTCCGTCGTCCCGGCCGCCGTCCGCGTGGTCCCCGATCGTCCCGTGATCGCCCGCGGCCGCGTGCACCGCCGCTGCGTCCTCCTGCTCGTCCCGGCATCGTTTCGTTGATCCTTTCGCTCTACTCGAGGTCGGCCATCTCGCCGTCGCCGATCGGCTCATCGTCCTCGTCGGCCTCGACGTGCACGGGCGCGACGACGATGGGGGGCTCGGCAACCGCGACGGGCGGCTCTTTGTCGCGCCGCACCGAGACGAAGCGTAGGACGACGTCCGAGAGCTTCAGCTGGCGTTCGAGCTCGGCAACGGCCGTCGACGCGCTGCTGTACTCGAAGAGCGCGTAGAATCCCCGGCGCTGCTTCGCAATCTCGTACGCGAGCTCACGGATGCCCCACTCGTGCACACCGACGATCTCGGCACCGTTGGTCTCGAGGAGCTTCCGCAGGCGCTCGAGCTGCTCTTTGACACCGACCTCTTGCAGGTCGGCGCGCAGCACGACCATGGTCTCATATCGGCGCGTTTTGTCTCCCCTGCTCACGGCTCCTCCTTCGTGAAACGAAGGTTTCTATCGTACCGATCCACCGATTGCCAGTCTCCGCGCGCGCTCAACCGTCGGCAAGCACGCGGTTGAACTCGCCCATGGTCTTCTCGAGCCCGTCCCGAATCAGCGATTCGACCGCATTGGCGGCGCGATCGACGATTCCGTCGATGCGCGCCGCCTCCTCGGGCGTGAAGGCCTCCAGCACGAATTCGGCGGGGTCGGCCCCACCCGGGGGCCTTCCGATCCCGATCCGTATGCGCGAAAACTCCGCACCGATCGCCGCGATCAACGAGACCACCCCCCGGTGGCCGCCCGGCCCACCGCCGCGCCGAACGCGAATACGGCCGAGTGGCAGATCGAGCTCGTCGTAGACCGCGATCACGTCGCCTGGCTCACAGTGATAGCTGCGCCGGAGCCGCGTCACTGCCTCGCCGCTGAGATTCATGAAAGTGAGCGGCTTTGCGAGCACCACACGCTGCGCCGAGTACGAGCCCTCGCCGAGCTCGGTCTCGTGGCGGCGGCCTCCGACCGCGACGCTCCACCGCTCCGCCAACCGGTCGACGACGCGGAATCCGAGATTGTGCCGGGTGCGGCGATAGCGCGCACCGGGATTGCCGAGTCCGACGACCAGCTTCATCTTCGGTGCGCGCGCGCCACCGCGTCGTCGACGCGGCGATCAGCGCCCGGACGCGCACGACGCGGCCGAGCTCAGGTCTTCTTCTCCTTCGCCTCGCCCTCCGCGGGCGCGGCGCCTTCCACCGGCGCACCTTCCACCACGGCGCCTTCGACGACCTCGGGCGTCTTCACCTCTTCGACCGTCGGCGGCAGCACGGTGACCACGGCCTCGTTGCTCTCGAATACCGCCGTGACATTCGTCGGCATGGGAATGTCGGCGATGTGCACGGCGTCGTGAATCGCGAGATTGCTGACGTCGACCTCGATGAACTGGGGGATGTCGGTCGGCAGACACTCGACCTCGATCTCGCGGAGAACCGGCTGCAAGATGCCGCCGTCAGCCAGTCCACGAGCCTTGCCGACGAAGTGGAGCGGCACCGTGACCTGCAAGCGTTGCGTCAGGTCGACCTCGTAGAAGTCGAGGTGGAGCACTGCGCCCGAGACCGGATGCACTTGTACCTCGCGCACCAGCGCAACCTGATGGCCGAGCATCGGCGCGTCCGATTGGAAGCGGATCAGGTGCGAGCCCTCGACGCTGCCGACCTGCGCGCCGAACTCGGTGCGATCCACGGCGAGCGGCACCGCATCGCGCTTCGGTCCGTAGAAGACTCCCGGGATCTTGCCGTCGCGGCGTAAACGACGGGCGGGAGCCTTGCCGCGACCGTCACGTGCTTCGACCTTGAGTGCAATCTCATCCATGACTTTTCCTCGCGCCCGCTCAGACGAAGAGCGAGCTGATCGACTCCTCGTTGTGAATGCGGCGAATGGCCTCGCCGATGAGATGCGCCACCGACAGCACCGCGATGTTCGGCGCCTTCTGCGCCGCCGGATGCAGCGGAATGGTGTCGGTGACGATGAGCTTCTTCAGACTCTTCGACGCGGTCAGCCGCGCGATCGCCGGCCCGGAAAGCACGGGGTGCGTGCAGCAGGCGAACACCTCCTGCGCGCCCGCTTCCCGCAACGCGTCGGCGGCCGCGACGATCGTCCCCGCGGTGTCGACGATGTCGTCGATGATCACGGCGACGCGGCCGGTCACCTCGCCGATGATGTGCATCTCCGCGACCTGGTTCGCCGCCGCCCGGCGCTTGTCGATGATTGCGAGGTTCGCCTTCAGGTGCTTGGCGAAGGCGCGCGCGCGCTCGACACCGCCGGCATCCGGCGAGACCACGGTCACCGGCTCGTCGTCGACGACTGTCTCGCGGATGTACCGCAACAGCACCGGCGTGGCGTAGACGTTGTCGACCGGGATGTTGAAGAAGCCCTGAATCTGGCCGGCGTGCAGATCCATGGTGAGCACGCGGGTCGCGCCGGCGGTGGTGATGAGGTCGGCGACGAGCTTGGCGCTGATCGGCACCCGCGGCGACACCTTGCGATCCTGGCGCGCGTAGCCGTAGTACGGCACGACCGCGGTGATGCGCCCGGCCGACGCGCGCTTCAGCGCGTCGAGGATCAACAAGAGCTCCATCAGGTGATCGTTCGTCGGCGGGCACGTCGATTGGATGACGAACACGTCGCCGCCACGGACGTTCTCGATCACCTCGACCTGGCTCTCGCCGTCGCTGAACCGCCCGACCTCGGCGTTGGCGAGACTCGTCCCGAGATAGCGGCAGATGTCTTGCGCGAGGGCATTGTTCGAATTGCCCGCGAAGATGATCACGTCGTCCTTTGCACGGAGGCCCATCGAGTCCTCAGATCACAACTGGGCGGGAAGGATTCGAACCTTCGTATACCGGATTCAAAGTCCGGGGCCTTACCGCTTGGCGACCGCCCATCACAGCCTCGCCGGCCCCGATCGGCTGCCCCGACCGAGCGCGTCGCATTTCCGTAGTAGCCATCGAGTCGCGGGAGGGGCCGGAACCGGCGGATATTAGTGTGCACGACCCTCCCGGTCAACCGGCGGCGGCATGACGGGCCGATCGTGCGATCCACCTCCGGCGCATGGTTCAGGCGGAGGATCAGCCGGGCGCGCGTGCCGCGCGCTCGCTCGCGGGGTCGTAGAGTCCGCCCACGTGGACGGCGAGCGTACCGTCGGCCGCGGCGACCGCGGCGGCGATCGCTCGCGCCGCGGCCGCGGTCGCCGCCAGGCCGACGATCGTCGAGCCGCTGCCGGACATCACCGCGGTTTCGGCACCCGCCGCGAGCATCTGGCGCTTGATCGCGGCGAGCTGCGGGTAGCGCCCGAGCACCACCGCCTCCAGATCGTTCACCAAGTCCGCAGTCTCCGGGCGCGCGCCGACGCATACCGCCGCATGCTCCGGCGAGAACGCGATCCCGGCGGCGGCATAGGCACCGAACGCCCACGCGGTCGAGACGCCGAACGGCGGAATCGCGAGGACCACATGGAGATCGTCCGGCGGTGGCAGCGGCTCGACGTGCTCGCCGATGCCACGTACCCGCGCGAGGCCACCGTACAGGAAGAAGGCGACGTCGGCGCCGAGTCGGAGCGCGAGCGCGTGCAGTCTCGCGTCCGACACCCCGAGCGCGAGGAGCGCGTTCAGGCCGCGCAACACGGTCGCGGCGTTGCCGCTCCCGCCGCCGAGACCACTGCCGGGAGGAATCCGCTTCTCGAGCGTGATCGTGACGTGCGCGCCGAGGCCGCGCTCGGCAAGCACCGCGGTCGCCGCGCGCGCCGCCAGGTTGCTCGACGATGCGGGAACGTCGGTGTGATCGCATCGCATCTCGACCACCGGCCTCGTCCCGGCGAGGACGTCGCGCACCTCGACCGTGATGCGATCGCAGAGATCGACGGCGGCGAAGACCGAATCGAGAAGATGGTAGCCATCGTCGCGCCGGCCGACGATGCGCAGGCAGAGGTTCACCTTCGCCGGAGAACTCCAGGTGGCACGCAAGACGGACGATGTGGAGTCGGCCATGCGACGGATTGCGATCGTCTCACCTTGATCCGACGGTTTCAACGTGACACTAGTCGCGCACATGACCGAGCTCGAGCGCGTCGCGCGCGCGGCCGTCGCCGAGGGCGGTGCGCTGCTGCGCGCGACGTGGCGTGGTCGCAAGACGGTGCGGTACAAAGGCGCCGTCGACCTCGTCACCGAGACCGATCACGAGGTGGAGAATCTGATCGTCGCGCGCTTGCGGCAGGCGTTTCCCACTCACCGCATCATCGCGGAAGAGGCGGCGGCGGGGGGAACCTTGCAGCGCGCTCGACCGGAAGAGAACGTGTGGTATCTCGACCCGATCGACGGCACCACGAACTTCGCGCACGCGTATCCGCAGTTCGCGATCTCGCTCGCCTTCGCACACGGTGACGATTGTCGGTTCGCGATCGTCCTCGATCCGGTGCGCGACGAGACCTTCACCGCCGAACGCGGCGGCGGCACGTGCTTGAACGGCGAGCCGGTCAGGGTCTCGACTACTCCGGAGCTCGGCGAGGCGCTGGTCGCAACGGGGTTCCCCTACGACCGGCGCGCCCATCTCGACTTCTATCTCGGTTTCTTCTCGGATTTCGTCCAGCGCACCCAAGGCGTGCGCCGGAACGGCTCGGCCGCGCTCGACCTCTGCTACGTCGCGTGCGGGCGACTCGACGCGTTCTGGGAATGGAAGCTGAAGCCATGGGACACCGCTGCCGGCGCACTGATCGTCCGCGAGGCGGGCGGGACGGTCAGCGATTTTCGCGGCGGCCCGTTCGATCCGCACGGCGAGCAAACGCTCGCGTCGAACGGCCTGCTGCATGCCGCCATGACACGCACGCTCGCCGCGCGACTGGAGCTCGAGGGAGATCATGACAGGCACTGACCGTTTCTCGCTCGCCGGCAAGCGGGCGATCGTCACTGGCGCGAGCCGCGGTATCGGCCGAGCGATCGCGATCGGGTTCGCCGACGCCGGCGCCGACGTCGCGCTCATCAGCCGAAAGCTCGAGCCGCTGCAGGCGGTCGCGAAAGAGATCGAGGAGCGCACGCCGCAACGGACGTTGCCGATCGCGTGTCACATGGGCCGCGTCGCCGACATCGATCGCATGGTCGAGGAGGTGGCGCGCGCGTGGGGCGGCGTCGACATCCTGGTGAACAATGCCGGGACGAACCCGACGATGGGTCCGCTCACTGCCATGGATGAGGCGGTGTGGGACAAGATCATGGAGGTCAATCTCAAAGGTCCGTACCTCGCGAGCGTCCGCGTCGCGCGACAGATGATGGAGCACGGCGGCGGCGGCAAGATCATCAACATCTCCTCGGGCGCGAGTCTCGATCCCGCGCCCATGCTCGGGGCGTACAGCATCAGCAAGGCAGCGCTGAATCACCTGACGCGCGTGCTCGCGAAAGAGTGTGGAGCCGCGAAGATCTGCGTGAATGCGATCGCGCCGGGGCTCATCGAGACGAGTTTCGCCGCAGCGCTGATCGCGAATCCCGCGATTCATCAGTCGGTGGTGCGCCAAACACCGCTCGGCCGTCACGGCCAACCCGACGAGATCGTCGGGACGGCGATCTTTCTCGCCTCAGGCGCGTCGGACTTCATGACCGGCCAGGTCGTCGTCGTCGATGGCGGCGTCCGGATGTGAGCGGCCCGTCGCCATCGCGTTGACCGTCCGCAGGTGCCGTGGTAGCCGACGTCTCTCCGCGTCGCGCGCCCCCGTAGTGAAAAGGACATCACGAGGGTCTCCGGAACCCTAAGTCCCAGTTCGATTCTGGGCGGGGGCATTCGATTCTTGGTGACGTGCGCGTCTTCAACATTCCACAGGTTATCCACACCCCGAGATTTCCCGCTGAAAGCGCCGTGCCCCTTTCGCACGCGCGTATGTGAACTTGCGGTTAACCGCGTAGGAACAAGAACTTAGGTCATGCCGCCGGCTCGAATGTGGCGTGGATGCGCGACATCCGGTTGCTGACCCGCAAGTCGTTGATTCTGCAGGCGAGGTTGAATCGACAACTTATCCACAACCAATGCAAGAGGACGCGGAACCGCATCGGAGCGATGTACTGCGGCCGCGTCGAACTGAGGCATCAGCAACCGCTCGCGGCAGGCGAGCGAATCAAGGGCTATCCGACGGCAGCGAGCTCTTTACGGTTCCGCGCGACGAGCACCGTGAAGAGCGAACGTGGCGACGTCTTGTAGCACTGCGCCACCTCGAGAGGCGCGCCGTTCACGACGTCGCCCAGGCGCAGTGTCGTGCGCCATCCGAGCTTGCGGGTGACCGGATCGATGAGATCGACGACGGTGCCGATCAGCGGACGCTCGCTCCGGAAGTGGTTGATCAAGACCAGCGTCCCACCCGGACGGCAGACGCGCATCGCTTCATCCATCATGCGCTGCGCGTCGGGCACGACGCTGATGACGTGGAACGCGGTGACGTAGTCGAAGCTGTTGCTGGCAAATCGTAGATTCAGGGCATCCATCTGCTGCAGCGTGATGTGCGACCAGCCGTGGCGTCGGATCTTGTCCTCGGCTTGGTCGAGCATGTCCCGCGCGAGGTCGACGCCGACGACCTCGCAATGCGGCGGATACACACTGAGTGACAAGCCGGTGCCGACGCCGAGCTCGAGGACGCGCGCACCAGGTGGAATCCGCAGCGAGCTCACGACGTGCGCGATGCGCGGAAAGAACACGCGCTCGAAAATCTTGTCGTAGAGGTGAGAGAACTCCGAGTAGATCTTGCTTTGGTGGGGATCCGCTCTGCGGGCCGCCGTCCCGTTCATCCGATCCGTCATGCACGCCCCTCTGCGGTCTGCGCCTCGATGTGTTCCAAGCCAGACCCAAAAAAGCCCGAAGGTGACCGCTCCTTCGGGCCGATGCTGCGTGGTGCGCTCGGGGGGTGCGGAGCGCCCCTATGTCAGGCGGCGGTGGTCCCCCGCAACTGCCTCTTGAACGACGAGATATCGCGCTTCCGAAACCGCCATTGCCGCCCCTGCTTGAACGCCGGCAGAACGTGCTTGCGCGCCAGCTCGTTCACCGTGTCGGGACTGACGTCGAGAATCTGCGCCACCTCTTTGCTGTTCATGTAAGTGTCGTCCCGGTTGAACATGGGGCGCTTTCTCCGTTGTTGGAATGGCTCGGCTATACCACGGTGTCAAAAATCCCGTCAAGCTGGGACACCGACAAAGCCGTCTCGACGAGCGACTGAAATCCCACAAATTGCGTCGTAAACTCAACTGCTTACGCGATCCGACCGAACGACGGTAGGGCCGCCATACACAGCGCTCTTTGCCCTCACAGGGCCGCGCGAACCGTCAATTTGATGCCGCTATTGAGTCTGCTCGACGACGACGGGACCGCGGTCACGAAGACGCGGCGCGCTTGGCGCGGGCAGCCGGCGCGAGCGACCGCTCGAAGGCGAGAACGATCGGGCTCGCGACGAAGATCGAGGAATACGTCCCGATCAGGAACCCGACCAACAGGGTGAAGGCGAAACCGCGGATCACCGCTCCGCCGAGAAAGTACAAGGCCAGGATCACGAGCACCGCCGTCCCGGTCGTCAACACCGTACGCGACAGGGTCTCGTTGATGCTCTGATTGATGATGGTCGCGAGCGGTTGGCGACGGGACTTCCTCATGTTCTCCCGGATCCGGTCCGAGACGATGACGGTATCGTGCACGGAGAAGCCGACGATCGTCAGCAGCGCCGCGACGACCGTCAGGTCGAACTCGTAGTTCATCAACACCAACGCGCCTGCGGTGACGATCACGTCGTGCAGCAGCGCGACGGCGGCGCCGACCCCGAAACGGATCTCGAACCGCACGGCGATATACGAGCCCATGAGCAGGGTCGAGAACAAGACCGCGAGCAGCGCCTTCTGGCGAAGCTCCTTGCCGACGCGCGGTCCGACCGTCTCGTTCCGCAGCACCTCGTAGGAGCCTGTGCCGAAACGAGCATCCAACATCTCGCCGATCCGTTGCCCGAGCCCCTTCATGTCGCTCGCGCTCTCCGGCAGCCTGAGCAGATATTCACCCTTGTCCGACCCGAAGTCCTGTACCGACGTCTCGGCGCCGAGATTCCCGAGGGCATCACGCACGGTGGCGATCTCGACCGGCTCCTTGAAGCGCAGGTGCACGAGCGTGCCGCCGACGAAGTCGATCCCGTAGCGCGGACCGTGGATGGCGATGGCGAGGAGACACAGGGCGGTCAAGATTCCGGAGAACCAGTAGGCGTACCGCCGGTTCTCGACGAATCCGATGTTCACGTCGGGCTTGATGAGCTGCAGCATGCGCGTCTCCTCAGATGCTGATCGTCGTCATGCGCCGTTGGGCGAGCATGAAATCGTACACCATGCGGGTGCAGACGACCGCCGTGAACACCGTGGTAAAAAGACCGATACACAACGTGACCGCGAATCCCTTCACCGGGCCGGAACCGAATTGGAACAAGATGATGCCGGATAGGAGCGTCGTGATGTTGGTGTCGAGAATCGCCGGCAGGGCGCGCTCGTAGCCCGCCTCGATCGCGGCGCGCACGCTCTTTCCGAGACGTAGCTCCTCGCGGATGCGCTCGTTGATCAGGACGTTCGCGTCGACGGCCATTCCGGTCGTGAGCACCAGACCGGCAATGCCCGGCAGCGTGAGCGTCGCTTCGAAAGCCGCCAAGGCGCCGATGATGAACAGT
>JBGPIT010000174.1:0-9924 GCA_041485125.1 Binatia bacterium | reverse complement strand
TTGTCCGGCACACCGTCGCCGCTCACCGGATCGATGCGGACGATCTTGCCGTTCAGCGAGTCGAGGTCGTAGGTGTGGAGCGCGAGCGGATCGACCTCGTTGAACGACGAGCCGTCACCCAGGCTCACCAGCAGCCGCCCGGAGGCGTCGAACCGCAGGCAGCCGCCGGAGTGCGAGAAGTGGTGATTGTCGAAGCCGGACAAGATCGTCACGCGCGTGCTCGGATCGGCGACATCGTGATCGAGGGTCGACTGCCGAATGCGGATCACCTCGCCGGTCATCGGCGCCGACGAGTCCGGGTTGCCGGGGTTCGATTCGACGATGTGGTAGAGGTACACGAGGCCGCTCGCGGCGAACGCCGGGTCGAGTGCCAGGCCGAGGAGGCCGCGGTCGACGAACTCGTTCGTCTCCGCCGAGATGTCGAGGAACACGTGCGACACCCCGCCGTCGATGACGCGCACCACGCCCGACTTCTCGGCGAAGAAGATGCGGCCGTCCGGCGCGTAGGCGAAGGCGGTCGGTAGATTCAAGCCGCTCACGACGGTCGTCGTCGTGAACGACACCGGCGGGCCGGCGAACGCGGCCGTCGAGATCGAGAGCAGCAGACCGGCGAGCACGGCGACGAGGCGAGTCATGACGGTTCCTCCGGGAGCCCGCGTGTCCCACGGCCGCACGCGCGCTGTCAATGCGTCCCTCCGGCGTGTCGGGTTTGTGGCATGGCGTGATCGATGCGAAGGGCAACGTCGTGGCCGACCATGAGCACGCCGGCGCGCGGCGCGACCCGTCCGCGCCGCTCAGGATCGCGCTCGTCCTCGACCGCTTCGACCCGCTGCGCGGCGGGCTCGAACGCTGGACGTACGACCTCGCGACTTGGCTCGTCGCGCGCGGCGACGCCGTCCACGTCGTCGCCTTCGAGATCGCGCCAGCCGCGGACGAGATCGGCGTCGTCGTGCACCGGCTCGCGCCGGCAACGACGGCCCTCGCGCGCGGCCAAGCCGCGGCGGAGTACCTCCGGACGCTCGACGTCGACGTCGTCCACGATCTCGGCACGACGTGGGACGCGGACCTCTTCCATCCGCAGTTCGGCTCTCGCATCGCCGATCTCCGCGCGAGCCTCGAGACCGCGAGCCCGACGCGCCAGCTGAGGATGCGCTTCGGGTGGTCGCAGCGCGCCCGCGACTGGGAGAAGCGCGCGCTCGAGACGCGGCAGTGCGCGACGGCGCGGGTGCTGATCGCGCCCTCGGCAATGGTGCGCGATCATTTCGTCGGCCTGAACGGCGTCGATCCGACCCGCATCGCGGTCATCCACAACGGCGTCGACGTCGCGCGCTTCACGACCGCCGGCCGCTCCGAGCGACGCGCGGTCGCACGCCGGCGGCTCGGCCTCGGCGACGAGGTGGTCTTTCTCCTCGCCGCGCACAACTTGCGCCTGAAGGGTGCCGCTACGGCTATCCGGGCGCTGGCGACGATCGCGCGTGCCGCGCCGCGCGTGCTGCTTCTCGTGATCGGCCGGGCCGACGCATCGGAGTTCGTCCGGCTCGCGTCGCGTTGCGGCGTCGGCGATCGCCTGCGTTTCCTCGGCTTCGCCGACGACCCGACGGAGCTCTACGCCGCCGCCGACGTCTACCTCCATCCGACCTTCTACGACCCGTGCAGCCTGACCGTCCTCGAGGCGTGGGCGAGCGGCATTCCCGCCATCACGACCCGGCGGAACGGCGCAGCGGAGTTGATGACCGACGGCGAGCACGGCTTCGCCGTCGACGATCCACGCGACGTGCGCGCCGTCGCCGGCGCGATGGCTCGACTCCTCGACGACGACGCGCGCCTGCGCATGGGCGCGGCGTCGCGCCTGCTCGCCGAGCGGCAGTCGAGTGTCCGTCAATTCGAGCGCATCGTGGAGCTCTATCGAGCGCAGGCCGGTGCCCGCGTCGCGGCGGCCCGACGCGCGTGACGCTCAGCGCGTCGACTCACCCATCGCTCGAGAGGTATCCCAACGCGAGCAGCTCCGGCTTCGCGACCGCGAGGACCTGACGAAGCTTCCAGCGCGAGCGGTGACGGTGCTTCGCGATCGAGGTCTCGTGCACGTCGGGGCCGAGCTGCGCGATCATGCGCTCGACGTCGCCGACACCGGCGAACGCGAAGACGCGCCGGAGCGTCGGTGCGAAGTTGCGGCAGAGATCCTCGTAGCGGATCTGGAGACAGCGCTCGCGCAGCATCGCGCCGAAGGCGCGGCCGAGCGCCACGCTGTTCGTCCAGTGCAACGCATTGTAGACGTGCGGGCGGCGGCGGTAGTCGCGGTGGGTGAGACGCAAGCGCCGCCAGCGCTCGATGCGATCGGTGTTGAAATAGATTTTCTTCCAGAACGGGCTGCGCGGGGCGATGTGATCGCAGAAGGCGACGTCGCGGCCGTCGCGGATCAGGTGCACGTAGCGCGCATGCGGAAAGAGCAGATCAATCACCGGCAGAATGTACGTCGTCTCGCAGAGCTTCCAGCCCCACGGGCGCGCGGCGCCGCGATCGAAGCCGTCGAGGTGACGCGCGAACGCGGCGCGGATCAGCGCCGGCAGCTCGTGATCGCCGCCGAGGTCGTCACGCCAGAGGCCGGCGTAGTCGGGATAGTGACGCAGCACGAGGTGCTCGACGAGCGGCAGCACGTCCTCGGAGTCGTAGGACGCGTTCTGGTACGCGCCCATGAAGACACCGCCGGCATGGAGTGCCTTGGCGAGCAAGCGGCTGCCGGAGTGCGACTTGTTGAAGACGACGATCGGTCCGCGCGCGGTGGCGAGCTCGTCGCGGAGCGCGAGGAGCGGATGCTGCGGCGACATCACGGCCGCATCTCTACGGCCGGTGGCCCGCGCCCGCAACGCGGTCGCGGCGTTTCCCGGCGCGAGCGGTAGCGGCGCATGCAGCCCGCCGTCTTCGCGGCATTCGAGCGCATTTGCGCCGAGCGTCATGCCGGCGGCGCCGTTCTCGAGATCGGCGCGGTGCCGTCGGACGAGAGCCTGCTCTGCCTGCCCGCGCTCGCGGCAGCGCGCGAGAAGATCGGCGTCGACCTCGCGCGTGCGTCACGCCACCGCGACTTCGAGATCGTCCGCATGGACGCGAACACGCTCGACGGCTTTCCCGACGACCGCTTCGACACCGTGCTCTGCAACGCGGTCCTCGAGCACGATCCCTTCTTCTGGCGGACGCTCGCGGCGATCCGCCGGGTCGCGCGGCCGGGCGCGCTAGTCGCGATCGGCGTGCCCGGCTTCGCGCGCCGCCCGCCGACCCGGCCGCGCGCGCTGCTGCGGCGACTGCGTGCGGCGCCGGTGCTCGGCCGGCTCGCGGCGCCGCGGCTCGATCCGCTGATCGCGAGCACGCCGACGCTCGTCGTCCACGAGTACCCGGGCGACTACTACCGTTTCAGCGCCGACGCCGTCCGCGACGTCTTCTTCGCCGGCATGGACGACGTCGAGGTGCGGACGGTCCTGGTGCCGCCGCGGATCATCGGCGCCGGTGTCATGCCTGCATCGGCGCGCTGAACGCGCCCGACGGCGCGGCACGCAAGCTCGCCGTGCGCGGCTCGACCGGCGCCGTCGCGACCCGGTCGAGGACGTCGACGAGCGTCGGCAGCCAGCGCGCGAGCGAGTACTCGCGCTCGCAATGGCGTCGTCCCGCCATTCCGATCGCGCGGCGAAGCGCGGCATCCGCGACGAGCGGTGCCAACGCCGCGTGCCACTCGCGCTCGGTCGTCGCGAGAAAGCCGCGCTCGCCGTGGCGGACGATTCGCGTATTCACGCCGACCGGCGACGCAACCGCCGGCACGCCGGCCGCCATGTACTGGAGCAGCTTCAAGCCGCACTTGCCGCGCTGGAACTCGTCGTCGACGAGCGGCATCACGCCGACGTCGAGATGCGCCGCGAGGCGGGTCTCTTTACCCGGACTCCAGCGGACGTAGCGCCAGGTGAGGCCGCAGTCGGGCAGGCGCGGCCGCGGCCGCGTCATCACCACGAGCTCGAAGTCGAGGGCGGCCTGCAGGCGCGCCAGCATCGGTAGATGCGGCACGAGCGTCTCTTGGATCGACAGCGGCGAGCCGCACCAGCCGACGCGCACGCGCGCCCGCGGCGGATCGTGCACGGGAAGCGCGTAGCGATCGACGTCGACGACGGTCGGCAGGACGGTGACGCGGTCGGTGAACCGGCGCGCGAAGTCGGCGAGGTAGTCGTTGCCGGCCGTCACCCACGCCGCGTGCCGGCACATCCATTCCGCGTGCGCCGCCTTGTCACCGAGAAAGATGGCGTCGTCGAAGTCGAAGACGACGCGCGGGTTTCGCGCCAGGAGCGCGCGCTCGCAGCGGAGGTCGAGGCCGAGAAGATCGCGGTTGACGAAGACGGCGTCGAAGCGTTGCGCGTCGCGAACGTCGCGGGCGCGGCTCGCGCGCCGGACGGCGCTCCGCACCCAGCCGCGCGGCCGGCGCAGTACTGGGACAGGCCAACGCGGGCGGCGCTCGCGGTTCGGTCGGTTCGGGCGGAGCGTCACCTGCCAGCCGGCGCGCGCCAGGTGCGGAACGAACTGCGCGATGCGGAAGCGGCTCGCCGGGTCGAAGGTGCTGTGGGTGCAGGCCAGGAGGCGCCGCATGACGCTAGTGGCGCGCGGCCGCGGCCGCCGGGAAGGTGTCGCGCTCCACCCCGCCGAGCGCGGCCGCGAGCGCGTCGCCGATGATCGTCACCTCGCCGCGGTAGTCGGCGAGCGCGCGACGGATGACGGCGAGGTCGACGGTACGGTCGTGGACGGGGGCGTAGCCGTTCTCGGCGTCGGCGTCGTCCGGGTACTTACCCTGCGGGTGCGCGAAGAGATCGATGCCCGCGATGACGAGACGTGCGGGGCGGAGGGCGGCGGCGGTCGCGATCATCAGCGCGCCGTTGGTCGGACGTGCCGGCCAGAGATCGTCGCGGACCCAGGGCAGGGCGTTGGCGACGACGAAGGTGTCGACGGGCGTGAGCCGCAGCCGGAGCGCCCGCGCCAAGCGGACCTCGCGCTCGAACTCGTCGTCACGGAACGCGAAGGTGCAGCCGCCGATCTTCCACACGCTGCGGTGGTCGCCGACGAAGACGACCTGCGGCGCGAGTAGCCGGCCGCGCGCGCGCCAACGCCAATTGACGCGGAAGAGCGCGTCGTGCGCCAGCGTGAGCGCACGCGGATCTTCCGACGACGGACCGTTCCCGAGGCAGAGGACCGTGCGCGGGCTTCCGAGCTCGGCGCCGAGCGCTAAGAGTTCATCGAGGCGCCGTCCCCGTTGCAGTCCGACGAGCATCCGTCCCGCCGCTGACGCCGCCAGACGCGACCCGCGGCTCGGCACGCGGCCGGCGCGATCGTACGACGTCGCGATGCTCGCCCCCGCGAGGTGCGTGACGACGTCGGCGCACGCGAGCCTCGGGGTGCGCACGACGATCGGCACGCCGGCACGGCGCGTCCGCTCGACGAGCGCGCGCCCGCCGAGGTCGGCGCCGAGGACGATCAGGACCTCCGGCCGGAGCTGGTGAACGAAGCGCCGGAAGACGACGTCGACGTCGATGGGTGCGGGCAGCGCGAACTCGTTGGGGTAGCGCCGCGTCAGCCACGCGCAGGTCTCGGCCGACCGCGAGGTGAGGACGATCCGGTGCGCGAGGGCGGCAGCGCGGACGTCGCGGATCAGCTCGGCCGCGCGCGCGAAATCGTCGCGCGTGTCGCCGTGGAGCCACACCGATCGCCGCGAGCGATGATGAAAGACACCCGCCGCGCGGAGCGCGTAGAGCGCGCGCTTGGCGATCACGTGCGGCGCCCCGCGAGCGCACGGCGCGTCTCCGCGGTGTATGCGCGCGTCACGGCCTCGACGACGGCATCGACGGTGATCGCGCCGATGTGCCGGCGGTCGGCGTCGCGACGATAGGTGTGATGGTCGGACGGGCGACTCGCTTGAATGACGACGTGGTCCGGTCCCCACGGTCCCGTGCGCTCGGGGAAGGTGGGCCCGAAGAGCGCGACGACGCGGGTGCCGAGGGCGGCGGCCGCGTGCATCGGCCCGCTGTCGCCCGTCAGCATGAGGGCGGCGCGTCGGTAGACGGCGAGCGCTTGCTCGAGGGGCAGCGCGCCGGCGAGCATCGCCACGTCCGCCGCGCGGATCGATCGCCGAAGCTCGGCGCCGCGTGCCTCTTCGCCCGGCCCGCCGATGATCACGATCGGCACGCCGAGTCTCGGCCCGAGCGCGTCGATCGCGGCGGCGTAGCGCTCGATCGGCCACTCCTTCGACGGCCAGACGCTGAAGGGATTCACCACCAGGAACCCGTCCGCCGGCATGCCGTGCTCTGCGAGCGCGCGTGCGGCGGCGTGATCGGCGGCGTCCTCGACGAAGAGCTCCGGCGTCGGATCGTCGACGCTGATCTCGGCGGCGCGCGCGACGTCGCGACAGACCGAGACGGCGTGACGCGCGAGGTCGGGTCGATGGACGATCTGCCAGCCCGGCCGCGTCCCGCCGCGACCGGCCTTCACGCGTGCGCCGCTCGCGTACGTCCAGGCCGCGCTCCGCGGCAGACCCTGAAAGTCGATCGCGAGGTCGAACCGTTGGTGATCAGGTCCGTCGAGCAGCCGGCGGGCCTCGCGCCATGCCGTCCACGCCGAGCCGCCGGTGCGCGTCGCGACGACGCGGTCGACGTAGGGGCTCGTGCGGACGAGGGCCGCGAACCGCGCCTCGACGGCGATCGTGATCTCGGCGCGCGGCCACTGCGTGCGCATCGCCCGCAGGCAACCGGTCACGTGCACGACGTCGCCGAGCGAGCTCAGCTTGACGACGAGAATGCGCTCGGGCGGACGCGACGTCATCGCGACACCGCGACGTCCCGTGCGCGCGTCCGCGGCCAGCGCGCGAGCTGCGCCGAGACCGCGGCGAAGACGCGGTCGACGTCGAGCTCGCGCATGCAGCGGTGGTGCTCGAGCGGACAGCGTCGCTGCTGGCACGGACCGCAGTCGACCGCGTGTTGCAGGTGGACGGCCTTCGCGAACCACGTCTCGCTCCAGGCGATCGCGGTCGGACCGAAGAGCGTGACGACGGGGACGTCGAACGCGGCGGCGAAGTGGCGCGGACCGCTGTCGGTCGTGACGAGGAGCCGCGCGCGCCGGACGGCGGCCTTCGAGAGCCCGAGCGACGGCGCGATCGGCTGCTCGGCGAGGCTCCGCACGCGCGGATGGGCGGCGGCGCGGACGATCGTCGCTACGACGTCACGCTCGGCGGGGCCGCAGAGGACGACGACCGCGTGCCCGAGCTCGCTCGCGATCCGGCGCCCGAGCGTACCGAAGTACTCGGCCGGCCAGAGCTTCGCCGGACCGAACGCGCTGCTGGAGTTGAGGACGACGACGTCATCGCCGTCGTCGATCCCGAGCGCCGCGAAGGCTTCGTCGCATGCCCGCTCGTCGGCGGCGCTGGTCGCGAGCTCGATCCGTGGTGACGGGTCCGACGGGCAGCCGAGCGCTTCGGCGAGACGCAAGTACGACGTGACCGCGGAGCGCGGCACGAAGCGACCGTCGGCGCGCGGCGCCTCCACTCGGTCGGTGAGGAACCACGACCGCCGGTTCCGCGCGTCGCCGATCCGCCGGCGTGCGCCGCTCGCCCAGGCGATGAGCGCGCTCCGGCGCGTGTTGGTGAGGAGCAGGACGGTCTCGACCCGCGCGCGACGCAAACGACCCACCAGGCGCCAGGCCTGCGCACGGCGGTCCTCGGCGAAGGCGTCGTAGTGCCAGAGCTCGTCGAGAAAGGGCGTGTCCGCGAGCGTCGCGGCGACCGCCGGCCGCACGATGCCGACGATGCGCGCCGATCCGCCGACGTGGCGGCGCAGCGCGCGCAACGCCGGCGTCGCCATCGCGAGGTCGCCGACCCAGTTCGGCAGGAAGACGCCGACGGTCATTTTGCGGCCGGCGTTCACCCGGCGGTCTCGGGTCGACAGGCGCACGGACGGAAGAGAGGCCGAACGTTGCGCGCCTGTCAAACGTCGGCGACGCGCGGGCGGTTACGTAGACGCGAGGCCCGCGGACGGGCTACCCTCCCGGCACTTCGAACGCCCGGAGGTTTCGATGCACGTCACCGAAACGCGCGATGTCGTCGTTCTTCATCCCGTGATCGCCGTCGTCGGTCGCGTGATGTTCGCGCTGATCTTCTTCTTGTCGGGGATCACCCACTTCACCGATCTGGGGCACTATGTCGCGCTCATGCCGGCGGCGATTCCGTTCCGACCGTTCTGGGTCGTGATCTCGGCGGTCGTCGAGCTGGTCGGCGCCGCGATGATCGTGAGCAACAAATATCCGCGTCTCGGTGCGTGGCTGATCGTCCTCTTCCTGATCCCGGTCACGCTCACGGTGCACGGCACCGCCATGGTCACCGCGACCGATCCCCAGATGCAGCAGATCCAGACGTCCTTCTTCTTGAAGGGCATCACGATGATCGGCGCCGCGCTGCTGATCACGCAGTTCGGGGTGAAGCGCTCATGAGCGCGACGGGGGTGCGCAGCGCGACCGCGGCGGAGCGGGACCGCGTCGTCAGCACGATCAGCTTGGCGTTCGTCCGCGATCCGGTCACGCGCTGGGTGTGGCCCGATGCCCACACCTACCTCTCGCACTACACCGAGTTCGCCAATGCGTTCGGCGGCAAGGCGTTCGAGCACGACTCGGCGTACCACGTCGACGATTTGTCGGGCGCCGCGCTCTGGCTGCCGCCCGGCGTTGCCGCCGACGAAGCGCCGCTGGTGAGCCTGCTGTACGCGACCGTCGAGCCGGCGCGGCAGGAGGCCGTGTTTTCGCTGCTCCAGCAGATGGGGAGCTTCCATCCGCACGAGTCGCACTGGTACCTGGCGCTCATCGGCGTCGACCCCGCGAAGCAGGGGCGCGGTCACGGCGGGGCGCTGTTGCGCCACGTGCTCGAGCGCGTCGACCGCGAGGGACACGTCGCGTACCTCGAGTCGACGAACCCGGCGAACGTGTCGCTCTACCAGCGCCACGGCTTCGCGGTCGTCGGCACGATCCAAGTCGACGACGCGCCGCCGATGTTTCCGATGATCCGTCGCGGTTTCGCTTGACCGCTGAACCTCCGCCGGCGCAAGCTCGATCTTCCCCAAGGAGACCATCCAATGGCCGCTGTCCTCAGCCCTGCGCTTCCCGATCATGGGCGTCCTCGACGCCGCGGCCGCGCTCGCGTTGACGACATGAAGCACTCGATCGCACTCGCATTGCTGGTCTCGGCGCTCATCGTGCGGAGCGCGGGAGCGGCGGTGATTCACGTCTCGCCGAACGATCCGGCGGCGGTGAGCATCGCCAAGATGGAGGGCGCGGGCGCGGGCGACGAGGTGATCGTCGCGCCGGGAACGTACCGGTTCCGCCTCTATCTCGAGGCGCACGGTACCGCGCCGCAGCCGATCGTGATTCGCGCGGCCGATCCGAGCGATCGGCCGGTCTGGGATCTCGCCGGCGACATCACCGCGAACTGGCCGGGGTCGTACACGGGCGGCGATCGCGGGCGATCGATCTGGCAGATCACCGGATCGCATTACGCGATTTCCGGGATCGTGTTTCGGAACGGGACCGACGGCGGGACCGGCGACGGCGGCGGCCTGCGCTTCAAGTCGTCGGACAGCGTCACCGTGCGGGACTGCCTCTTCCAGTTCAACGACAACGGGATGCAGGGCGCGGGGACGAACACGCTCGTCGAGTTCTGCGAGCTCGACCGCAACGGCGATCCGCACTCTTCCGACGCCTCGCACAACATCTACATGCACGGCGGCGATCTGACCTTGCGCTACTCCTACGTGCACGACGCGCACCGCGGCCAGAACTTCCACCTGCGCACCAACAGCGCCGTGCTCGAGTACAACTGGATCGCACGCCCGACGAGCTACATGGGCGACATGATGCCGTGCACGA
>JBGPIT010000173.1:0-9975 GCA_041485125.1 Binatia bacterium | reverse complement strand
GTCAATGCGCGAATCATGCTGACGGTCGTGTTTTTCGTGGTGTTGGTCCCGATCGGACTGGTGCTCCGCTGCTTCCGTGATCCACTCGACCGTTCGCTCGAGGATGGGCGCGGTAGCCAGTGGGTCAAGCGTGAACCCGAACCGCCGGATGTGGCGCGCTACGAGCAGCAGTTCTGAGCATGACCGCAATTCTCGGCCTGTCGGCGTATTACCACGACTCCGCGGCGTGCCTGCTGCGCGATGGCGAGATTGTCGCCGCCGCACAGGAGGAGCGCTTCACGCGCAAGCGTCATGATGCCGCGTTCCCGCGCAACGCCGTCGCATACTGTCTTCGCGCCGGCGGTCTGCGCGCCGCCGATCTCGAATACGTCGGCTTCTACGACAAGCCGCTGCGGAAGTTCGAGCGGATCCTCGAGACCTATCTTGGCGTCGCTCCCCGTGGCCTACGGCAGTTTCTCACCGCCATGCCGGTGTGGCTGAAGGACAAGCTCTTCACCCGCGACGCCATCCACCACGAGCTCGACGGGTTCGTCGGCAAGCTGCTGTTCGGCGAACACCACGAGTCGCATGCCGCGAGCGCATTCTACCCGTCGCCGTTCCGGGAGGCCGCCGTGCTCACCATCGACGGAGTCGGCGAGTGGGCAACATCGTCTTACGGCGTCGGACGCGACAATCGGCTCGACCTGCTCGCTGAGCTGCATTATCCGCACTCACTCGGCATGCTCTACTCCGCATTTACCTACTACACCGGGTTCCGGGTCAACTCGGGAGAGTACAAGGTGATGGGGCTCGCGCCCTACGGTGAGCCGCGCTACGTCGACCGCATCTTGACCGACCTCGTACAGTTGAAGGATGACGGCTCGCTGAAACTCGACATGCGGTACTTCAACTATCTCCACGGCCTCACCATGACCAACAGCAACTTCGATCGCCTGTTCGGCGGGCCGCCACGCGCGCCGGAATCGGAGCTCACGCAACGCGAGATGGATCTCGCCGCATCAATCCAGCGAGTGACCGAAGAGGTCATGCTCCGGATGGCCCGCCACGTTCACGCCGAGACCGGGCTGGAGAATCTCTGCCTCGCGGGCGGCGTCGCGCTCAATTGTGTCGGCAACGGCCGCATCTTGCGCGAGAGTCCGTTCAAGCGGCTCTGGATCCAACCGGCGGCGGGTGACGCAGGTGGTGCGCTCGGCGTGGCGCTCACCATCCATCACAAGGTGCTCGGCAGCCCGAGGGCCCCCGCCGACAGCGGCGACGCGATGCAAGGGGGCTACCTCGGGCCGGCGTTCACCGACGCCGAGATTGAAGAGTCGCTCCGATCGAACGGAGCAGTATACGACCACATGTCACGGCCCGCACTCCTGCAACGCTGTGCCGAGCTGCTCGCGGCGCAGAAGGTAGTCGGCTGGTTTCAGGGTCGGATGGAGTTTGGGCCGCGCGCGCTCGGGAACCGCAGCATCCTTGGTGATCCGCGCTCACCAGCGATGCAGGCAATCATGAACGTGAAGATAAAGCACCGCGAGAGCTTCCGGCCGTTCGCGCCGAGTGTGCTCAGCGAGTACGCCCGGGAATACTTCGATCTCGAAGTCGACTCGCCGTACATGTCGCTGGTCGCCGCAGTTCGGAAAGAGCGGCGGCTCGCGATGACAGCGGAGCAGCAACGCCTGTTCGGGATCGCGAAGCTGAACGTGCCGCGCTCCGACATTCCCGCCGTAACGCACCTCGACTACTCGGCGCGTATTCAAACGGTGCACGCCGACACCAACCCGCTTTTCCACGCACTGCTGGCGCGCTTTCACGCGCTCACCGGCTGCCCCGTTTTGGTGAACACCAGCTTCAACGTTCGCGGTGAGCCGATCGTCTGCACACCCGCCGACGCCTACCGTTGCTTCATGCGCACCGAGATGGACGTGCTCGCGCTCGGGCCGTTCCTTCTGAACAAGGCCGATCAACCGCTGCTGCAGAACGACGACGATTGGCGCGCGACATTCGAGCTGGACTAGGCACCCGTCGCACGTGATCGACTCGTCTCCGACGCCACGTTCACTACAGCGACCCAAAGCCGCGGTGCCGGACGCCCTTGCGCTCGCGGCAGTCGTCGTTACGGCGATTGCAGCCTGGTACTTCCGCATCATCCTTCCCGCACATGTCCCGTTCGACCTGTTCTCCAACAGCGATTTCTTCACCCAGATCTACCCGATGTGGCACCGAACGTCTGAATGGTTGCGCGCCGGTGTCTTGCCACTATGGAACCCGTATCAATGTGGTGGGCACCCATTGCTTGCGACCGGGATTTACGGTGTCTTGTATCCGCCGAACCTTCTGTACTCCGTCGTACCCGCGGGGGTGGCGATCGAGGTGCTTACGGTCGTACATCTCGCGGCCGCGGGTATGCTGATGTATGCGTATGCGCGGACGATCTGCCTTTGCAGAACCGCGAGTCTTGTCGCCGCGACGACGTTCATGCTGTCGGGGTTCATCGTTTCCCAGGCTACTTGGTTTCCCCCCGCGCTTGCGAGCGCAGTGTGGCTCCCACTTGAATTGCTCGCGGTCGAGCGCGTGTTTCGCCGTCACGATGTCTCTTCGGCCATTCTCCTCGGACTGGCGGTCGCGCTCGCATTTCTCGGCGGTTGGCCGCAAACCTGGATGTACGGGATGTATGTGGTCGCTGTGTACGGCGTCGGCCGCTCGCTCGTCGCAATGCGTTCAGAGCACGAGCGGCCGCACGTTTTCCGCGCATACGGGCTCTTCGCCGCCGCCATCCTGTTCGCATTTGCATGGATGGCTCCGCAGCTCCTCCCGAGTCTCGAACTGCAAGCGCTCGGCCCACGACGCGCCGGTGCGCTTTCCATGCAGCAAACGCTCTCGATGGGAGCGCTCGCGCCGAGCGCGCTCGCCGTGACGATGGTGAATGCGATCCCCGGTCCTCCGCGTTGGGCCTACCTCGGGATCTCCGCCGTGCTGCTGATGCCGCTCTCACTTGTTGCCGTACGCCAACGCTGGCGCATCACGTGCTTCTGGCTGCTGGCGATTTTTTCGCTGTGCGTCGCAGTCAGCGTCTATACGCCGGTATTCAACCTCTACAACTTGATAGGTGGATCGCGTTTCCGGGCTCCGCCCCGCGCGCTCTACATCTACGCCGCCGCTGGCGCCGTGCTAACCGGCGTGGGATTTGAAGTACTCGCGCGCCTGTCAGCTGCGCCCGCCTCGCAAGAGCCGGCGGGAGCACTACCGCGCCGGCAACGTCTGTCCGCGCTCGTCATGGTGACGACAGTCGCCATCGCCGTGTACACACTCGTCGCCATGCCGATTTTGAGCGTTGGTTATCTCCTCACGACAGTTGTGTTGATCTGGGGCGCCCTGCTGATGCCGAACACGGTCGCACGTCGTATGTTCGTGCTCGCGCTTGCCGTGTTCATCGTTGCCGACTTGCTCGCCTCGCTGGAGAACCCGTGGCTGCATCCAGTACAAAACCCGCATGTCTTCGACACGTACGAGAATGCGTGGACCTACATCAAGGCCCGTCAGGGGTTCGATCGAACGTACATCAAATCCCTGCTCGACCTGCCGGAGTTGATGTCCAAGCAGGGCAGCCTGCGCGGGATTTACTCGATCACCGACTACGAGCCGCTGAGCCTCAGTCGCTACGAACGCTTCTTTCGTAGCATCGAGGCTCCGAAAGATCAGCGGCCTGATTATTTGACCTTCACCGGGACGCTACACGCGGATCCTGCGTGGCCGGAGTTCCGGCTGCTGGATCTGATGAGCGTGAGGTTTGTCGTTGTACCAAAGATGGATCTCGCGGCGCACGCAGCGTTCGCGCGGTTGGCGCCGAAATGGCAACGCACCCTCTTCGCGCGCGAAAGAAGCGCCGTGTACGAGAACGGCGACCCGCTACCCCGTGCGTATGTCGCCCAGCACACGATCGTCGTGCCTTCTGAAGACGCTGCGCTCGCCGCGACGATCGATCCGACGTTCGATCCGAGGACCGCGGTCATCCTCGAGCCGGAAGGCGCCGAGGTCGCGCCGTCCGCCGCACCCGCACCGATCGTCCGGGAACGGATCACCCGATACGAGCCGTCACGTGTGGAAGTCGAAGTCGACGGCGCCCCCGCAGCCGGGTACCTCGTCCTCACCGACACGTACTACCCCGGGTGGCAGGCGACGGTGGACGGCGTTCCAACACCGATCGTCCGCGCGAACTTTCTTTTCCGCGCAGTACCGATCGATGCCGGCAAGCATACCGTCGTATTCACGTACGCTCCGCGGAGCTTCTGGCTGGGAGTCGTTGCAGCGATGATCGCATCCGTCGCTGCCGCCGCGGGTATCGCAGTCGAGCGTCGCCGCCGTGGCGCAAAGCCTGGTGAAGCGGGCCCCGATACCCATCCCCGCATTGCTGCCTCCCGATGAGAGGGCGGTCTACTGATTTCGCGATCGGGGTCGCGATCGCGATGCTCGCCATCATAGTCTGGCAGCTCCGCGTCCTCGCTCCCGCCACCAAGCCACTCGAGAGCCTCGGCAACGGCGACCTCTACCTCCAGCTCTATCCGATGGCCCATCGCGCCGCGGAGTGGCTGCGCGCCGGCGTCATGCCGCTCTGGAACCCGTATCAGTTCGCCGGTCATCCCTTTCTCGCGACCGGCATCTACGGCGTGCTCTACCCGTTCAACGTCTTCTACCTCGTGCTGCCGACGCGCTGGGGCATGGAAGCGGTGATGGTCTTCCACCTGATCGTCGCCGGGATCGCGACGTACGCCTACGCGCGCGTCCTCGCGCTCGCGCCGATCGCCGCCGCAACCGCCGCGGTCGTGTACATGCTCTCGGGTTTCTTGCTGACCGAGGCGATCTCGTTTCCGCCCGCCGTCGCGACGGCGGCCTGGCTGCCGCTCGCGCTGATCGCGGTCGAGCGGATCATCGAGCGCCGCTCGATCGGGTGGACGCTCGTGCTCGCCGCCGCCGTGGCACTGCCGTTCCTCGCCGGCTGGCCGCAGACGTGGCTCTATTCCGTGTACGCGATCGGGTTCTACGCCGGCGCGCGGCTCGCCATGCTGATCGCGTCGCCGGCGGAGCGCGGGCGGGTCGTGATCGCGTCGGCCCTGCTCGCGCTCGGACTGGTGTTGGCGCTCGGCCTGGTCGCGGCGCAGCTGCTGCCCTCGCTCGAGCTGCAAAGCCTCGGCCCGCGTCAGGCCGGCGGCCTGACCCGGGCGCAGATGATGCCGTACGGCTCGGCGACGCCCGCCCTGATCGCGAGCCAGGGGCTCGATCCGTCACCCGGCCAGCCGCGCTCGTACTATCTCGGCATCGCGCCACTCCTATTGATGGCGCTCGCGGTGCTCGTCGGCCGGCGCCTCGGCGTGCGCGCGGCGTGCTTCGCGCTGCTCGCGATCTTCGCGCTCGGCGTCATCCTCAGCACGCCGCTCCTCGAGGTCTACTTCGCGCTGCCGCGCATGCAATGGTTCCGCTCGCCGGCGCGGATCGTCTTTTGGTACGCCTTCGGCGGCGCGATCCTCGCCGGCATGGGCATGGACGCGCTCGGCCGCCGCGACCGGCGTACCGGCGCCGCGCTCGCGGTCGTCGTCGCCACGATCATCGCCGTCGCCGCGATCGTCTGGCGCAGCGGCGCCACGGTACCGCGGCTCACCTGGGAGTACCTCGCCGTCGCGACGCTCCTGATCGTCGCCGCGCTTCTCACCCGCGGGGCGGCGCGGCGGGCGCTTCAGATCTGCCTCCTCGTGCTCGTCGTCTACGATCTCGGCTCGGCGATGCGAAACCAGCTGATGCACCCGGTGCAGAACCCCGAGGTGTTCGACGCCGAGACGGCGATGCTCTCGTACGTGAAGGCGCATCAGGGCCTCGATCGCACGTTCATCGCCGCGCCGGAGCCGTTCGGCAAACGCGCGATCATCGGGCAGGCGCTCGCGATCCCGGCCATGCCGAAGCAGGGCACGCTGCGCGGGATCTACACGGTCACCGACTACGAGCCGCTCAGCCTCAATCGCTATCGCATCTTCTTCGCCGAGCTCGAGGCGCCGGGCATGCGCACCCCGGCGTACTTGACCTTCACGGGCAAGCTGCGCGCCGATCCGTTCCTCGCCACGTTTCGCCTGCTGGATCTCTTGAGCGTGCGCTACGTCGCGACCACGCGCTTCGACACCCAGACGGTGATCGGTCTGCAGGGACGGAGCGCGGAATGGCAGCCGGTCACGCTGCCGCCCGGCGGCGCGTATCTCCTCTACGAGCGCACCGACGTGCTGCCGCGGGCGTACGTCGCCTTCGGCGGGCGTCACGCCGAAGGCGAGAGCGAAGCCCTCGATGCCGTGCGCGATCCCGCCTTCGACGCGCGCCGGGCCGTCGTCCTGGAGGACGCGCAGCCGGCGACCGCCGGCCCCGGCACGCCGCCGATCCAGCCGGCGCACATCGCCGTCTACGAGCCGAGTCGGGTCGTGATCGAGGTCGAGACCACCGAGCCCGGCCACCTCGTCCTCACCGACACCTACTACCCGGGCTGGCGCGCCACCGTCGACGGCGAGGCGCGGCCGATCCTGCGCGCGAACTATCTCTTCCGTGCGGTCGCGTTGCCGCCCGGCCGTCACGTCGTGACGTTCACGTACGCGCCCTGGAGCTTCCGAATCGGCGTCGCGATCTCGCTCGCGACGCTCGTCGCGATGGCGGTCCTCGCGCTCGTGTCGCGCCGTCAGCGCCAGCCGCGCGCGGCGAGGACCAACACGGCGGCCATGAGCGCGCCGACGACGTAGCTCACCCGGTCGCGCACGGCGAAGACGACGGGGTCGTCGTGCATCTCGCCGCGATGGGCGAGCAGCCACACCCGACTGATCCAGTAGAGCAGCAGCGGACACACCAGCCAGACCAGCGCCGGCTCGCGATAGAGCGCCGCCACGCGCTCGGTATTGATGTAGAGCGCCGCGACCAAGACGGAGATGTAGCCGCTCGCGGCCCCGAGGCTCGCGATCTGCTCGAGGTCGCTGGGATAGTAGCCGCGCACGCGCAGTGACTCCTTCGCGTCGCGGTGGGCGTAGAGCTCCGAGTAGCGTTTCACGAAGGCGAGGCTCAGGAAGAAGAACATCGCGAAGCCGAGAAGCCACGGCGATGGCCACACGCCCGTCGCCGCCGAGCCGGCCATCATCCGGCCGGTGTAGAGCGAGGCGAGGATCACCACGTCGACGAGCGCGATGTGCTTGAGCGAGAACGAGTAGAGCGTGGTGAGCACGACGTAGATCGCGAGCGTCGCCAGAAAGGACAGCGGCAAGGTCAGCGCCAGCAGCACGCTCGCCGCGAGCAGCAGCGGCGCCAGCATCAGACCGACGAGCGGGTTCAGATCGCCCGCGGCGAAGGGCCGAAAGCATTTCGACGCGTGCCGGCGGTCGGCGTCGAGATCGAGGAGATCATTCGTGAGGTAGACCGCCGACGCGCACAGGCTGAACGAGACGAAGGCGACCAGCGCGGCGAGCATCAAGCCGCGGTCGCGTACCTCGTGCGCCATCACCACCGGCACGAACACGAGCAGGTTCTTCACCCACTGCTGCACGCGCAGGGCACGCAGCAGGCTCGCGAAGCGATTGCCGCTCGGCGCGAAGGTCCGGGCGATCGGCGTGGTCGTGCGCTTCGCCAGCCGCGGCGGCGCATTGACGACGATCGCGGCGTTCGCCTCGCGCCAGACCGGCAGGTCCGCCACCTCGTTGCCGGCGTAGTCGTAGCCGCGCACACCGAAGCGCGCCCGCAGCGCTTCCATCTTGCGCGCGCCCTTCAAGTTGACGCTGCCCTCGCTCGCGATGACCTCTTGGAAGAGACCGACGTACTCGGCGACGGCCTCGACGATGCTGCGGTCGGCCGCCGAGACCAGGAAGAGCGGCCGGCCCGACGCCTGCTCGTCACGCAGAAACGCCAGCAGCTCGGCGTTGTAGGGCAGCGAGACGACGTTCAGCGTCGTGCGGGCCGCGATCTCGCGCTTGAGCCGCGCCCGCCCCGAGAGCAGCCAGAACGGCACCCGCAACAGAGCGAACGGTCGCGACTTGAGCAGGCTCAGGAACGACTCGACGAAGGTGTCGGTCTTGATGAGCGTGCCGTCGAGATCGACGCAGAGGGGGATCTTTCCCCCCTCGTCTCCCGAGATCGCGGCGGCGGCAGTGGCGGGTGTTCGCGACGGTGAGTCCAAGCGCGCGGAGTATAGCGCGCGCGGTAGCGGCGCGGCTACAAACGACTCCGCAGGCGAGAGATCCTTCATCGCCGCAACCCGCCGTGCTAGGGTCGTTCGACCGTCGGGTGCCCCGCTGTGGCGGCGAGTCTGCCCCGATCGAACCCCCAATGCGTACGCAGAGCACACGGTGACCACCGCCTCACTGCCGCATCGATCGCGGCGCGTCGTCGCGGAGATCGTCCAGCTGCTGACGCCGGGCTACCCCGTGCTCGCGCCCGACACGCAGGTGCGCGTGCACGACGACGTGATGCAGTTCGTCGCGTCGCAGATCATGGCGCTGCCGGAGTTCCTGCGCGTGCCGTATCGACTGGCGATCACGGCATTCGCCCTTCTGCCGATCGTGCGCTACGGCCGGCCGTTTCTCGCCCTGCCCGACGACGCGAAGCACGCCTGGCTGGCGCTCTGGAGCGACGGCAAGATCGGCGCGACGCGGAACTTCGTGAAGCTGATCCGCGGCTGCGCGCTGCTCGCCTACTACGACCATCCGCTCGTGCGTGCTGAGCTCGTCGCGGCCCCGGTGCCGGGTCGTATCGGCGACGTCCCGAGCGCGGCCGGTACGTCGGCGTGCGCATCGTCCGCTTGAAGCGGACGCAGCTCGCGGCGAGGACGTCTCGCGCCGACCGCGACGCGCCGTAGAGCCGGGACATGCCGGTCCCCTCGTCGAAGAGCTCCCCGTCCATGCCACCGCAGATCATCGCGTTGCCGCACGTGCCCGCTCTGGACGGCATGCGTGGCGTCGCCGTCGCCGGCGTGCTGGCGTTCCACGGCGGCTACCTGGTCGGAGGGTACCTGGGCGTCGATCTGTTCTTCGTCCTGTCGGGCTACTTGATCACGAGCCTCTTGCTGCGGGAGTCGATCGAAACGTCGACGATCCGACTGACGCGGTTCTGGAGCCGGCGCGCGCGCCGCTTGCTACCGGCTGTCTTCGGCCTGCTGGTCGGCGTCGCGGTGTACGTCGCGCTCTGGACGAGATCTTACGAGCGCAACGCGATCCGCGCCGCCACGCTCGCGACGGTCTTCTACGTCGCCAACTGGCAAGCGATCTGGGCGAACCACGGCTACTGGGATCTCTTCACGACGCCCTCGCCGCTGCAGCACACGTGGAGTCTCGCGATCGAGGAGCAGTTTTACCTCGTATGGCCGCTGCTGATCGTGGCGGCGCTGCGCTCGCTCCGTTCGCCGTCACGCGGCGTCGCGAGTGTCGCGCCAACCGTGTTCGCGCTGGCGCTCGGGCTCGCGCTCACCTCCTGGATCTGGATGATGGTCCGGTTGGTGCCAGGCGACGATCCGTCGCCGCTCTACTTCGGCACCGACACCCGCGCCGGCTCGATCTTGGTCGGCGCCGCGCTGGGCGGGTGGCTGACGTGGCGCGGCGGCGTCCGTGGCGCGCGCGCGCGCAAGCTGCTCGAAGTGCTGGCGATCGTCGCAATCGCCTGGCTTGCCTTCGCGTGGGCGACCGTCGACGGTGAGTCGACGGTCCTCTATCGCGGCGGTCTCGCGGCGTGCGCGCTCGCGGTCGTCGCCGTGATCGCCGCATGCGTGCACCCGACATCTGGGCCGGTCGCCGCCGCGCTCTCGGTCGCGCCGCTGCGGAGGCTCGGGCTCATCAGCTACGGCATCTATCTCTGGCATTGGCCGGTCGCGGTGGTGATGCAGATCGAGCGCGCGAAGCTCTGGTTCGCGCATCGTACCGCGTTCGCGCTGCAAGTCGCGCTCAGCATAGTCCTCGCGCTGGTCTCGTACGTCCTCCTCGAGCAACC
>JBGPIT010000172.1:0-10024 GCA_041485125.1 Binatia bacterium | reverse complement strand
TCGACGCCGACAGCGTGATGAGCGGCGAAACCCTCGCGCGACTCGTCCAGCTGATGGAAGCCCACCCGCATGTCGGCGTGATCCAGACGGCGCCTCGGGTCGTGCGCGCTCGCTCGCTGTTCGCGCGCGTCCAGCAGTTCGGGAGCCGGGTGTACGGCCCGATGTTCGCGACCGGGTTGCACTACTGGCAGCTCGGCGACGGCCAGTACTGGGGCCACAACGCGATCATCCGCCTCGCGCCCTTCATGCAGCACTGCGCCTTGCCGCGCCTGCCCGGCAAGCCGCCGCTCGGCGGCGAGATCCTGAGCCACGACTTCGTCGAGGCGGCGCTGATGGGACGCGCCGGCTACACGCTGTGGTTGGCGTACGATCTGCCGGGCAGCTGGGAAGAGGTGCCGTCGACCTTGCTCGAAGAGATGAAGCGCGACCGCCGCTGGTGCCAGGGCAACCTCCAGCATCTCCGGCTGCTCTTCACGGAAGGCCTCTTCGGCGCGCACCGCGCGCTCTTTCTGAACGGAGTGCTCTCGTACGTCTCGGCGCTACTCTGGTTCGCGTTCATCAGTCTCAGCACCGCCGAGGCGATCCACAATGCGCTCCGCGAGCCCGACTACTTTCCGCACGGCGCGAGTCTCTTTCCGGAATGGCCGATCTGGCGGCCCGATTGGGCGATGTGGCTCCTCGGCGTCACCGGCATGATTCTCTTCCTGCCGAAGGTGCTGAGCATCGTCCTGATCGTCGTGCGCGAGCGGAGCCCGCGACTCTATGGCGGCGTCAGCAGGCTCACCGCGAGCGTCGTCCTCGAAATTCTCTTGTCGTCGATCCTGGCGCCGATCCGCATGGTCTTCCACACGCGCTTCGTGATCACGAACCTCTTCGGCCGCACCGTGACCTGGAAATCGCAGGGGCGCGGCGATGCCGAGACCACCTGGCGCGAGGCGATCCGCCACCATGGCGTCGATACCTTGATCGCGACGGTGTGGGGCGCCACGCTCTACTGGCTCAACCCCGAATACTTCTGGTGGGTGACGCCGATCATCGGCGGCCTCATCTTGTCGGTTCCGGTCTCGGTGCTGGCGAGCCGCGTGAGCCTCGGCGACAAGACGCGCGCCGCCGGGCTCTTCCTGATCCCGGAGGAGGTCGCGCCGCCGGCCGAGCTCCACGATCTGCACGAGCTCACGCGCCACTACCGCGAGCGCGCCGCGCACGTTCCGCCGATCGAGCGCGACGGCTTCGTGCGCGCCGCCGTCGATCCCTACGTGAACGCCGTGCATCGCGCGCTGCTCGGCCCGCCGCGGAAGCTCCGCGCCGCAATCCGGGCGCGCCGCGACGCGCTCATCGGCCGCGCCGTCGAGGAAGGACCCGGAGCGCTCGGACCGCGCGAGCGGGTGGCGCTGCTCTCGGATCCCGTCCTCGTCGACGAGCTGCACCGCCGCGTGTGGGAAGTAGCCGACCAGGCCCGCGCGCAACGCTGGGGCCGCCCTGGTGGCACCGGCGCGCCGCACGTCTAGGATGGCGTCGCAGGCGGCGGTCGTCGTCGTCGGAAGGGGGAGGGTATGCAGCTCGGCATGATCGGTCTCGGACGGATGGGCGCGAACATGGTGCGGCGGCTCGTCCGTGGCGGGCATGAGTGCGTGGTGCACGACGTCATGGCGGACGCCGTCCGCCAGCTCGCGAGCGAAGGCGCCGTCGGCGCGACGTCGCTCGACGACATGATCGTGCGTCTGAAGCCGCCGCGGGTGGTGTGGCTGATGGTGCCGGCGGCCGTCGTCGATGCGACGCTCGCGGACCTCGAGACGCGCCTCGCGCCCGGCGACACGATCGTCGACGGTGGCAACTCGTACTACCGGGACGACGTCGAGCGCGCCAAACGACTCGCCGCGCGCCGGCTGCACTACGTCGATTGCGGCACGAGCGGCGGCGTCTGGGGTCTCGCCCGCGGCTACTGCCTCATGATCGGCGGCGAGACGGAGATCGTGCGGCGCCTCGATCCGCTGTTCGTGACGCTCGCGCCGGGCATCGGCACGATCGAGCGCACCGGCGGCCGCGGCGAGCGTCGCGGCACCGCCGAGCTCGGGTATCTCCACTGCGGCCCGAACGGCGCCGGCCACTTCGTGAAGATGGTGCACAACGGCATCGAGTACGGCCTCATGGGCGCCTACGCGGAGGGCTTCAACATCCTGCGCCACGCCAACGTCGGCAAGGTCGCGCACGACGTCGACGCCGAGACGACGCCGCTCCGCACCCCCGAGTACTACCAGTACGAGCTCGACCTGCCCGAGATCGCCGAGCTGTGGAGGCGCGGCAGCGTGGTCGCGTCTTGGTTGCTCGACTTGACGGCCGCGGCGCTCGCCGGCGATCCGAAGCTCGAGCAATTCTCGGGCGTGATCTCCGACTCGGGCGAGGGTCGCTGGACGCTCACCGCCGCGATCGACGAGGCGGTACCGGCGCACATCCTCGCGGCCGCGCTCTTCCAGCGCTTCGCCTCGCGCGGCCAATCGGATTTCCAGGACCGCCTGCTCTCCGCGATGCGCTTCGAGTTCGGCGGCCATCGCGAGAAGGCCCGCGGCTGATGCGCGTGTGAGGGGCGTGTGATGATCGTCCTCGGCCGAGGCTCGCTGTGACGCCCACACCGCGCTCGGATGCGCTCGTCTTCTTCGGCGCGACCGGCGACCTCGCGTACAAGAAGATCTTCCCCGCCTTGCAGGCGATGGCCTGCCGCGGCGAGCTCGACGTGCCGGTGATCGGCGTCGCGAAGTCGGGGTGGAACTTGGAGCAGCTCCGCGCGCGCGCCCGCGCGAGCATCGTGACGCACGGCCGTCTCGATCCGCAGGCGTTCGCGAAGCTCTCGCGACGGCTCGCCTACGTCGACGGCGACTATCGCGACCCCGCGACCTACACCGCGATCGATCAGGCGCTCGGCGGCGCGAGTCGGCCGCTGCACTACCTCGCGATCCCGCCCAGCATGTTTCCGGCCGTCGTCGAGGGCCTCGCCCGCTCGCGTTCCGCCAAGGACGCGCGCGTCGTGGTCGAGAAGCCCTTCGGCCGCGATTTCGCCTCGGCGTGCGCGCTGAATGCGACCTTGCACGGCGTCTTCGACGAGTCGCGCATCTTTCGCATCGACCACTATCTCGGTAAGGAGCCGGTACAGAACCTCCTGATGTTCCGGTTCGCGAACACGTTCCTCGAGCCGATCTGGAACCGCAACTACGTCGAGAGCGTGCAGATCACGATGGCGGAGAGCTTCGGGGTCGCCGGGCGCGGCCGCTTCTACGAAGAGGCGGGCGCGATCCGCGACGTGGTGCAGAACCACATGCTGCAGGTCGTCGGCTTTCTCGCCATGGAGCCGCCCGCGACCAGATACCACGAGTCGATCCGTGACGAGCAGGTGAAGGTCTTCCGCACCATCCGCCCGCTCAGCCCCGACGACCTGGTGCGCGGCCAGTACCGCGGCTACCGGCAGGAAGACGGCGTCGCGCCGGACTCGACGGTCGAGACCTTCGCCGCGGTCCGACTCTTCGTCGACTCCTGGCGTTGGGAGAACGTGCCCTTCTTCATCCGCGCCGGCAAACGCCTGCCGGTCACCACCACCGAGGTCATCGTCACCTTGCGGCGGCCGCCGCTCACCCGGCTCGCGCCCGATGACGCGAACTACTACCGCTTCCGCTTGAGCCCCGACGTCGTGATCGCCGTGGGCGCCCACGTGAAGAAGCCCGGGGACGGTATGCTCAGCGAAGCGACCGAGCTCAAGGCGGTGCACCAGCCGAACGGCGACGAGCTCGACGCGTACGATCGCCTGCTCGGCGACGCGATGGACGGCGATCCGATCCTGTTCTCGCGCCAGGATGGCGTCGAGGCGGCGTGGTCGATCGTCGAGCCGATCCTCGGCAACGCGACGCCTGTTCGCGAGTACGAGCCCGGCAGCTGGGGCCCGCCCGAAGCGGCGGCGCTCGCGTCGTGCGCCGGCGGTTGGCATTGCCCGCCACCGTCGGTGTGCGCCGAAGGCGGCGAGGAGCTCGCGGCCGCGGAGCGTGAGGCCTCGGGTGGCGGCTGATCCGAGCATCGAGGCGGTCGCGACGCGCGCCGTCGAGCTCGTCGCTGACGGCGCGCGGGTCGGCCTCGGCACCGGCCGCGCTGCATCGGCCTTCATCGCGCAGCTCGGCGCCCGGGTGCGGGCGGGCCTGCGCGTGAGCGGCATCGCGACCTCGGAAGCGTCGGCGCGTCAGGCGCGCGCGCTCGGCATTCCGCTCATCGAGCTCGACGAGGACGTCGAGCTCGATCTCACCGTCGACGGCGCCGACGAGGTCGCGCCGAACCTCGATCTGGTGAAAGGGTGGGGCGGAGCGCTGGTGCGGGAGCGCGTTGTCGCGGCGGCGTCGCGCCGGCAGGTGATCCTGGTCGGCGCCGAGAAGCTCGTTCGCAGGCTCGGGGAGCGCGGCCGTATCCCCGTCGAGGTGATTCCGCTCGCCCGCGGCTTCGTGGTGCGGCGCCTGAAGGTGCTCGGCTTGGTGCCGAGGATCCGCATGCACGCCGACGGCGCCGAGCCGTCCGACACCGACAACGGCAATCACACGATCGACTGCGCGCTGGAGCATCCACTCGCCGACGGCGCTGCGGCGCGCGCGCTCGAGACGGCGATTTGCGCCATTCCCGGCGTCGTCGACACCGGGCTCTTCCTCGGCACGGCCGAGCGCGTCCTGGTCGGCCACCCCGACGGCCACGTCGACGTGCTGGTCCGGGCTGGAGCGTGAGATGGATTCCGACCTCGAAGTCCTCCCGAGCGTCGAGTCGCTGACGAAGAGGGCGGCCCAGCACTTCGTCGCGCTCGCCGCCGCCGCGATCGACGACCACGGCCGCTTCGCGGTCGCGCTTTCCGGCGGCACGACGCCGAAGCAGCTCTACGCCTGTCTCGCCGCGCCGGAGTGGTTGGCGTGTGTGCTCTGGCCGCAGGTCGACGTCTTCTGGGGCGACGAGCGCTGCGTGCCGCCGGCGCATCCCGCGAGCAACTACCGCACGGCGCGCGAGGCGCTGCTCGAGCACGTCGCGGTCGATCCCGAGCGTGTCCATCGCATCCACGGCGAGGACGAGCCCGACGCGGCCGCGTCGGCGTACGAGCACGAGCTGCGTGCGGCATTCGCGACTCCCGCCGGGCCGCCGCGCCTCGACTCCGGTGCGCGCTTCGATCACGTGCTGCTCGGCATGGGCGACGACGGCCACACGGCATCGCTCTTCCCGCACTCCCCGGCGCTGCACGAGACCGCGCGCTGGGCGATCGCCGGCGCGGCCAAGGCCGAGCCGCGCCGGCGCGTGACGCTCACCCTGCCGGTCTTGAACGCCGCCGCCGACGTGACGTTTCTCGTTGCCGGGCGGGTGAAGGCGCCGGCGCTCGCGCGTGTGCTCGAGGGCCGGCGCGACCCGGACGATCTTCCGGCGCAGCTGATCGCGCCCCAGAACGGTCACCTGCATTGGCTCGTCGACGCCGACGCGGCGTCGCAGCTCCGGCGGCGGTGAGAGCGCGATCATGGCCACCACGCACTCGACCCATGCGCGCGTCGTCGCCTTGTTCGACGTCGACAACACGCTCCTCGACAACGATCGCGTCATCGCCGACATGCGGCGCTTTCTCACGCGCGAGGTCGGCGAGACGCGCCAGGAGCGCTACTGGGGGATCTTCGAGGAACTCCGCGCGCAACTCGGCTACGCCGACTACCTCGGAGCTCTCCAGCGCTACCGCCTCGAGCACCCACGCGACTCACACGTGCTGGCGCTGTCCTCGTATCTGGTGCACTACCCGTTCGCGAACCGGCTCTTTCCGGCGTCGCTCGACGTCCTCGACCACTTCGCGACGTTCAGCCAGACGGTGATCCTCACCGACGGCGACGTCGTCTTTCAGCCGCTCAAGATCGAGCACTCCGGTCTCTTCGAGGCGGTGAGCCACCGCATCTTGATCTACGTCCACAAGGAGCGGGAGCTCGACGACGTGGAGCGCCGCTTTCCCGCCGACCACTACATCCTGATCGACGACAAGGTGCGGATCCTGAGCGCGGTGAAGGCGGTGTGGGGAGATCGCCTGACGACGGTCTTCCCGCGCCAAGGGCACTACGCGCTCGCGCCCGACGTCGCGCGTTTCCCGCCGCCCGACGTGACCGTGGACCGGATCGGCGATCTGCTCGGCTTCGATCGTGCCGCGCTCGTCGCGGCGGCGCGCCGGCCGGAGGACCCCGCATGACCGCGAGCACGCTCCCGCTCACGCAGCGCCCCGCGTGGCAGGCGCTGCAGGCCCACTACGCCACCATCCGCGACGTGCACCTGCGGCGACTCTTCGCCGACGACCCCCAGCGCGGCGAGCGCCTCACCGCCGAGGGTGCCGGTCTCCATCTCGACTACTCCAAGCATCGGGTGACCGACGAGACGCTCGGGCTCCTCCTCCGTCTCGCCGACGAGGTCGACCTGCGCGGCCGGATCGCGGCGATGTTCGCGGGCGAGAAGATCAACGTCACCGAGCGGCGCGCCGTCCTGCACGTCGCGCTGCGCGCGCCGCGCGCCGCGGTCATCGTCGTCGACGGCGAGAACGTCGTGCCGAAGGTGCACGCCGTCCTCGACCGCATGGCCGACTTCGCGGCCCGCGTCCGCGGCGGCGCGTGGACCGGCTACACCGGCAAACGCATCCAGAACGTCGTCAACATCGGCATCGGCGGCTCGGACCTCGGGCCGGTGATGGCGTACGAGGCGCTGCGTTTCTACGCCATGCGCGAGCTCACCTGCCGCTTCGTCTCCAACGTCGACGCCACCGACTTCGCCGAGGCGACCTGGGACCTCGATCCCGCCGAGACGCTCTTCATCGTCTCGTCGAAGACGTTCACCACGCTCGAGACCATGACCAACGCGCGCACGGCGCGCGAGTGGGCCTTGCGTGCGCTCGGCGACGAGCGCGCGATCGCCAAGCACTTCGTCGCGGTCTCGACCAACGCCGCCGAGGTCGCCAAGTTCGGCATCGACCCCGCCAACATGTTCGAGTTCTGGGACTGGGTGGGCGGCCGCTACTCGATGGACTCCGCGATCGGCCTCTCCACCATGATCGCGCTCGGGCCCGAGCACTTCCGGGCGATGCTCGCCGGCTTCCACGCCATGGACGAGCACTTCCGGACCACGCCCTTCGACCGCAATCTGCCGGTCCTGATCGCGCTCCTCGGCGTGTGGTACCGCGATTTCTTCGGCGCCGAGACCGTCGCCGTCCTGCCGTATGCGCAATATTTGAAACGCTTCCCGGCGTACTTGCAGCAGCTCACGATGGAGTCGAACGGCAAGCGGGTGACCATCGACGGCCGGCCCGTCGACTACCAGACCGGCGCCATCCATTGGGGCGAGCCCGGCACCAACGGCCAGCACTCGTTCTACCAGCTCATCCATCAGGGCACCGCGCTCGTGCCATGCGACTTCATCGCCTTCAACCAGCCGCTGCACGCCCTCGGCCGCCACCACGACCTGCTGATGGCGAACGTGTTCGCGCAGGCCGAGGCGCTCGCCTTCGGCAAGACGGCGGAGGAGGTGAAGGCGGAGGGCACGCCGGAATGGCTCGTGCCGCACCGGACGTTTCCGGGGAACCGCCCGACCTCGACCTTGATTGCCGATCGTTTGACGCCCGAGACGCTCGGGACGCTGGTCGCACTCTACGAGCACAGCGTCTTCACCCAGGGCGTCGTGTGGGGCATCGACTCGTTCGATCAGTGGGGCGTCGAGCTCGGGAAGCAGCTGGCGCAGAAGATCGTGCCCGAGCTCGAGAGTCCGACCGAGCCGCCGCTCGCGCACGACGGCTCGACCAACGCCCTCATCCGCCGCTACCGGGCGCGACGTCGCGGCGAGGCGCGGTGAGCGGCCGCGCCATCCAGATCGCGCCGTCGATCCTCGCCGCGGACTTCCGTCGTCTCGGCGAGCAAGTGACCGACGCGCTCGAGGCGGGTGTGCGCCGAATCCACGTCGACGTCATGGACGGTCACTTCGTCCCGAACATCAGCATGGGCCCGCTGGTCGTCGCGGCGCTCGCGCCGCTGGCGGCCCGCTACGCCGCGGTCCTCGAAGTGCATCTCATGATCAGCGACGCCGATCGTTACCTGGCAGAGTTCGCGCGCGCCGGCGCGACCGCGATGACCGTGCACGTCGAGGCCTCCCCGCACCTCCACCGGACCGTGCAGCACATCCGCGAGCTCGCCGCGCAGCCGGGTGTGGCGCTCAATCCGGCCACACCGCTCGTCGCCCTCGACGAGATCCTGCCCGAGATCGACGTCGCGCTCGTGATGTCCGTCAACCCCGGCTTCGGCGGCCAGCCGTTCATTCCATCCAGCATCGACAAGGTCGCGCGCCTGCGCTCGACGCTCGTCGCGCGCGGCCTCGACCGCATCGAGATCGAGGTCGACGGCGGCGTCAGCGAGGCCGAGATCCCGGCGCTCGTCGCCGCCGGCATGACGATCGCCGTCGCCGGCAGCGCCGTCTTCAACGCCCGCCGCTCGGTGCGCGACGGCATCGCGGTCCTCCGCGCCGCCTGCGGCGCGGTCGCGACGCCGGCGACCTGATTCCGCCGCGGTCGCGGACGGCCGCGCCGCACAGGCGTGCACGATGCCAGGTTGCGTTTGAAGCGATCAGACTGTATCCTTCCAATTGAAAGACTCGAATGCGGGCCGCGCCTTCCAGGCTGAAGCAACGTCCCGCTGCCGCCGCGGTGACGACGAAGGCGTTCCTGCGCGCGGGGCTGCTGCTGCGGATTCCGCAGGCGGCGCTGGCGCGCATCGTCGGCGTCAGCGAGCCGACCATGTCGCGGGTGGCGGCGGGAGGGCGGACGATCGATCCGCAGGCGAAGGAAGGTGAGCTCGCGCTGCTCTTCCTGCGCGGCTTCCGCAGCCTCGACGCGCTCTTCGGCGGCAATCACGAGCAGAGCCGGCTCTGGCTGCGCGCCGCCAACCGCCACCTCGGCGGCACGCCGCTCGAGATGGTGCAGACGCTCGCGGGGCTGATCCATGTCGTCGAGTATCTGGACGGAATGCGGGGGCAGGGCTAACGTCCGCGCGCTGCGGACGCGCGCGTGGCGCGTCGTCGAGGCGCAGCACGCGTTCGCGACCCTGAAGCTGGTCGATTCCGTCGCCGAGCAGGATCTGCTCGAGCAGCTCATCGACGGGGTGAAGCCGCCGAAGCCCACTGGTCCGGAGTTCGCGCGCTTGCACTACCTGCTCTCGACGCCGTTCCGCTATCCGCCGCTCCCGCACGGCTCGCGCTTCGGCACCCGCGCCGAGCGCGGCATCTGGTACGGCTCCGAGCAGATCACGACCGCGCTCGCCGAGAAGGCCTACTACACCTTGCTCTTCCTCGACGGCACGACGGCGGGGATCAACGAGGTGCAGCGCGAGTACTCGGCGTTCGCGATCGGCGTCCGCACCGCGCGCGGGGTCGACCTGTGCGGCCGCCGCTTCGAGCGCGTGCGCGGCGCGATCACGTCCCCACAGCGCTACGACGCGACGCAAGCGCTCGGGCGGGTGATGCGCGAGGACGGGGTCGAGGCGTTCCGCTATCCGTCGGCACGCGACCCGGAGCACCGGCCGAACGTCGGTGTCTTGACGCCCGCGGCGTTCGTGGCGCGACGCCCGCCGGCGGCGTACCAGAGCTGGCATTGCAGCGCCTCGCGCGAGCAGGTGCGCTTCCGGCGGAAAGCGCGGGTCGCGGCGACCGAGGGAACGGCGTTCGCGCGCGCCTGTTTCACCGTCGCGGGGAAGCTCCCCGCTCCCGCGCTTTGAGGCCGCGCCTCGCGCGGGCGGCTTGGAGCGTCTGGTGCCCGCGGCGCATCGCGCGTGACATTCACACGGCAGACGCGCTACTGCGGTCGTCGAGGAGGGCCCTATGGCGACCATCCCATCTCCCTCGCCGCGCGAGCGGCGCGAAGCCGTCGTCCGCGAGCACATGGACTCGGAGAACCGTCTCGACTTCGAGGCGACGCTCCGCACCTTCACCCATCCGCGCTACGAGCTGGTCGCGACCGGCG
>JBGPIT010000171.1:0-10109 GCA_041485125.1 Binatia bacterium | reverse complement strand
CTTGTTGTCCTTGATGGTGACGTTCTGGAGGGTGGCGACGCCGCCGTCGTGATTATCGAGGCCGGCGCCGTCCAGCACCGCTTTGTTGCCGCTGAGTGTGACGTCGGTGAGCGTCAACGTGTGCTGGTTGTCGATGCCGCCGCCGCGCCCGCCGGCTTGGTTCTTGAAGAGCGTGACCATGCCCGCGTCGGCGCTGCCGCCCAGGCCGCCGTTGTAGAGACCCCCGCCGTCTCCGCGCGCTTTGTTCTTGCTCACCGTCACGGTCCCCATGGTGAGCACCCCGTGGTTCGCGATGCCGCCGCCGTCGGACTGCGCCTTGTTGCCGGTGACGACGCAATAGCTGAGTGAGAGCGTCCCGGCGTTGAGGATGCCGCCGCCCTCGACCGTCGCCGGATCGGCGACGGGTAGCCTGGTCAGCGTCGTCCCGCCCTTGACGGTGACACCCTGGAACTGCGCCGTCACCCCCGGGAAGATTTGGAACACACGGTCCTTCTTCCCGACGATGATGGCGTGCTGGTTGCCGTGAATGGTCAGGTCGTCGGTGACGTCGAGATCACCGGTCGCCGCCGCGTCCTCGTTCGCCCCGACCAGCTTGAGAACGAACTTTTGGTCCTTGGCGCCGATGATGTTGATGATGTCCTCGCCGGTGTGCGCGTTGGCCTCCTGGACCGCGGCGCGCAGAGTGCACTTGCCGTCGACGTCGGCGCAGACGCCGTCGATCACGGCGTCAGGTTTGTCGTCCTTCGTCAGCACCTCGAACACCAGCGCGGACGCGGACGCGGACGCGGCCGTCGTGAAGAGGGCGAGGGCGGCGAGGCCCATCATGAAGGTCGATCGCGTACGCAGTCGCAATGGCAGATCCTCCCGGCGCCTGGTCTCTAGCGCCGACTCCCCTCGCATCGCAAACACGCGCTCAGCCGCGCGACGCCGATCATCGCGTCGGGTGTGACGATCGCCGTGAGCTGCGCTTGATCCAGGCGAGCGACGGCGAGTCCGAGCCGACCGGCGGCCGCGCACAGATCGACGTCGGCTCCGACGAACACCACGTCCGCCGCAGCGAGCGCCTCGAGCCTCCTCGTCGACGACGGGTCCGAGCCGAGCGACCACCGCAACCTCCAGCGTCACAAGCTCTGGACGCGGCGTGATCGCGGCGGCGTCAGCCGCGCAGCGGGTCGTGCACCTCGATGTCGGCGAACTGCAGGAAGTCCGTGTCCGTCGTGAAGATGCGACGGATCCCGTGCTCGCGCATCAGCACCACCGTGCGGATGTCGAAAAAGAGATTGCCGCTCGGGTGCGTGAGCGTGCCCAGCACGTTGCCGAGCAACGTCCAGTGTTGGTCGGTCGTTTGAAGGACGTGGACGTTGTCGGCGTCGAGCAGAGGACCTACGAAGGCCAGCGCGTCACGCCACGTCAGCGGCTGGGGAAAGACCTTCGGATGTGTCGCGACCCTCAGGAATTCGTAGACGATGCCGTCGGTCAGGTACCAGGGGTCGGCGGCCTGTCCGATGCGTTCCAGGAACCGGTGGGCCGCGGTGTGCTCCGGCGCGTCTTCGTTGGCGCCGTAGAGCAGGATGTTGGTGTCGACGACGCCTGACACCTCAAGAATCCATCAGCGCCTCGAGGGCATTGCGATCCCCGAGGTTGACCCGCGGCCGTCCCATTGGGAAACGCGGCAACGAAAACCCGCGACGTTTCGGGCTCCGGCGTCGCTGCAGCGCATCCGCGAGGAGCTCGTTCACGACGTCCGACAGCTGCCGTCCTTCGCGCTGCGCGATCTGGCGAACCCGATCGATGCACGCGTCCTCGAGGACCAGGGTGGTACGCTTCATGTGCCGTGACATACGAAGCACGCATACAGATGTCAATCTGAGATGTCGAGATGCGAGAGATCGTCCCTGCGGGCCCCCCCAAGGGAACGAGCGCGGAGCGCGACGGGAACCGCCAGATATTCAGCCGCGTATTGGGTCGATCTGCTGGCAAGCGACTCGGGGCTGTCTATGTCAGAGCAGAAAGCGCTTTCCGGTGTGCGGCCGCTCGCGGTGCGGGATCGGTCCGAATAGCTCTTCGATCTCCTCGATGAATCGGGCGAGATCCGCCACACTCTGAATCGGCTTCTCTGGGCGAACTGTTTGCTGATGCGGGATCGCCTCGCCCACAGCGATATCGAAGTCGAGCCGGCTGCTAGATTTCATTGGCTTCCCCCAAGAGACGCTCCAGGTCGGCCGTCATCCCGAACGCGCGTCAAAGTACGACCTGATCAATTCGAGGTCGAGCGTCCCTGCGTTCACGCCGCATCGGCGAGAAAGTCGACGTCGCCGGTGGCGCGCGTCACGCCGAGGAAGGAGAGCGCGAAGCCGCCGACGACGCGGAACCCAGCGCGCGCGGCGGTGTCGGCCACGAGGGTGATCGTCTCGATGAAGCGATTCACCACGGCGATCAACCTAGTCCGAACCCGCGACGTCTGCCACGCCTCGTCAGTTGCATTGGAATCGCGCGAAGCCACGGGCCCACACTCCACATTGGAGAACTGGACGTCGCAGTGCCGACGGCTTGGGCATTTTCGCGTTGACAATCCGGGGGGGGGGGGGGGGCTACCGGACATCTTCCGCGACGGCACCCGCCCCGCTTCGTGCCGCGACAACCCGTATCTGAAGGAGGAATTCCGAATGGAACACCAGGTCCGCAAGACGCTCGTGACGGTGGCGATTGCCGCTACCGCATTCTGGGCCAATGGAGCGCTCGCCGCCACGCCGGCGCAGAAATGCCAGGCGGGCAAGAACAACGTCGCGGGCAAATATGCCGCCTGCCGCCACAAGGCCGAGGCGAAATTCGCGACCACGCTCGATGGTGCGGCACGCACAACGGCGCTCAGCAAGTGCACGATGAAATATGCCGACGCCTGGCAGAAGCTCGAAACCAATGCCAGTGGTGCGTGCCCCAGCAACGGCGACGAGATCGGCGTCGAGAACGTCGTGAATCGTGAATGGCTGCACTTCGAATATTGCGACCGACGTCGGTGGCGGGGCTTTGTCGGATTGTCCAGCGGATCTCACGCAGTGCAGCGGCGATCTCGCGACCTGCCAGGCCGCACTTTCGGGTGCGGATAGCCAGCGCCTCAAGACGGGACAGACGACCTGCTACGACGCCGCGGGGACGGTGATCGCGTGCTCGGGTAGCGGGCAGGATGGTGAGCTGCAGAAGGGACTGGCCCGTAGCTACACCGACAATGGTGACGGCACGATCACCGAAACCGCACCGGGCTGATGTGGGAGAAGCTCTTCGACGACGGCAGCATCCACGATAAGGATACGCGTTATACGTGGACGAACGCCTTCACGGTGAAAATTGCGACGCTCAATTCGACGACGTTCGGCGGCTACAACGATTGGCGGCTGCCCAATCGCTCGGAGCTCGAGAGTTTGGTGAATCTGGGCGCGGTCGACCCGTCTGTGGATGCGGCGTTCAATACCTCGTGCAGCGGCGGCTGCACCGTGACGACGTGTAGCTGTACCCAGTCGTACAACTATTGGTCGGCTACGACGTATTTCAGTCACTCGAACGCGTGGTCCGTGTACTTCTACGACGGTACCGTGTCGGTGTACGCGGGCGGTAAGTCCAGCAACTTCTATGTTCGCGGAGTGCGTGGCGGCTAGTGATCGATCATTCGGTGATTTGAGCAGTTGACCATTTGATTTCGGGTGAAGACGGCGAGCGACGACGAAGGGCAGACCGAGCACCTACCGATTGACAAGGCGGCCTACGAATTCTGTCTCTGGTGGGAGCAGGTCGCCCGGGGATTCTCGCGCTACCACAAGCGCGAGCGGCTGCATCGTCGAATGAACGATACGGTAGTGAGACGGCTCATGACGCCCGCGATCGGCGTCGGCATCGCTCCGAGTCGATAGCACCCGACGTCGCCACGGCGCGGGGCGTCGCGGCGTCACCGCCGCAACGTCCCGCGCGAAGCCCTCGGCTCAGCGACTCAGTCGGCCTTGTCTTTGAAGATCACCGCGTCGTGCCTGATGACCGGCGGGAAGCTGTACTGCGCGCCCCAGCATTCCCCGGTGCCGACATTCCGGATCTGCATCGTGACCGGCGACGTGAGCGCCGTGAGGTTCGGCATGTCGAGGTTCACGCCCTTGCCCTTCACGATGATCTTCGCCTTGCCGGCGGTGAGACCCTCCTTGAGCAGGATCTGGAGCATGCCGTCGGGCGTGAGGTCCTTGTCCTTGTACTTGAAGCCCGTCGTCTTCTCGCTCCAACAGAGCTTCGTGGCGCATGTGCCACCCGCCGCATTGACGGTGAGCGCCATCGACGTCCCCGGTTGGTTGGCGCAGCCGAGGAGGCCCCCGTTCGTCCCGCACATGTTGCCGTTCATCGACGTCACGACCTTCACACGGTGGGTCGCGATCGCCATCACCTGGGTCAGCTCGGCCTGTGAGGTGACGACGTCGAGGCCGTCCCCCGCGACGCCGAAGGTCCCGACGTTTCCGCTCCGCGACAGCACGACGCAGCACGCGACGTCGCTCGCGCGATCCTTCACCCGCAGCGCGGTGGTCCCGGTCGCGAGGCGACCGTCGGCGGTCCCGTTGGCGTAGACGATGTCGGTGTGGCGCGCGATCGTCAGGTCCTGGCGCCGGTCCTGGACCTGCGCCGCGGCGATCGACGTGCTGCCGGCGACGAAAGCCGCCACCAGCACGGCGAGCGTGAGGAGCGTGCCCGCAATCCCCCGCGGCCTCATTGGCCTTCTCCCGCCGACCGGCCGAACACGTGATCGGCGCCTTCCTGTCGCACCCGCGCGTTGAAGCCGAGGCCCTCGCTCACGTTCGAATCGAGCGCTGCCGCGAGCGGAGCGCTCTCGGGCGCGTCACGGAGCTGCCGGAGCTTCGTGAGGGCTTCCGTGCGTCCCGAGGCGGCAAGGCCGTTCACGGTCACTTTCGTGAGCAGCACGTCACGCGCGTCGCCCCGGTACCTGCCGAAGCTCCATCGCGCGCCGCTCGCACGCCATCGCGACGGCGACGTCTTGTCGACGAGGTACGCGAGCGCCTGCGCATCGCCCTGGCGTGCAAGGTGGCCGAGCGCGGTCGGCACGGAGAGCAAAGCGTTGAACCGATCGAGGCTGATCTCGCCCGTGCTTCGCTCGGCGAGATCGATGATCGGCTGAGTCGCACGCGAGTCGCCGATGACCCCGAGGGTGATCACGATGGTCATGAGATACGGCTCGTTCGCCGGGTCGCCGAGCATCACAACGAGCGCCGGCACCGCACTGCGAGGCAGCTGTCGCGCCTCGTCGTACGGAACACCGTGAATGAATCGTTGCTTGACGAATGCGACCGCGTCGAGCGCGCCCTGCGCCCAGGTAGCAGCCGGCAACGAAGCGCTGACGAGAAGGAAAAGGATGGCGGGGAGCAGGCGCGAGGCCGCTCTCATTCGATTCGAGCCCATAGTCACCTCCTGTGCTCACGGGCGTTGCACCAGAGTTGGTTGGGGAGGCTGGCCTATGCCGCGCTCGCAGCCGTCGAGTCACGCCAAAAGTGCAGCCGCGTTCGAATCAGTCGGCGAATATCCTGCGCCGTACTGGGGCAGTAACGCGAACGTCAGCGTAAATGGCTACCGACATGGTTAGGTCGAGAGCCCGACTCGCGACGCCGGCGAACGAGGCGCGGCGCTCGTCGAGCATGCCGACTCGGCTTGGTCGTTCACCCCTTCGCCTTCGAGGGACCCGCGCCCGACCCGCCGGCGCTCTCGAAGTCTACGACGCTCCGGCCTGCGCGAGCTCCGCCAGCAACCTGGTGGCAGTCACGATCGGGCAGGAGAGCTTCCCCGCCAGCGCCAGGAGATCCCGGTCGCCGGTGACGAGGTAGTCGGCGTTGCCGGCGAGCGCGAGTTGGAGGAACGGCACGTCGAATGGATCACGGCACACGGGTGTCTTGGGTAGTGGGCTCCGCATGGGCACCGCGATACAGAAGGGGAGGTAGTCGGCAAGCAACTCCCGTTGCTGTTCGGGGGAGAGCTTGAATTTCGGGTAGGTGAGGGCACGCACGAGCTCGGTAGCCGTGGCCTGGGACACGAGCGGCCGGCAACGCGCCTCGTGCCATGCCTGGCGAAGCACCGCGAGACGGCCGTGGCTGAACACCAGCGCGGAGAGCACGAGATTGGTGTCGAGCACCACTTGCGGTGCGCGGGTCATCGCCGCGCCGGAGCGGACTTCCTTCGCGGCGGCCGGCGCGCCCACGCGACGGCGTCGGCGATGTCCCGTTCGTCCAAGCCGAGCTCCGCGAGCTTGGAGCGCACGGCGTCGACGCGTTGGATGCGCACGGGCGTGAGGATGATCCGACCTTCGTGCGCCTCGACCTCGAAATACTCGACCACCCCTATGGCGGCGGTGATGCTCTTGGGTAGGGTCAGCTGATTCTTGGCCGTGAGCTTGGCGAGCATGGGTGTCCTCCGTGCGCCAGTCGCAACCCGCGCTGACGCCTACTCCGACTCTGTCGGAAAGCAAGGAATCCTTACTCTAGGATCATCCGCGTCCCAGCTCAAGCCGTACTTGGATCTGTACACGCGGGCTGCGCGGCCATGGCTTGCCGGTTGTCAGGGTCGGCTCTCGCGACTACAGTCGATCGTCATGGACGCGCAGGCAGAATCGGTCGCGCGAGCGATCAATGCGCTGGTCGATGAGTACCGCGGGCAGTGTCTCTGGTTTCTGCGGGCAGACTACTACCCAGAAACGCGCGAGGAGCAGTTGCGGACGCTGAACTACATCGAACGCCATGGTGACCTCGAGGCGTTCCGCAAGGCCGCGAGCATCAGGCAATGGCTCTCACCCAACTCCAACGCGCCGTCTGCCGTCTGATCGCCGGCAACCGCATCCGGAGCGGTGAGAGCTATGTCGCCGGAGGTGTCGCTCTGATCGAGGCTATCGGAGCGGCCAGAATCTCACGCGACATCGACCTCTTTCACGATACCGATCAGGCGGTCGACGCGGCATGGGATGCCGATCGAAGGTCGTTGGAGGCGAGCGGATTCGGACTCCGGGTGCTGCGCGAGCGGCCATCCTTCGTGGAAGCCGAGGTGCAGCGTTCGGGAGACACCGTTATCCTCCAGTGGGCGAGAGACAGCGCGTACCGATTCTTTCCGCTCGTCGAGCATGCCGACCTCGGCTTGGTCCTTCACCCCTTCGATCTCGCCACCAACAAAGTGTTGGCGCTGGTCGGCCGGGTGGAGGTGCGCGACTGGATCGACCTGCTGGAATGCTGTCGGCACATCCAGCCGCTCGGCTATCTCGCGTGGGCTGCGTGCGGCAAGGATCCAGGCTTCAGCCCTGCGGGGATCCTAGAGCAGGCCGCGCGTACGGTCCGTTACTCGCGTGTAGAGATCGAAACGCTCTCCTTCGACGGACCCGTGCCCGACCCGGCGGAGCTCTCGAAGACCTGGCACGCGTTGCTCGACGAGGCGCGCGTGATCGTCGCGAGCCTCCCTGCGGAGGAGGCCGGCAAGTGCGTCCTCACCCGCGACGGAGCACTCGTCCAGGCCGGGCCTGCGGCATTGCAAACCTCCCTGGCAGCAAGCGAGATCGTCTTCCACGAGGGGCGCATCCGGGGAGCACTTCCTCAGCTGGCGGTTCCGCGGACCTGAGTGAGCTCGTCTCCGGTCATGCCGCCTGACCAACGAGTGTCATGCGCGGCAGAGCCGCTGATCGGCGATCTGAGGTCTTGAAGGAGCAGCTAATAGCCGACATTCAGCCCCCAAGAGAATACTGCGGGGACGAGGGCCTCTGGAACGTCGTTGGAATGCGTCATCCGTACGTCAGGGATGCGATCGGAGAGTCCTTTTGGCACGAGCCGCAGAAGGCACGACGGGCTGTCGTCGTTCCGGTACGACCTGACAATCAACCGGGCCGGATCGGGCAACAGAGCTCGTGCTTCACGCTCCATATGCACAACTCGGAACGAGGCACGAACGAGACGCTTGCCAAAATGCTCATTCCAGCCGCGGCAAAGAGCGACCTCCTAACTAAGCGAGCTGCACCGACTCAACATCAATCAGTTCGCGATCTACAACGACCTCGACCACCTATCGAAACGCGCCGCCGCCACGCGCTGCGGGGCCCGGTGACTCACGCCAGCGTCAGCAGCTCGTGCGCCCCCATCATCCGCTCTCGGATCGGCACACCGACCGGACACACGCCGAGACAAGGAGCAGGGCACTCAGCACACACCGACGCGTTCTTCTCGAGCGCCGAATAGAGGCGCATCGCTTCCTTCTCCCGGCCGTAGTCCTCGAAGTACATGCGGTGGCGGAGGACGTCGTGGATCGGGAGCGACTCGGGGCAGTGGCCGAGGCACTCGCCGCAGTGCGGGGAGCAGTAGCTGCCGAGGATCTCGCGGTCGTACTTCTCGAGGATGGCGACGTCGGTGCGGGTGACCTCCCGACCCGACGCGTAGAGATACTCGTCGACGTGCTGGAGCTCGAAGAACGAGATCACGGCGCACGAGACGCTCGGGTTCGAGAGCACCCATTTGAAAGCGGCTTGCGCGTAGCTGTCGGCCTCGTCGCGGAAGCCGGTGAGGCCGTGCTGCTTGGCGCCCTTCAGGGTCTTCATCGCGACGACGCCCATGTCGCGCTCGTGGTGGGCGCGATCGATGATGCCGGGAAGGGGAGCCCAGATGCCGTGGTGGTAGGCGAGCATCATGACGTCGAAACGGTTCGAGTCGATCGCGGCGTTGGCGACGTTGACGAGGTTCGGCGTGTGGCTCGAGAAGCCGAGGAAGCGGACCTTGCCGTCTTCCTTCAAGCGGTCGAACGCCTCGTGCACGTTGGGATCCATGAGCCGATCGACCTCGTCGCAGGAATGGACGTGGACGAGATCGACGTGATCGGTGCCGAGGCGGCGGAGGCTGCCCTCGATCGCCTTCTTGTAGTCGGCGACCGAGGTGCCGGTCGGCAGGTGGCCGGCGGGGGTGCAGAACTTGGTCGCGATGAAGAGCTCGTCGCGCTTGCCCTTGATGGCGCGGCCCATCGCGTCCTCGCTGCCGGCGCCGGAGTAGTCGGGGCTGGTGTCGAAGTAGTTGACGCCGCGGTCGATCGCGAGCCGCGCGATCTGCTCGCCGTTCGCGCCGCTGATCTGGCCGGTGCCGAGGACGATGTCGGATACCTTCCAGTCGGTGCGGCCGAGCCGGCGATAGGCCTGTACGCGGCTGCCCTTCCACGCCTCGCGCCACTCGGGTGCGGTCGTGACGACCTCCGCCTTGAAGATCTCCTGGACGGGCTCGCGCCAGCCGCGGCCCCCACGCCCGACGCCGAGCCACGCATTGGAGAACATCGCGGCACCGCCGACGGCGATCGTCCCGAGCGCGGCGGCGCCACCGGTCGCCGCGCCGGCGAGAAAGCGGCGCCGGTCGGCGTCAGTCGGACGAGACGCGCGCGCGGCGCGCCGCACGACGACGAACGTCACGACGGCAAACGCGAGGACGATCGTGATCGCGAGCGTCACGCCCGCTATGGTGAACCCGGCCGGCGGCAGGAGGGTCTCGCCGATGGCTTCGAACAGCGACCCGGCGGGAAACGCCACCGGATCGAGGCCGATGAACGCCTTGTAGAGGTAATGACCGGCTACTCCCCAACCGACGAGCGCGGCGAGGACGAGCGAGACGAGAACGACGGTCCGAACCCGGAGCTGCCGCATCATGGGACGACCTCCACGACGGCATTGTGTCAGGGCAGGAAGAACGAGGCGAGCAGCTGGACGTCGCTCGCGATGACGTTCCACTGCTTGTCGGGGTTGCAGCCTGAGATCGGACACGCATCGGCACCGGAGCATTCGTAAACGAGTTTGCGCTTGCGGATGTCGGGATTCTGGTCGTCACCCGTCTTTCGACACCACACGAAGGCGGGCGCGCCGCCGTCGCTGCGGAAGACGTTGCCGCTGATGCTGTCGTCGACGGAGCTTCCGGCGATTGCCCAGTGTTCCGTCCCGACGTCCTTACTGACGAGGATGTGGGAGCGGTCGGGCGTCACCTGGACGCCGGTGTTGGTGCCGGTGACTGGATCGGCGATCGCGCCGGACGGGATCGCGGCGATGCAGGTCGCGACGACTCCCTCGGTGGGAT
>JBGPIT010000170.1:0-10116 GCA_041485125.1 Binatia bacterium | reverse complement strand
ATCGCCGAGCCGACGTAGCGGCCGCGGAGCTCTCGCGCGACGAGCGCGCCCACGACGCCGCGCGCGCGCCACACCGCCCGCCCCATCCGGGCCGGCGCCACCGCCGTCCCGGCGCGACTCAGTGTTCGCCCCCGCCGGACTTCTTCTTCAACCGTTGCATCGTCTGCTCCGGCGGATGCAGCGCCTCCATCGCCCGATCGCGGCCGAGCTTGGCCCCGGCGGCCTCCTGCGGCGGCAGCCGTGCGAGCGCGGAGTCGAAGTACGGCAGCGCGCGCTCGGGCTCGCCGCTGTCGACCGCGATCCAGCCGGCGAGCACCTCGGCCTGGGCATCGTACGGCGCGATCTCCATCGCATCCTTGACGCGTGCCGTCGCGAGATCGTACTTGCCGAGCCGATAGTAGAGGGTCGCGAGCGCGCGCGCGGTCGCAGGGTCGCGCGGCCTGAGCGCCGCCGCGGCGAGCCACTCGCGCTCGGCGTCGGCGAATCGCACCCGCTCGAAATAGGCCTGGCCGAGATTGAAGCGGGCGCGCGCACAGTCCGGGGCGGTCGCGACGGTCGCCGACCAGATGCTCAAGGTGTCGCGCCAGTCTCGGTTGCGGACGATCGTCCGTACCGTCGCAGCGGCCGCGATCAGCAGTACCGCCGCGGCGATTGCGCGCCGGCGCTCGGGCACCCACGCGAGCGCGGCAGCGACCGCGCCGGCGAACGCAAACGCGACGCCCATCATCGGGATGTAGAGGTAATGCTCTGCCATCAGCTCGCTGTACGGCAGGACGTGCGACACCGGCAGCAGCGTGATCGCCCACCACCCCGCCGCGAAACCGAACGTCCCACCGCGCCGCCAGCTCCGCACCGCAAGGGCGGCGAGCACGAGCAGCACGGCGGCGCCGATGATCGCGCGCGCGTCGAGCAGGGACGTCGACACCGGAAAGGTGCGAAAGCTGTAGTCGGCGGTGAGCTGTGCCGGCCAGATAACCAGCCCGAGGTAGTGTACCCAGATGCGCGCGACGGTCGCGTAGTTCGCCCCCGCGCTGCCGCCGTGCCAGCGCACCCGGTGGAGATAGTTACGGAGGAACGGCCCGTACGAGAGCGCGTACACGGCGAGCCCGACGAGGAGCGCCGCACCGACCCACACCAGGAGGCGCACCCTCCTCGGCCCGCCGGCGCCGGCATCCGTACCGCGGCGCCCCGCTCCGCCGGCGTGGCGTGCCTCCCAGCGGTCGTAGAGCAGGCAGACGAGCGGCAAGGTGACGCCCATCTCCTTGCTGAGGATCGCGCCCGCGTAGCACGCCACCGCAGCGACCAGCGCGGCCGTCGAGCGCCGCGCGCGATACGAGAGATAGGCGAGGAAGCCCGCCGCGAAGAAGAGCCCGCACAGGACGTCACGACGCCCGGACGCGTAGGTGACGGCGTCGGTCTGCACCGGGTGGATGGCGAAGAGCAGCGCGCCGGCGGCCGCGGCCGGCAATGAGAAGGCGCACGCGCGGAGCAGGGCGCAGACCAACAGCACGGTGATCGCGTGGTAGACGATATTGGAGAGGTGGAAGATCCACGGGTGCAGCCCACCGATCGCATAGTCGATCCGGTACGAGAGCGCCCGCGCCGGACGGTACACGTTCAGCGACGAGAGGTCGGTGAGCGGCGCGCGCGCCGAGGGATTGTTGATGATCAGCAGATAGTCGTCGAACACGAACTGGTTCTGCAGGGCGTTGCCGAACGCGATTCCGACGGCGAGGAGGAGCCCCAGCGCCACCAGCCACGTCCGCCATCCGCTCCCGTCCCGCGCCGCGGTAATCGTCTGCTCCGCCATCAATCTTCGGTCCGTTCCGCCGGGGTCGGCGCGTCACGCTCGAGCGTGGAGGGGGGAGGCTTCGGTCCGCCGTAGTCGGGACGCTTGCGCTCGTACCGGTCGAGATCACGGCGCATCCCTTCGAGGCGCGTCTTGAACGCCTCGGTCGCCTGCCGCGACTCCTGGCGGTCACGGACGACGTGCGGCGTCACCAACAAGATCAGCTCCGTCCGGTTGACGGAATCGGAATCGACGCGAAACGCGCGGCCGATGACCGGGATGTCCATGAGGAACGGCACACCCGTCCGCGCACGGTTGACCGTCTCGTCGATGATGCCGCCGATCACGATCGTCTCGCCGCTCTGCACGACGACGGTCGTCTCCGCCTCGCGCGAGGAGAACGACGGCGATCCGATCGCACCGACCGACAGCTGGGCGATCGCGCTCACCTCCTGGTGAATCTGCATGTTGACGAGACCCTCCGAGTTGACCTGCGGGAGCATCGTCAGGATGGTGCCGGTGTCGCGATACTGGATGTTCTGCAGCACGTTCGTGTTGTTGTTGGTCTGGACGCCGACGGCGCTTTGTTGGGTGGTGATGATCGGCACCTCGGTGCCGACCAGGATGTGCGCCTCGTGGTTATCCGCCGTCATCAGGTGCGGCGCGGACAGCACCTTCACCTTCCCCTTCGACGCGAGCGCGTTCAGCGCGACCGCGAAATTGCGGTTGTCGCTGAGGATGCCGGTGAAGCCCGAGGATTTCGACACCATGGCGGCGCCTACGTCGAAGAGACTCGACGCCACGCCGCCCACCGTACCTGAGGTGGTGGCCGTGGTGGTGGTCGTGCCGCTGGTCGTGCTGGTGCTGGCGCTCGCGCCCACGATGCGGCCCAGGGCACCGTTCCGGCTGTCTTGCGTGAGCGCGTACTCGACCCCGAACTGCAGCTTGTCGTCGAGCGTCACCTCGGCGACGAGCACCTCGATCAGGACTTGGCGCGGCACGATGTCGAGCCGGCGCAGGACTTCCTTGATGTCCTCGTAGTCCTTCTTGGTCGCGAGCACGACCAGCGAATTCGTGACGTCGTCGGCGACGATCCGGACCTCCTGGCGGAAGATGTCACCCGGCTCGCCGCCTTCGAGCACGTAACCGGTCGCGCCCTGGCCGGTACCACCGAGACCGCCAGCGGAGGTGCCTACGCCGCCCGTGTTCCCGCGGCCGCGTTGGCGCCCGCGTCCGGACGACGTCGACGACGTGCCGATGCCGCCGGAGGAAGAGGAGGAGCTCCCGAGGCCGCCCCCCCCGCCGCCACTGTCGAACTGCGCGAGCGGCGCATACTCGTCGAAGTCGTCGAAGTTGCGAAGCGGCTGGTTCACCGCCGCCGGCGCCGGCGCCATGGCGCGCGGCGCGGCCGGCGCGCGGCCTCCCGCTGGTGCGGCGGCGCCGCCGCGCTGGCGGGTGCCGAACGGCGTGTAGGCGGGCTGCTGACCGCGCTTCGAGCTGCTGCTGCCGTAGAGCTCGCTCAGGATCGACGCGAGGTCGGCGGCCTTGGCGTTCTCGACGGCGTACACGTGCACGGCGCGGCCGGCGCCCTCCTCGGGCGGCACGTCGAGCACCTTCATCCAGCGGTCGATCTCCGCGAACATCGTCGGGTTGAAGGCAACCACGACGACCGAGTTGAGCCGTGCCAACGGGATGATGTAGACGCCGCGCTCCTCCGCACTCGCCGGCGTCACGCCGTAGGTGTCCATGATCGCCAGCAGCTCTTGGCCGATCTCCTCGATGTTCGCGTGCTCGATCTTGTAGACCTTGGCGCGCAGGTCGCGGAACGCGTCACGGTCGAAGGTGCCGATCAAGTCCTTCAGCCGCGCCACGTTCGACTCGAGGTCGGTGATGATGAGCAGGTTCGAGCGCGAATACGGGATGACGTCGCCGCCGGGCGTGACGAACGGCTGGATCACGTTGAGCATCTCTTGGGCGGCGACGTGCTCGATGCGAACGACCTCGATCACGAACAGGTCCTGGCGCTTCGAGCTCGAGACCTCGGACGGGCTCTTCGGGATGATCGCCTTGGTCTTGGCCTCGGCGACCGGAATGATCTGCCAGATGTCACCGACCTGGACAGCGGAGATGCCGTTCGAGCGCAAGATGCGGTGGAAGACCGGGAAGAGGTCTTCCTTCGCGATCGTGCCGGTGGTCCGGATCGTCACCTGCCCCTGGATGCGCGGATCGATCTGGTAGTTGATGTTGAGCGCGTCGGCGAGGCTGTGGATGACCTCGCGGATGTCGGCGCCCTCGAAGTTCAACACCACCGAGTCCTCGGCGGCGGCCGCGATCGGGGACGCCGCGGTGCTCGACGCACGTGCCGGCGCGCCGTCGACGGCCGCCGGGAACGCGGGAGGCGCAGGCGCGGCGACGTGCGGCGGCGGCGCGGTCGGCAGCCCCACGACGGTCGCCGGTGCGATCGGATACAGCGGGGTCGGCACCGGCATCGGTGTCGGGGCCGCCGCGCCGTCCGCGGGCAGCGCGCCTTGGTTGGGTTGCGCGTGAGTGGTCGACGACGACAGCATCCACGCCACTACGGCGACGCTGATCAGTGCTCGATGCATCATCGGTCTCCTCCTCACGCTACGACGGTGGCTGGCCGGGCGGCGCCGGTTGCTCCGGTTGCCCACGCCGTCGCCGCGCTTCCTCACGCAGCCGCTCGATCTTCTCTTTGATGTCGGTGCCTGCCGCGCCGGCACGCCGCGGGCGCACCGGCGTCGCCGCGGGGCTCGGCACGCCCGGCCTGATCACGACCGTCGCTGGCGGCTGGATGCCGGCCGGCCCGGTCGCCGGCACGGCGCCGGCGTGCTTCTCGACGTTGATCATCAAGCGTGTCTCGTCGCCGTTCGGCGCCGTCATGACCACCGCCTCCGGATCGATGCGCGCGACCGAGTAGCCGCCGATCTGCTCGCCTTCGCGCAGCCAGATCGGCTTCGGTTGGGTCTGGTCCTTCACCAGCACCTGGCGCTCGCCGGCCGCGACCATCACGCCCATCAGCGCCAACGTCAACGGACGGACCGGCTCCTCGGTGGCGGCGACGCTCTCGGCAGTCGCGGGTGCACGCGTCGGGTCGAAGAGATCCTTGGCCGCGATCTTCTCGGCGATGTCGGGCGCGGGCGGGCGGCGCGGCGCATTGCGGACGTCGGCCTTCGGCGGCTTCGCGGCCTTCGGCACGACCGGATCGACCGCCGGCTGGCCCCGCCACCACAGGCTGGCGATCTGCGCCGCGAGCACGACGACGATCGCGAGCAGCACGATGTTCACGATCAAGAGCCGCTTCATCAGGCCGCCCCCTCGGGACGCGGCGTCGCGGCCGTTCTGGGCCGGGGCGAGCCGCCATCTGCCGCCGCGGCCGGAGCCGCCTCGGGCATCATCGCGCCCTGAATGAAGGCGCTCACCTCGAGCGTCGCCGCGAGCGTGCGCGCGCCTTTGCCGCGCAGCGCGGCGCCGCGGCGGCTGATCTCGAGAAACGGCAGCGCCACACGGACCGGCCCGTGCTCGATCGCGTTCAGGAACTCGGCGAGGTTGCGGAGCTCACCGGTCACGGTGATGCGGACCGCGATGCGCTTGAAGTCGCCGACGGTCTCCTCGCGCATCACCTGCGTGCTCTGGATGTCGATCCCTTTCTCGTTGGCGAGATTGCGGAGCGTGTCCTGCAGGGCCGCGGCCGCCAAGGTCGGGGTGTCGCCCGGTACCAGCTGGCCGCGGAGCTGCTTGAACCGTCCCTGCAGCGCCTCGCGCTGGCGCGCGGTGTCGCCGGAGCGGGCGAGATAGGCGGAGGCGTTCTCCAGCATGGCGCGGTTGGCGTCGATGTCGTCGCGCAAGTTGGAGCGATAGGCGAGGAACGGCGAGAGCACCAGGAAGCGGAGCAGCGCGAGGACGATGAGCACGCCACCCGCGATGATGAGGGCGCGCTCGCGCGGCGCCCGTTTGCTGAACCAGTCACGCCAGTTCATTCCTCGACCTCCGCGACGATCGAGAAACGCTCCTGCCCGCCCTGTCCGGCCGTCGTCGGCGAGGTGAACTGCACGTTGCGTAGGAGCGGCGAGTCCTCAAGGGTCTTGATGAGCTCGGAGGCCTTGGTCGCGAAGCCGTCGATCTCGACGCGACCGTTCCGGTAGCGCATGGTGGTGAGATACGCGTCGGTCGGGATGCGGTCGGTGAGCTCGCGCAGATAGTTGATCATGCGACGGTCTTGATCGGTGGTGAGGGTGCTGAGCTGGGCCTCGAGCGTGCGCGCCTCCGCCTCCTGTTTCTTCACCACCGCCACCTGCGGTTCGAGCGCCTCGACCTCGTGCGCCAGCGCCCGCCGGGTCATCTCGTCGCGCACGATCACGCTGCCGCCGTACACCAGCGTCAGTAGAGCCACGATCACGAGCAGAATGAGCGGCACCAGCAGGCCTTCCTGCAGGCCCGGCCGGTCCTCCTCCGGCAACAGGTTGACGTCGACGCTGCCCTCGCGCGCGGCCGCCAGCGCGGCGCCGACCGCCGGCAACAGCGCCGGCTCGGGACTCTCGAAGAACTCGGGCGGCGCCTCGAGACGTCCGTGGGCGAGCGTGAACAGATCGGGGGTGCCGTCGACGCTCGCCGCCGAGAGCGGCGCGCCCGCGTACAGCACCTCGACCTCGCCTTCGGGGGCGCGAAAGACCTCCGCCAGGTCGCGCCGGATCATCTCGTCGAGCTCCGCGGCCGTCGGCGTGAGCCCGTCGCGCAGCACGTGGTCGGCGATGAGCTGGCGCTCGACGAAGACCGCGAGCTCGAAGTCGCGCCCGCTCGGCGTCATGATCGCGAACGGCGCGTCGGACGGTCCACGGCAAAACGCGGCGTAGTCCCCGAGCGCGACCGCCGCGATACCGACCGTCTTCGGCCGCACGCCGGCGAGCTCGAGCGCGTCGAGGTACTCGCGCACCACCCGTCGCGGCACCGACACCACCAGCACCGCGAGCCGGCCGGCCTCGCCGCCACCCGACTCGCGCACCTGGTAGTCGTAGAAGATCTCGTCGCGCGGCAGCGGGATGATGCGCTCGACCTCGTATTCCAGCACCTGCTGGAGATTCTCGCGCGCGGCGGCGGGCAGCATGATGCGGTTCAGCAGCAGCTCGTGGCGACCGAGGCAGAGATGGACCGCGCCGGGCTGCACGTTGAACTCGCGCGTGAACGACGCGACAGCCTGCTCGAGGCTCTGTAGCCGGTCCTGCGGGCTCGTCACCACGAGCGGGTAGCTCCGGGCGTGCCGCAACGCCACGCGCATGAAGCGCTTGGTCACGTGCGCCAGCGTCACCCGCGACGGCTCGACGAAGATGCCGAGGCCGTCGAGAAAGTCGGCGCGCCGGATGCGAAGCGAGAAGGTGGCGAGGTCCATCAGGTTCCGCGCGCCGGTAGGCGGTCGATCCAACGCGCGACGTGGAAGCCGTCGCCGTCCTCGGAAAAGTCGATGATCGCGCCGACGCGTGCCTGGATGTGGCCGTGCTCCATCGACGCCCGCGCGTCGATCGCGACCGTGGTCGGCGCGCGGTCGACCACCCGGCGCGACAGCAGCGCGTCGCCGATCTTGGCCTGCAGCAGCTTGAGTGCACTCGCTGGATCGGCGTCTCGCGCCTCGATCACCGCCTCCACATCCTCCTCCTCTCCTTGCATCAGGACCCGTAGGACCGCCGGCGAGGCCGAGCGGATGTTGATGTTAGCGGTCCTATTGAACACGGAAAAGACTTCGGTGAGGGGGATCGCCGGCTTCTCGTCGCGCGCGAACTTGGCCGGTTGGGTTCCATAGAAGAGGTCGTGGCTGATGCCCTTCACCAGGAGCAGCTCCTCGACCGAGTCGAAGGCGCCGTTTTTCGGCCGATACGGCTCCGGCAGCTTGGCGTAGTACTCCTCCTCCGCGCCGTGCACCCGGCGCAGCGAGTCGCTGTCGCGCCAATCGAGGATGGCGTCGACGATCTCCTCCTGCTCCGAGCGCTCGACGCCGAGGCTGGCGAACACGCGGCGCAGCAGCGCCTCGTCGGCGCGGTTCAAGCTGATCTTACCGCCCTCGTCGAAGATGCGGACCGTGTACTTGCCGCCGGCGTATGGGGCCTCGTGCGGCTTGCCGTCGGCGAGCCAGACTTCCGGTTCCTTGGTCTCGAGCCCGCGCTTCTGCTGCTGCTGTTGCTGGGCGTGACGGGTCGCCTCGGTTTGGGTCTCGTGCGAGCGCAGCGCGCGATAGATCGCCTGATTGATGCCCGCCATTGCGATCCCGCGCGCCTGCACCTCCTCGGCGAGGTTCTGCGTCGCGACCGCGTCGTCGCGCATGCTGCGCCCGAACTCGCCGACCAGCACGGTGAGGACCATGAAGACCCAGAGCACCATCAAGAGCGCGACGCCGCGCTCGGAGCCGGCATGGCCCGCCAGCGCAGACGTCGCCGTCCGGCCCACGCGGGCGATGCGCGCCGCGGCGGCGGTCCTCACGATCCGTCGAATGTCCTCAGCTGATCGCATGCCTATGATTCGCTAGTTGCCACTGTCTTCCAGATCTTCCGGATCGGCCGGTTCGTCCGGGCTCGCGTTGTTGTCGTTGTCACCGACGGAGTCGCCGTCGCCTTCGTGGTCCTCCTCGTCGGGCGGCTGCTCGAAGTCGTCGGCACCCCAGCCGTAGGCGATGGTCATGAGCGGGACGACTTGCGTCCACGGCACGTCGTCGAAGAACGGCAGGCCCTCCATGGTGATGCGGACCGCGGCCGGCAGCGCGTCCTCTTCTTGCGCGTCCCACGTCCGCTGCCAGTTCGCCTCGGTGTCGTCGCGCGCGATGTACTCGAAGAGGATGCTGCTGACGTGCGGCACCAGGACGGCGCGCGCGACCGCGGCATCGGAGGGCGGATCGTAGAGATCGTCGGGCGAGAACACGCCGCGCTCCTCGAGCACGAGCTGGTTGTCGAGCACGCGGTAGGTGGCGACGGCGAGGCCGGTGCCGCCGCGTCCCTGCGGCGCCGAGGTGACGAAGCTCACGCCGTCGGCGCGGCCGACGAAATAGGGAACCTGGTCCTCGTCGTGGCGCGCGAAGTAGAAGACCGCGGAGCGGATCTGGCGTCCGAGGATCTCCTCGGCGAGACGGGTGCGCTGATTCACGTCGGCTTTGCGCTCGCCCGCGATCACGGCGCGATGGCCGGTCTCGAAGGCGCTGTAGAGCATGAGCGCGATCAGGCTCAGGATCACCAGCGCGAGCACGACCTCGATCAGCGTGAAGCCCGCCGCCGCGCCGGTGCCCCGATCGCGCCGCCGTTGCCTGGAGTGCCGGGCGCTCATTGCGGTGGCCGCTGTCCGACCCGCAGCGTGCGGAGCGTGTAGGTGCCTTCGCGCGTCTCGTCACGCGGCCAGAGCACCGTCACCTCGATCTCGTACATCGCAATCTCGCTTTGGACGTCGAGGTCGCTGGTCTGATCCGTCGCCTCCGGCGCCAGGCGGACGCGCCGTTCGTAGTGATAGCCGTCGTTGAAGCGGCCTTGATCGGCGCCCGGCACCATCTCGGAGCGTGCCATGACGTCGTCGAGGAGCCCGCGCGCGTAGATCACCGCCTTGGCGCGCGTGCTCGCCCCCGCTTCCATGCGGAGGCCGCCCGAGAAAAGCTGCAGGACCGTCGTCACGCCGATGCCGACGATCGCGAGCGCGATCGCGACCTCGATGAGGGTGAAGCCGCGCGAGGCTCTCATCCGGCGGCGTTCCGGATCGCGACCGAGCCGAGCAGCGGGTCGAGATCGATACCGAACTTGAGTCCGGCGGCAGACGGGCCGGAGACGAGAAGTGCAACGCCGGTCGTGCCGCCGTTGGGGTAGAAGATGACGTGGACGCTGCCGTCCCCGTCGCGCCAGCCGCCGCGCACGCCCTCGATCTCGACGCCCTCGGGCAGCGAGACCGTCTGATCCTCGGCCCAGTGCACGGTCGAGCCGTCGGGCTCGAGCACGAGCTCCTGCTCGACGCCGCGGCGCACCGCCTGCTCGCGCAGGCCGCGCATGATCCCGGCGAGCCTGCGCGTCCCCTGGCGGACCTGGCGCGACTCCCAACCGCTCGAGATCGCGGGAGCGACGAACGCGCTGCCGATCGCGATGATCAACAGCACGACGATGAGCTCGAAGAGAGTGAACCCGGCGTGCCCGAGGCGGCGGCTATCCCTGCCAGCTCGCAATGTCGGTGGCGTCCTTGTCTCCGCCCGGTGCGCCGTCGGAGCCGTACGAGTACAGGTCGTAGTCGCCGTGCTCGCCCGGGCTCGTGTAGAAGTAGTTGCGGCTCCAGGGATCCATCGGGACCGGCTTCTT
>JBGPIT010000169.1:0-10187 GCA_041485125.1 Binatia bacterium | reverse complement strand
CGGCGTTCCCGACGTGAGAGTTGTGCTCCCAGATCACGGCCTTGGTCTCCGGTCCGCGGAACGCGAGCAGCACCTGCAGGGTCTCGAACATGTGCTCGTCGCGCAGGTTCCACGACTCGTGTGAGCCGTAGTACATCGCGCGGTAGTAGCGCTCGGCGTTGGCGACGACCCGCGCGTTCTGGAGCGCGTCCATGAACCGGTCGCCGTCGCGCTGCTGGTAGTCCAGGCGGCGGCTCAGCATGTCGCGCAGCATCGCGACCACCTCCGCTTCGCAGCTGCGATACTTGCCAGTCACCACGGCGCGTCCGTAGGCCGCGGGGTCTCCCTGCCAGGGCGTCAAGTGGCCGTAGCGCGCGCGGGCGACGCGCGCCGCTGCCGGGTCGACACCGTCGAGATAGCGCAGGACCGCATCGAGCGAGGTGTAGAGGCTGTAGAGATCGAGCCCGTGGAAGCCGACGCGCCGCTCCGGGTTTTCGACTTGGCCGTTGTAGGCGTGCAGCCAGTGCGTGAACCCCTCGACTTCACGGTTGCGCCACATCCAGGTCGGGAAGCGGGTGAAGGCTTTCCACGGCGCCGGCGGCCCCGGGACGTGCCGCACGTAGTGATCCACGCGGGCCGCGTCCGGCCAATCCGCCTCGACCGCCACCACCGTGAAGCCGCGGCGCAGGATCAGCTCGCGCGTGATGCGTGCCCGCATGCGGTAGAACTCCGACGTGCCGTGCGTCGCTTCGCCGAGGAGGACGACGCTCGCGTCGCCGATCCGGTCGAGCAAGGCGTCGATGGACGCGGTCTCGATGTCGGCGAGCGGCTCGGCGGCCTCGCGCACGAGCTTGGCGACGACCTCGGGATGGCTCGGCGTGCGCGGCGCGGGCATGACGGCAGGCGGCTCCGCTGCTCCGGCCTCCGCCCAACCTCCGACGCCGACCAACGGTACGAACCGCACCTCGCCCAGATCGTCGCGCGTGTAGGTGTCGGCGGCGGTCCGCGTCAGCCGGACCAGCTTCTGCAGCCGCGGGGTCGGCCCGATCGGGATCACGAGGCGGCCGCCGATCGCCAGCTGATCGATGAGCGCTTGCGGAACGTCGGGACCACCGGCAGCGACCGCGATCGCGTCGTAGGGCGCATGCTCGGACCAGCCGAGCGTGCCGTCGCCGTGACGCACGTGCACGTTGGCGTATCCGAGCGTCCCGAGTCGACGCGTGGCCGCTTCCGCGAGCTCCGCGTGGCGCTCGATCGTGTAGACCTCGTCCGCGATGCGGCTCATGACCGCGGCCGCGTAGCCCGACCCCGTGCCGACCTCCAGAACGCGGTGGTGCGGCGCGAGCTCGAGCGCGACGATCATCGCGGCGACGATGTAGGGCTGCGAGATCGTCTGCCCGGCCTCGATCGGCAGCGGCGCGTCCTCGTAGGCGAACTCGGCGAGCTCGCCGGCGATGAACGCCTCGCGCGGCACCGCACGCATCGCCGCCAACACGGCTTCGTCGCGGATGCCGCGCGCCTTCAAATGATTCTCGACCATCCGGGCGCGTTGTTCATCGTATTCGTGCATCGTACGTCCCCCCGTCGTGGGCTTTGTCCTCTACCATGCAAAGGCGCTGCCGTTTTCGCGCCGCAATGACCGCCTGCAGACCGCGCTGGCGTTCCCAGATTCGAGAGCGCGCCGCTTCGGACTCCCAATGTTGCCAATCAGGGGCGCGGGGTCGTTGCTGCGACGGTACTCGGTCGTGGGCGCGTGCTGGCACGCGCGCTGCACCATCTGACGTGGAAGGAGACTCGCACATGGACGAGCACACGTTTCTCCGCGAAATCGCCGAGGCCCTGCGCTGCGATATTCCGCGCGCCGACGGCCTGGCGCTGGTGGTCATGGATGAGCTGCGGAAGCGCTTGACGCAGAAGGAAGCGGCCGATGTCGCGGCACAGCTGCCGGGGCGACTGAAACGCGACTGGCTCGAGCAAGAACGGCCGGGTCGTGCCGTGCTGAAGACGCACGCGCCCGAGTTCGTCGGCCGGGTGAGACATCGGAGCGGCCTGCCGGACGACGCGGAGGCCGAACGCGCGGTGCTCGCCGTCTTCCACACGCTGCAACACGTCCTCGGTAGTCCATCCGGGAAGGAAGGTGAGGCCTGGGACGTGTTCAGCCAGCTGCCGAAAGACCTGAAGCTGCTCTGGCTGAAAGCGGGGGAAAGCCACCCCGTGGCGAGCACTGTCGTGCCTTGACGCAAATACACATTTGCATCATTGTGTATTGGTGGCGACGCGCCTTTCTGCTGACCTTGGCGACCCGCGACTGCTGCGACTCCTGAAAGCGGAAGCCAACGAGCGCGATACAAGTGTCAAGGACGTGCTCACGCGTGCCCTCGAGGCCTACTTCGCCGAGCGGCTGGAGACGAAGGCGCTCGCGAAGCTGGCCGAGTCGGCGTTCCACGAGTGGGACGATCCTCGCGACGCCGACTACGATCGTCTGTGAAACCCGGCGACGTCGCGCTGGTGCGATTTCCGTTTGCCGATGTCGCCGCGACCAAGAAGCGCCCCGCGCTGGTGCTCGCGCACACCGTACGCTCGCCGCGAAACCGGCTCACGACGCTCGCGATGATCACCAGTCAAGTCGAATCGCTGAAACTCGACGGCGACGTGCTCCTCGACGACTGGGAAGCTGCGGGGCTCCTTCACCCGAGCTTGCTGCGGATGTCGAAGGTCGCGACGGTCGACGCGGATCTCGTCGAGAAGCTCATCGGCAAGCTGTCCGCGCGAGATCATACGGCTGCGCGTCAGGCTTTCCGCCGCGTCTTCGGAGCCTGGTTGCGCTCTTAACGTCTGGCGCCGGCGAGGGCAGGCGATAGCTGGAGCGGTGCGGCCCATGCAAAGCGAGCGCTCGTTCCCGGAACCCGCGGGGTCGCGATGGCGGCGCGAGCCCTTTCGTTTGTTCTTTCCGCTCGGCGTCGCCATCGGGTGGATCGGCATCGGGCACTGGCTGCTGTACGCCGTCGGAGCGACGAGCACGTACTCGTGTCTCTTCCATGGCCTGCTTCAGATGCAGGCGTTTCTCATGGCCTTCGCGCTCGGCTTCCTGTTCACGGCGATCCCGCGACGGACGAGCTCCGCGCCGCCGGCGGCGCTCGAGCTCGGCATCGCCGTCGCGGCGCTCACCGCGTTCGTCATCGCCGCGCTGGCGGAGCGCTGGCTGATCGCGGAGCTCGCCTACGCGACGCTCTTCCTGATTCTCTTGCAGTTCGCCGTGCGGCGCTTCCTCGGCGGCGGCGGTGCGCGCCGGCCACCGGCGGCATTCGTGATGATCCCGATCGGCATGCTGCACGGACTCGGCGGCGCCGCCCTGATCGCGGCGGCATCGCTCTCGGAGACGCCGGGGGCGCTTCTCGGTTTCGGGCGATTGCTCGTCGAGCAGGGCGTCTTCCTCTGCTTCGCGGTGGGCGTCGGCGGTCTCGTCCTACCGCTGATGAGCGGGGCAACGCCGCCCGCCGACCTCGGGTCGTCGCCGCGCGAGCGGCGGAAGGCGCTCGCGTATGGCTGCGCCGGCCTCTTGATCTTCGCGAGCTTCGTGCTCGAGCAAAGCGGCTGGGCACGCGTCGCCCCGCTCATCCGCGCCGCGGTCGTCATCGTCGGCCTCGGCGTCGCTGGCGACGCGTGGCGGCCGCCCGGCAAGCGCGGGTTGCATCGCCAGCTCGTGTGGCTCTCGGTCTGGCTCATGCCGGCCGGGCTCGTGCTGTCCGCGCTCGCACCGAGCTACCGCGTGCCCGCGTTGCACGTGCTCTTCATCGGCGGCTTCGCGCTCCTGGCCTTCGGCGTCGCCACGCACGTGGTCTTCAGCCACCTGGATCTCCAGACGCTCGCGCTCGGCCGTCCGTTCGCGGTCGGCGCGCTCGGCGCGGCCCTCATCCTCGCGATGCTCGGTCGGGTCGTCGCCGACTGGAGCGACACCTACTTCCAACACCTCGGCGCCGCGGCGGCTGTCTGGATCGCCGGCACCGCGATCTGGGTGACGCACATCGTCTCGAAGCTCGCCCGCCGCTGACGTCGTTCCGCGGACGCCCGTCGTCGTTCTCACCGTCGTGAATCGCGGCCCGCCGCGTTCGCGGAAACGGGAATCTCGCATGGCCCGAGACGACAAATGCGCGGCGTTTTCGGCCGATCTCGCGTGGCACGTCCTTTGCGTTGCGCCGAAGACACACCCGGCGATGCGCCCCCGCCGAGGGCGGCGCGTGTCCCATTCAACGGGAGGCAGCGATGGCCCAGTACAACGCGATCGTCAACGAAGGCCTCGACCGCATGGCGGAGATGGTCCACGGCAACTTCGACCTCAGCTGGATGCACGCCAACCCGGCGGGCTGGGGACACGAGGCGAAGCCGGGACCGGTCGGCCTCGGCCTCAAGGACATCGAGACCGGGCACTACGCGAACATCCCCGAGTTCGGCTCGCGCCACGGCAGCATGGCGCCGCGCGGGTCCTTCGTGCCGCCGGAAACTCCCTCGCTCGGGATGTACGACCTCAATGAAAAGTCCGAGGTGTGGTCCGACAACGCCGCGCTGCTCTACGACGAGGCGGTCACGCGCCAGTGGAACTCGGTCACCGACGTGCCGTGGCACAAGCTCCAGAAGCTGCCCGACGACATCGAGCGCGCGGTCTGCCAGATGTGCACCAACTTCACCGAGGTCGAGTTCGTCGCCGGCGACATGCCGGCGAAGTGGCTTTGTCACATCAACCACGACTTCCACGAGGTGAAGCTCTTCCTCGCGACCCAGATCATGGACGAGGCGCGCCACATGGACGTCTTCCGCAAGCGCGCGCTCGCCAACGGCGGCGGGCTGCTGATGGCGTCGCCCGCGAACGAGCAGCTGCTCGCGGCGATCCTGCAGGCACCGAACTACACCACCGCGAGCTCGCTGATGCACATCTTCGGCGAAGGCTTCATCCTGACGCTCTTCCGGACCGGCGAGTTCCTGGCGCCGACCGAGGTCGAGAAGACGATCTTCCGGCTCTGCATGCAGGACGAGGCGCGCCACGTCGCCTACGGCGTCCGGCACTTGAAGTACTTCCTGGAGCACCATCCCGAGATGACGCGCGAGATCCACCACATCCTCGATCTCGGCGAGGAGGCGATCTTCCGCCTCACGCTCGAGCCGCAGACCGTCGAGCCGCGCGCGATCCTCGCCGGCGGCGGGGTGCAGAACATCGCCGCCGGCATGGGCAAGCTGGCGTTCCTCTACAACAAGCAGGTGAAGGAGTACCTGCACCGCCTCAAGGTCGCAGGCCTCGAGCGCGAGTCGCGGATGGTGATCCCACGCGAGCTGCCGGTCGCGGATCTCGCGGCCTGAGGGAGACGACGATGGAAAACGCGCGCGCGAACGACGAAGCCGTTCGCCACCATCCCGGGCGTGCGCCGGCCGGCGCGATCCCGTTCCCCTCGGCGGCATGGTTCCACCGTCTCGGGGCCATCATGCGCGTCGACGAGAAGGCCTACCGTGAGCTCGGCCCGCTCGATTGCACGATGGTCGTCGAGGTCACGCACGACAGCGGCCGGCGCGAGCTCTTCGCGATCACGTTCGCAGGCTACGCCGTCACCAGCGTCCGCGCGCTCGCCTCGGTCGCCGACGCGCCGCCGTCGTACTTCGTCATCGAGGGACCGCTCGCGGCCTGGCGCGAGATGATCGAGAACATCCGCGCGCACGGCGCCCCCGATCTCGAGCACACGCTCAACTCGCTGACGTTCCCGGACGTCCCGATGCACCTCGACGGCCCGGATCAGCTCGAGATCGATACTTTCTTCCGGTACAACCAGAGCCTGCAGCGGTTCTTCAACGGCGCCGCCGCAGTACCGACGATCTATCCGGGGTGACCGGTGCTCACCAGCGTCAATCTCGCGGAACGGCCGGTCGTCGCAATTTGGGAGGTCACGCGGGCGTGTGATCTCCGTTGTGTGCATTGCCGGGCGGAGGCCATGCCGGAACGCGATCCGCGGGAGCTCTCGACACACGAGGCGCTCGACCTGATCGAGCAGCTTGCCGAGCTCGATCCAGGCGTGCTCGTCCTCACCGGCGGCGATCCGTTGAAACGTCCCGATCTCTTTCGGCTGATCGCGGCTGCGACGGCACGCAACCTGTCTGTCGCCGTCGCACCGAGCGTGACGCCGCTCGTCACCGCGGACGTGATGCGCCGCCTCGCAGCCGAAGGCGTGCGCCGCATCGCGCTCAGTCTCGACGGCCCCGACGCGTCGGCCCACGACGCGTTTCGCGGCACGCCCGGGTCGTTCGATGCGACGCTCGACGCGATTGCGCAGGCCCGCGACGCGGGGCTTTCGGTGCAGATCAACACCAGCCTCACGCGTTCGAACGTCTGGGAGCTGCCCGCGACGGGGACACGCGCCGCGAGTCTCGCACCCGACCTCTGGAGCGTCTTCTTCGTGGTCCCGACGGGTCGCGCCGTCCGAGCACCGCAGCTCGACCCCGACGGCGCCGAATTGGTGTTCGACTATCTCTATGACTGGAGCGAGCGCACCGGGCTTCCGGTCAAGACGACGGCGGCGCCCGCCTTTCGTCGTGTGGTCCTTCAACGCGATGCCGCGCAGCGACTCGACGCGCGAACGCATCGGCGTATGCTCACCCCCGTGAACGACGGCAAGGGCTTCGTCTTCGTCTCGCACACGGGCGACGTGTACCCGAGCGGTTTCCTCCCGATCGTCTGCGGTAACGTGCGGCGAACGTCGCTGTCGTCGATCTACCGCGACAGCCCGCTGATGCGCGTCTTGCGGGACGATCGGCTCCTCGGCGGGAAGTGCGGCGTCTGCCCCTTCCGCCACGTGTGCGGCGGCTCGCGCGCGCGTGCGTACGCGGTCACCGGATACGTCCTCGCGCAGGATCCGGCCTGCGCGTATGTGCCGCCGGCGATCGGACCCGCGACCGCGTGAGCCGGGCCGAGACGACCGGCGCCACGCTCGCTGCGACCTTCGAAGCCGCGCGCGCCGCGGCGCTCGTCATCGGCTTCTGGCGCGGCGACTGGACGACGACCGCGCCGCTCCGAATCATCGACTGACGCCCGGCTCGGTTGGGGCCGACCCTACTCCTCCCATCCGTCGGATTCCCGGGGCCTGCCTTTCCGATTTTTGGAAAGTCAGTGGACCATCCCGCCGGGCGACCACGTGCCGCGGTGGCATTCGATGGCACGACATCTGCACTTCAAGTCCCTCGCGCCTTCGACGGGCGCGGTGAAAGGAGAACGACCATGGAGACCTCAATCGTGGTGGTCGGCGCGGTCATCGCGCTCGCCGTCGCGTACGTCGCGGTCCCGGTCGCGCTGGACGCGTACCGCCGCTATCGGGGGACGAAGATGGTCACGTGCCCTGAGACCGGCATGCCCGCCCAGATCGAGGTGGATGCGAAGGACGCGGCGATCGCGGCGGCTCTGGGCAGGCCGCACGTCGAGGTCGCGCGCTGCACCCATTGGCCCGACCGCGAATACTGCGGGCAGGAGTGTCTGCAGCAGCTGGAGCACCCCGCCGAGCGAGCGACATAGCGTCGCACGCGCGGATTCCGAATTGAATTTTCCTCGACGCGGCGGGTACCCTTCGACCGGTATTCGACACCCTACTTCGCGCCGGCCAGCTGCTTCACGTGAGCAGCCACCGCGGTGAGGTCGGCGTCGCTCACCGACTTCAGGGTGACGTGCTTTTTGTTCTCCTTGATCTTCGTGACGAGCTCCGCGTCTGACATGCCTGCGATCTTGGCGTCGCCGGCGAGCGCGGGAGCCTTCATGGCCTTGGCGGCAGGCGAGTCGGCGTGGCCGGTGTCACCGTGGCACTTCGCGCACTGCGTCTTGTAGATCGCCGCGCCGTCCGCGGCGAAGGCGGTACCGTTGCCGGCGACGAGCAGGAAAGCTGCCGCGGTCCCGAGCGTCCGAAGCGTCATGGGGATCTCCTATGGCTGAGGATGGTGTATGCGCGCACCAACAGCAAAGCGTCGGTGGAGTCAAGTGTCGCGCGAGGTCGTGTTGAGCGATGTGCAGAACACCCCGAAATTCGCATTCTCATCGCGTCGAGGATACTTCCGCCACCTTGCCCTCGCGAACCGGCTTCAGTTCCCACGCCCCGCCGACGGCGATCTCGAGGACCGCGTCGTAGTAGTCCAGCCGCTGGCTGGCGTCCCCGAGGCTGATGTAGCCGATCGCTCGTCGACCGAGGGCGCGCATGACCTGCTCGACCTGCGGCGGGTTGAGCGCCGTGCCGACGCGATCGAGGAAGATGAAGCGGGGTACGGCGATCACCAGACGGGTGAAGGCGAGGAGCTGCTGCTCGTCGAGCGAGAGCATGTCCTCCCAGTGGTGCTCGACGTCGAGGCCGCCCGCTCGTGTCACGATCTTCTCGAGATCGAGCTCGCGCAGGGCGTCGACGATCTGCTCGTCCGAGATCGCCTCGTCCCTGCCGAAGCGCACCAGCACCTCCCGCAGCGTCCCCGGTGGGAGGTACGGCCGTTCCGGAAGGAACAGGAGCTCGTCGAGCCCGGGGTGTCGGATGCGTCCCTCGCCCGTGTCCCAAAGGCCGGCGGTGGCGCGCAGCAGAGCTACCTTGGCGGTGTCGTCGGAGGCGTGAACCAGGAGCCGCATGCCGGCCGGGACGGACAGGTCGAGCTCGTGGATCAGCACGCGGCCGTCGCGCGGCGACCGCAAGGTCAGCGACTCGTATGCGATCCGGCCGTGGTCTTGCATCACGTCGATCGTCCGTCCGGTCACCGCCGGTGTATCCTCCAGGGCCTCGGAGAGGCTGTTGATCCGGGCGGCGACGGCGGCGTAGGAGGAGATCGATTGGAACTGAGTGACGATCAGGGAGAACGCTCCGAGCAACTGCGAGAACGCCATCGTCGCCTGCGTGATGACCCCGAACTCGACCTCGCCGGATGAAGAGCGGAGCCACCACCAGCGCAGGGATCATCTGGATCGAGTAGTTGTACCCGGTGGTGAAGAAGCCGAGATTGCGGTTGACGGCGATGATTCGCCTGAGATTGTCGGTCAGCGCCGTGAGGCGACGCAAGATACGTGCCTCGAGCCGGCGCTCGCGATGCATGATCGCGACCGACTCCGCGTTTTCCCGCACGTGAATGAGATCGGTGCGGAAGTCGGCCTCGTGATCGGACTGCGCATAGTTCAGCCCGATCAGCCGCCGCCCGAGAACGATGGTGACGAACGAGCCGATCGCCGCGTATCCCACGCCGACGAAAAACAGCTGCGGGCTGATCGTCCAGAGCACGCCCGCAAACGCGACGACGGTGATCGTGCCGTTGAGCAACATGAGCACGAGCGAGAGCGTGTTCGTGGTGAAGGCGCGGACGTCGTCGGCGATGCGCTGATCAGGGTTGGCGATCGGTCGCTCGACGTGCAGCCGGTGGTACGCCCGATGCCGGAGGTAGCCGTGAACGAGTTGCCGCGTCGTCCACTCCCGCCACATCAGGCCGAGGCGCTCCTCGATGAAACGGTAGACGACGGCCGCCACGGTCGAGAGGGCGAAGACCAGAAAATAGCGGATGGCGTGGTGGATGAAGCCGGCGGTGTCGCGATGCGCGATCGACGTCATGAAGTCGCGCCCGACGTAGCTGTTCACGACGTTCAGGGCGCTGATCGCGAGCAAGAAGGCGATCAGCAACACGAGCATGGCAACCGCCTTGCCGCCGACCTCGGAGCTCGCGAATCGCCGCAGGGCGCGGGCGAACCGCCGCAGCGTCTCGCGCGTCAGCCGCAGGTCGCCGCGGATCCTGCTCTCGTCGCTTTCGCTGGTCATCTTCGCGTCCCAGGAACCGTCGGGGCGACGGTCGTGGCGGGATAGTGCCGCAGATACTCGACGACTTCGAGGACCTGTCGCGCTGGCTGCCCGTCACCTCGGGTCTGGCGCGCCTCCGCATCGCGGGTGAGCCGGGACGGCACGGCACCGCGATGCGGCTCGATTTCGACTTCCGCGGCGGCGGTGGGTTCGTCGTCGCGCGCAGAGAGCTCTCGCTCGCGCTGCCCGAGAGCTACGACATCTGCTTCGACGTCCACGGCACGGCACCGCGCAATGCGCTCGAGCTCAAGCTCAGCGATCCCGGCGGCCGCAACGTCTGGTGGTGCCGGCAAGAGGCATTCGAATTTCCAGAGGACTGGCGCACGGTGCGCATCAGGGACGACGACATCAGATTCGCCTGGGGGCCGG